>DASSFZ010000573.1:0-2344 GCA_035693785.1 Anaerolineae bacterium | reverse complement strand
CGAGGGCGACCTGGCCGCGATTGTGTTTGACGACAACCAGCGGCTCGACCTGCCGCGCGCCGAGATGCCGAGGGGGGCTAAAGCCGGCGACGCGGTCGTCGCCCGACTGGGCGAGGCGGGCACGTGGCGCGGCAAGTGGGGAAAGGCGGGTAAGGTTACGCTGGACGATGGTCAGTCGATCAAATGGCCGGGTAAGGCGGGTAAAGGTGAGGTCTGGCTGTCGATCGAGATCGATGCGGAAGACACCGCCGCGCGCAAGCAGCGCGTGAAGGGGCTGCTGGATGACATTTTCAAGAGCAAGCCCAAGCCCGAGTGAGTCCTCACTTCCTGAGGCATCTCGCAGAGTGTGGTATCATCGCCTTGTGGAACACAGGCATATGCTCGCGCTGAGTTGGTAATCCTCTGCAAAGTTCTCCGGAAATGGGAACAACCACAGCTCGCATCATTAAGCCCCCAGTCCCATACTCAGTCTGGCTGCTGCGAATCTCATTCGCGGTCTTGACGCTCGTCGCGACGCTGGCGACGGCGCTGGCGATCTTCCAGATAGCTTACGGCGGCCGGGTGCTGCCCGGCGTGCGCGTGTGGGACGTCGATTTATCCGGCATGACCGTCGAGCGAGCCGGGCAAGCCATCGCGCAGCGCTTCGTTTACCTCGACGAGCCTGTCCTCACGCTGCGCGCATTCGGGCAATCGTGGGATGTCGCGCCGGGCGAGCTGGGCGTGCGCGTCGACGGAGCCGCGACGGCGCGTGCCGCCCATCGGCTGGGGCGCGGCGGCTCGCCCCTGCGCGCCTTGTCGTCGCAGCTCGACATGATGTCGCGGGGCGCCGAGGTCGCGCCCGTCGTCTCGGTCGATCCAAACGCGGCGGCGGCCTACCTGGAAGCGCGCGCGGCGGAGCTGAACGTCGAGCCGCGCGACGCGAGCGTGTCGCTGGATGGGCTGATGGTCGTCGTGACGCCCGCCCAGAATGGCCGCGCACTCGACGTGGCGGCGACGCTGGCGGCGCTGTCGGACGCGATGCGCGCTCTCCAGCCCGCTGCCGTGGATATGGTCTTCGTCGATCGACCGGCGACCATCACGGATGTATCGGCCGCGGCGCAGCAGCTCCAGACGCTGGTCAGCCAGCCGTTCACGCTGTACCTGGAAAACCCGCGACCAACCGACTTGCACGCCGCATGGGACATGACGCAGGAGCAGTTGGCGACGCTGGCGCGCGTGAATCGCTCTCCCGACGGCGCTTCACTCGTCGTCACGCTCGACCGCGACGAGCTGGCCGCCGACCTGGCCGATCTGGCGACGCAGGTCAAGGTCGAGCCGCAGAACGCACGCTTCGTGTTCAACGACGACACGCGCGAGCTGGACGTCGTCGCACCCAGCGCCGACGGCCGCGAGCTGAACGTCGACGCGACGCTGGCCGGCATCGAGGCGGCGATCGCGCGCGGCGAGCATCGCGCGCCGATCGCCGTGGCGGAAACGCCCGCCGAATTCAAGGAAGGCGTCACCGCCGCGCAATTGGGCATCACCGAGAACGTCGTCACGGCGCAGACGTTCTTCGCCGGATCGGCAGCCGAGCGGGTCAATAATATCACCGTCGCCGCGTCGAAGCTGCACGGCGTGATCGTCAAGCCCGGCGACGTGTACTCGCTCGGCGCGTACCTCGGCGACGTGAGCCTCGACGAAGGTTACGCCGAGGCGCTGATCATCGCCAACGGGCGCACGGTGCAAGGCGTCGGCGGCGGGGTGTGCCAGGTGTCGACGACGGCGTTCCGTGCGGCGTTCTTCGGCGGCTATCCGATCCTCGAGCGCTGGCCGCACGCTTACCGGGTCGGGTGGTACGAACGAGGCTTCGGGCCGGGTCTCGACGCGACGGTGTTCGTCCCTCAAGTCGATTTCAAATTCAAGAACGACACGCCGTATCACCTGCTGATCGAGACATACGTCAACCCGACAGCCGGTCGCCTGACCTTCAAGTTCTACAGCACGAGTGACGGTCGCCAGGTGACGGTCAGCGATCCGATCGTCGAGAACGTCAAGCCGCACGGGCCGGACGTGATCATCGAGGACCCGGCGCTGCCGGTCGGCGAGCGGAAGCAGGAGGACTACGCGGTCGACGGCGCGGACGTGACGGTGAAGCGGACGGTGATGCGCGACGGCGTGGTGATCTCCGAGGACGTGGTTTTCACGCGCTACCTGCCGTGGCAGGCCGTGTATCGCGTGGGCACCAGCCAGACGACAGGGAACTGAAAACAGTGCAGCTGGTGATTATCCACAAGTCTGTTCGTCCGCAGTTGCACTGCGGACGCTGGGCGACAGTGCAACTGTCGCCCCAACATGTGAACTGAAA
>DASSFZ010000572.1:0-5573 GCA_035693785.1 Anaerolineae bacterium | reverse complement strand
TGTCCGCGTCTTGGTGA
Source organism: Anaerolineae bacterium (assembly GCA_035693785.1). Taxonomy (GTDB): domain Bacteria; phylum Chloroflexota; class Anaerolineae; order Fen-1058; family Fen-1058; genus DASSFZ01. The sequence goes on along the minus strand of DASSFZ010000572.1, from coordinate 5,556 downwards.
ACTTGGATAAGTGGGACGCCGGTTTTCATAAATGGGTTACTCTGCATATGCTGTCTTTCACTTCTTAGAAACCCCCAGGGACGGTCTTCTGGAGGAGCTTCATTGGGATAATTCCAGTGCGCCTGCATAATACTGTGCCATGCATAAGGGGCCGTCACCGGATCATCCAATGGGTGTATCAATCCCAGGGTATGGCCGAGTTCATGGGCGTAGGCTCCCAGAGGCGTACAGGGCCAGGCTTCCACGCCTTGACCATCTGGATCGGGACAGTCCTGTCCCGTCCAGAGAGGATTGTTGAACTCGGGAAACAATTCCACGCCGAGCAGAACGACCCCACAATCGATACCACACCCTTGCGCTCCTCCAGCCCACCATTCTGCGCCATGTGCCCATATGACCACCACGATTCCCGGCTCCCAGACTGGGAGTCCAGCACTATCCATCTCCGGTAGTAAAGAGCCCCACCAGTTTCCAGTGTCCTTGTAGAACTGTCGAGTGTTCTGTCCATGATAGACTCGAACAATCTCCGGATAGGCTAACTCCCATGTCGCTCCGCCGGTGGCCACTTGATACCATGCTTGTATTTCCAAAGAAGCTTCTTCGATCCTGTTGAACACTTCTTGATCAAAAGGAATATCCCCGGGGAGGGCATAATACACCGCCAGCTCATAACTCAATTCGATAGCATTCGCTTGTGCCGGGCGTGAAAACAGTAATAAGATGAGCAAAACAAGTGGGCCAATACTCTTCATCTTATGCTCCTGTCTTGGCCATGCGCGCGCACCAACGGTGGAGTTCAGCCTGTTACTTTATACTCGACAAAGGGAGGCCAATGGGGTAAGCTACCTGCAGAGCGGGGTGACGACCTGTCACCATCTGCCCGCTTCGCGCCATCGGCGGACCGTCCCCCAGGCTACCGAGCTGGACCGCTCAAGCCTCACGGGTGTGAGCCAAAACGGGGACACAGTCACCCGCGTCCGCCGGCGGGCCTTCGGAGCCACGACACGGGAGGTCAGTATGACAGTGTACATCGGAATCGACTGGAGTCAAGCCCAACATGACGTGGATCAGCTCGGTCGTTGACGCGCCCATTCCCGCGTGCTACAATCCTTCACGTTCAGGGGGATAAAGATGTCTGAGATGAGACGCCCGATCTACCTCGATCACGCGGCCACGACCCCCGTCGATCCGCGCGTCATCGAAGCGATGCAGCCATACTGGACCGGCGCGTTCGGCAATACCGCGTCGATCCACGGGGTGGGGCGCGCGGCGCTGAAGGGACTGGAGCAGGCGCGGCAGACCGTCGCCGACGTGCTGGGCTGCCATCCGATGGAAATCGTGTTCACGGGCAGCGGCACTGAGAGCGACAACCTGGCCTTGCGCGGCGTCGCCTGGGCGGCGCGGCGGAGCGGGCGCGGGGAACACATCATCACGACGCCGATCGAGCATCACGCCGTCGGCGTGACTGCCGAGCAGCTCCGTGACCTGCACGAGTTCGACGTGACCTTCGTCGACGTGGACGCGCATGGCCGGGTCGATCCGGACGCCGTCGGCCGCGCGATCCGCCGCGATACGTGCCTGGTCAGCGTCATGTACGCCAACAACGAAGTCGGCACGATCCAGCCGCTGCGCGACATCGGCGCGCTTACCCGCAGCAAGGGAATCACCTTTCACACCGACGCCGTGCAGGCGGGCGGAGCGCTCGATCTGAACGCCGATCGGCTGAACGTCGACCTGCTCGCCTTGTCGGCGCACAAGTTTTACGGGCCGAAGGGGATCGGCGTGCTGTACGTCCGTCGCGGAACGGAACTCGAGCCGGCGCTGACCGGCGGAGGCCACGAGCGCGGCCGGCGGCCAGGGACGGTCAACGTCGCCGGCGCGGTCGGATTGGCGACGGCGCTGAAGCTAGCGCAGGATAACCGCGAAAGCGAGAATGCGCGTGTCGCCGCGCTGCGCGATCGACTGATCGCCGGCGTGCTGGAGCGCGTGCCCGACGCGCGGCTCACCGGCCACCCGACCGAGCGCCTGCCCAACAGCGCCTCGTTTGCCATCAAAGGCGTCGAGGGCGAGTCGATCCTGCTGGCGCTCGACCTGGAGGGCATTTGTGTCTCGACCGGCTCAGCCTGTACGACGGGTGAAGCCGAGCCATCGTTCGTGCTTACGGCCATGGGGCTGCCGCGCGAGTGGGCCGTCGGCTCGCTGCGCATGACGCTGGGACACCCGACGCAGCCTGAAGACATCGATACAGTTTTGGAGGTGCTGCCGAGGGTGGTTGAGCGGTTGAGAGAGCATAATCTATCGCCCTTCGCGCGAGGTGCGGCGACTTTTGGAAGATGATACGCCGGATGGCGAGGATGTGCTGCCGGGCTTCGTGGCGCCGGTGAAAGAGTTGTCTGAATGACTACCGATCGGAAGAGCACGCGCGTCGTCGTCGCCATGAGCGGCGGCGTGGATAGCTCGGTCGCGGCAGCTCTGCTCGTCGAGCAAGGCTACGACGTGGCGGGCATCATGCTCAAGCTGTGGAGCGAGGACGGCGGATCGCGCGTGAATCGCTGCTGCGCGCCGGCCGACGTCGCCCTCGCGCGCTCCGTCGCCGACCAGCTTGGCATCCCGTTTTACTTGATCAACGTCGCCGACTCGTTCAAATCCATTGTCGTCGATTTCTTCGTCGAAGAGTACGCAGCCGGCCGCACGCCGAACCCGTGCATCGAATGCAATCGCCGCATCCGATTTGAGCTCCTCCTCAACAAGGCGCTGGGGCTGAGCGCGCAGTACCTGGCGACGGGACACTACGCGCGTGTGCGGAATTCCGAAGGCGTCTACCAGTTGCTGCGAGCGGTCGATCGCAGGAAGGATCAATCCTACGTGTTGAGCGTGCTCGGACAGGTGCAACTGGCGCACGTGATGTTTCCGCTCGGTGAAATGACGAAGCCGGAGGCGCGCGCGCACGCCGCCCGGCTTCACTTGCCTGTGGCCGAGAAGCCGGAGAGTCAGGACCTGTGCTTTTTGGGCAACGAAGACTATCGCGAGTTTCTGCTGCGGCACGCCCCCGAATCGATTCGGACGGGCGAAATCCGCGATACGGCGGGGAACGTGCTCGGCCAGCACCAGGGACTGCCGTTCTACACGATCGGGCAGCGCAAGGGGCTGGGCATTGCGGCGGCGGAAGCGCTGTATGTGATTGCCAAAGACGCCGCCGACAACTCGCTCGTCGTCGGCCCGCTCGCCGAGTTGGGCCGGCGCGAGTGTGTGGCACGCGGCATGCACTACGTCAGCGGCGTGACGCCGACCGAGCCGTTTCGCGCCGAGGTGAAGATCCGCTACACGGCGCGCGAAACGCCGGCGACAGTGCACCCGGCAGGCGATACGGCACGCGTCGAATTTGACGAGCTGCAGCGTGACGTCACGCCCGGCCAGGGTCTCGTGCTGTTCGATGGCGAGGTCGTCTTGGGACAAGGGATCATCACCTGAATGCCGCCCGCCTTGCTCTTCTCTGCCTTGCTATCCACGGCGTACGCCGCGCTTTTTCACCTGTGGCGCGGCGGAGGTGTGCGCCGGCTGGGACTGTTCCTCGTCGCCGCATGGATCGGCTTTGCGCTAGGCCAGGCAGCCGGCTCGCTGCTGGGCTGGAACGTCGCCATGCTCGGCGAGGTGCATCTTCTGGAAGCGACGATCGGAAGCGCTATGGCTTTGGTGATTGTCAGCCGCCCGACCGTATGATATAATGCCCGTCGAGGCTCCTGCATGCAGCTCGAAACCAACCCCGACTTGCCGCCGCCGGCCCCGAAGCCGTCCGGATCCCGTGTCAGCCGGCGCGTCGTGCTGGCCGCGTCACTCGCGGTGCTGGTCGTCATCCTCGTCGTCGGCGCGTTCGCACTGATGGTGCGGGCCGGCACGACGGATGTCTTTCGCGACATTTCGATCATTCTCCTCGCCCTCGTCATGATGGTCATCGGTTTGCTGCTGCTGGTGCTCATTTATCAGCTCGCGCTGCTGACCAAGATGCTGAACGACGAAATCAAGCCGCTGCTCCAGAACTTGCAGGAGACGGCGAGCACGGCGCGTGGCACGACGGTATTCCTGAGTGAACATGTTGTTCATCCGGTGATCGGCGCGGCGGGCACGATGGCCGGTTTCGCCCGGATAGTCGGCTTGCTCTCCGAGCTGGGGCGCGTGTGGCGCCGCCGATAGCCGGCGTCGACGTGGTCGAAAGTGCAGGCATTCGATAAGGAGGGAACATGAACAGCAACACTTCAAGCATTGTTGGGGGGTTTCTGGCGGGAATCGTCATTGGCGGTGTGATCGGCGCGGCGGTGGCCCTGCTCCTCGCGCCGCAGACCGGCCAAGAGACGCGGCGCCAGCTCGAGTCGAAGGCCGAAGAGCTGCGTGGCCGGGCGGAACTGCTCGCCGAAGACGCGCGCAAGCGCGTCGAAGCAGCATCGGAGGATTTGCGAAAGCGCGTGGAGAAGCCGGCGTAAACTATACTACCTGCACGTCAGATTTCCGAACCTCGTAGGGGCAACCCTGGCGGTCGCCCCTGGGCAGGTTACATCCATACCTGCCATGAAGAAGGGGGCTGATGAAAGAAGGCGGCTAAGAAAGCCGCCCTACGTCGAGTCTTCAAGTGCAGGCGGTATAGAAGCCTATCCGAGAACGGAGGACCCCCACATGAGCGACGATGGAAACGAATTTGGAGCTTTTCTGGCCGGCTTCGTGGTCGGCGGGTTGATCGGCGCGGTGGTCGCCCTGCTGATGGCGCCGCAGTCCGGCGAGGCGATGCGCCGGCAGATACGCGAAAGAGCGTACGAGCTGCGCGATCGCGCGGAAGACATCGCCGAAGACACGCGCCGGCGCATCGAGACGACGGGTGCCGATGTGCGCCGCCAGGCCGAGGAGCAGCGCGTGCGCCTGGAGCAAGCCGTCGCGGAGGGCAAGAAAGCAGCCGAGCGCAAGCGCGCCGAGATGATGGGTTCTGCGCCCGACTCCGGCGATTCGGCTTCATCCTCCACCTGAGCGCAGTGGGCAACTTCAATTCGAAAAGGCCCCGATCTCGACAGAGATCGGGGCCTCTTGCGTGTGCGAGCCTGCCACCCTCCGGCTCCCCCCGTCAGAACGGGGGGAGGGCCAGGGGGGCGGTTAGACACCGGTCAGTTGCCTGACGGCGGCCGGCAAGCGCTCGAGCAGGTCACCTGCGACGACGCCGGCTTTTCCGATTTCGGTGCGGGCGTTGTGGCCCGAGAGTCCGTGGAGGTACGCGCCGCACAAGGCTGCGTCGAAGGCATTCAATCCCTGCGCGCGAAGGCCGGCGATCGCGCCGGCGAGCACGTCTCCGCTCCCCGCCGTGGCGAGCGCAGGATTGGCAAACGGCATCACGACGATGCGCCCATCCGGCGCCGTGACGACGGTAAAAGCGCCTTTCAACACGACCACGTGCCCCCAGGTCTGCGAAAATCGCGACGCCACGCCGATGCGGTCTGCCTCAACTTCGTCGCGCTCCAACCTGGTGAGACGCACCATCTCGCCCGGATGCGGCGTGAGCACGGACGACTCCGGCAG
>DASSFZ010000571.1:0-6115 GCA_035693785.1 Anaerolineae bacterium | reverse complement strand
CGACCTGGTCGTCGTATCCCCCAACGATCCCGAGGCCATGCGCCGCTATGTGCGCGAGTGCAAGACGATGAGGGTCCCCTATCTCTATGATGTGAGCTGGCAGATCGTGCGCCTGACGGATGACGACTTGCGTGAGGGCATCAGCGGCGCGTACGTCGTGGTCGTCAACGAATATGAGTTCGAAATGATCCGCAGCCGCACCGGTTGGAGCGAGGGCGACATGGTGGAGCGCGCGGAAGTGCTGATCGTGACAATGGGAGAGCGTGGCTCGACCATTCATACACGCGAGGAGCACATTCACGTGCCGGCGGTCAGGACGGCGCGTGAGGTCGATCCGATCGGCGTCGGTGATGGGTATCGGGCCGGTTTGCTCAAAGGGCTGGCGCTTGGCCTGGGTTGGGAATCGGCGGGCTGCATCGGCGGGCTGGCGGCGACGTACGTGCTGGAAAATGACGGCCCGCAGGGACATCATTACACGCTGCCCGAATTCGTCGAGCGGTTTCAGTTGCATTTCGCCGACTCGGCCGCGACCGAGCGATTGCTGCAGCTCGCCGCGCAGGACGCCGTGCGCGAGCCGTGAACGCGGATGGATGATGCGGGTACTTTCGCTCGCCGATCCGGAAGTGATACGCGCCTTTCTGGAGACCGATCGCCTGTGGGCGGCCTATGGGCTGGCCGATCTCGATCCCGACCTTTATGATCAATCGGAATGGTATGGCGCAGAGGATGAGCGTGGCCTGCAGTCGCTGGCGCTGCTCTACAAAGGGTTCAGGCTGCCTGCCCTGTTCACGATGGGTCATGCGCAGGGGATCGCGTTGATCCTGGCTGCGGCGCTGCGTGCGCCGCGCGTCTATTTGAACGCCCGCCAGGAACACATGCTGGCCATTCAGGCGCATTACCGCGTTCACGATCTCGAGCCGATGTGGCGCATGACGCTCAGCCCGAGCGATTTTCGGCCCGTCCCGGGACGCGTGGTCATGCTGACGCCGCAGTACACCCAGGACCTGCAGGAGTTGTACGCGCTTGGCGGCGGCGATGCGTTCACGCCCGGCCAGGTGTACGATGGCGCGTTTTATGGCATTGACGAGCGCGGGAGGCTGGTCGCCGCAGCCGGCACGCACGTCTTGAGCGAGAGGCACGGCGCGGCTGCCGTCGGCAACGTCTTCACGCATCCGGATTATCGCGGGAAAGGCTACGCGACGCTTACGACAAGCGCCGTGTGCGCCGAGCTTATCCGGCGCGGCATCCGCACCATCGTGCTGAATGTGGCGCAGGCGAATGCCACGGCCATTCGCGTGTACGAGAAACTGGGCTTCAAGAGATACCTGCACTTCAACGAAGGGGTGGCCGTGCGCAAGTCGACACGTTGATCCACCCTCTCACCCGTCCGCCAACCCTTAGCCGGAGTCGAGGCTTTAGCCGGTTTTGACCGCCAGAGATGACCGCCTAAAGGCTCGACTCCGGAGATTCGCCAAAATCCAGCTCTCAACCTACCGACAAGGAGTCACAACCAAGATGACAGTCGAGCATCACGTCAAGAATCTCAACCTGGCCCCTGGCGGGCGATACCGCATCGAGTGGGCCGAGCAGGAGATGCCTGTCTTGCGGCTCATCCGCGAGCGGTTCAAGCAAGACCGGCCTCTGAACGGGCTGCGCGTCAGCGCGTGCCTGCACGTGACCACCGAGACGGCGAACCTGATGCACACGCTGCAGGTGGGCGGTGCGGACGTCGTCTTGTGCGCCTCGAACCCGCTGTCCACGCAGGACGACGTCGCCGCGTCGCTCGTCGCCAGTTACGAGATACCGGTGTACGCGATTAAGGGCGAGGACAATCAAACCTACTACGCGCACATCAAGGCTGCGCTCGATCACAGGCCGCACATGACGATGGACGACGGCGCCGATCTGGTCTCGACACTACATAAGGAGCGCACCGAGCTGATCGACGGCGTCGTGGGCGGGACAGAGGAAACGACCACCGGCGTCATCCGGCTTCGAGCAATGGCAACGGAAGGCGCGCTCAAGTTTCCCATCATCGCGATCAACGATGCCGACACGAAGCACCTGTTCGATAACCGCTACGGCACCGGCCAGTCGACGCTCGACGGCGTGATTCGCGCGACGAATATCCTGATCGCCGGGAAGACCGTCGTCGTCGCCGGGTACGGCTGGTGCAGCCGTGGCATCGCCATGCGCGCCAAGGGACTGGGCGCGCACGTCGTCGTCACGGAGGTCGATCCGCTCAAGGCGCTCGAGGCGGTGATGGATGGTTTCGAAGTGATGCCGATGATCGAAGCCGCGCCGAAGGGCGACATCTTCATCAGCGCGACCGGCGACATCAACGTGATCGATGCGCCTCACATGGAGCGCATGAAAGATGGCGCGCTGCTCGCCAACTCTGGCCACTTCAACGTCGAGATCAACATCCCGGCGCTGGAGGCGATGTCGCAGAGTAAACCGCGTAGAGTGCGCGAGTTCGTCGAGCAGTACACGGTCAAGGATGGCCGCAGGATTAACCTGCTGGGCGAAGGTCGGCTGATCAACCTGGCCGCCGCCGAGGGACACCCCGCCAGCGTGATGGACATGTCCTTTGCAAACCAGGCGCTGTCGCTCGAGTACATGGCGCAGCACGACGCGAAACTAGAAAAGACAGTCTACGCGGTACCGGGCGATATCGACCGCGAGGTGGCGCGCCTCAAGCTTGAGGCGATGCGCGTGAAGATCGATGTGCTGACCGACGAGCAGAGGAAGTACCTGGCGTCTTGGGAAGAAGGCACGTAGGTCAGTGCGTCTGGCGAGCAACGCTCGACGAAGGCCACAGGCCGACAGAGCCTCGCGGAAGTGAGGCTCTTTTGGTTGTCCTTTCATCGAATCGTTTGCCCTCCTTGTGAACTTGGGTATAATTATTGAGAAATTCATCACGTTTACTTGAGGCGACGTTTGCGAGCGCTCATAACGGGGGTCGCCGGCTTTGCGGGTAGTCATCTAGTCGAGTATCTGGCCGCTGCCACCGACTGGGAGATCTGGGGAAACGTTCTCGAAGCCGACCACTTGCGCTTTGTCGTGCCCGGTGCCCACGTTGTGGTCGCCGATTTGCGCGATCCAGGTGCGACACGTGAATTCGTTGAACAAGCCCGCCCCGATTTTGTCTTTCACCTGGCGGCACAGTCCTTTGTCCCGCAGTCGTGGACGGATCCCTGGGATACGCTTGAGACGAATTTGCGCTCGCAGATCAACCTGTGCGAGGCGCTTCTTCGGAGCAGCCCGAAAGCCCGCGTCCTGGTGGTCGGCTCGAATGAAGAGTACGGGCAGGTGCGCAGCGACGAGCTGCCCGTGAAAGAGGACAATCCGCTCAGGCCGGACAGCCCGTACGCCGTGAGCAAGATCGCGCAAGACTTTCTCGGCCTCCAGTATTTCTTGAGCCGGGGATTGCCGGTCGTGCGCGTGCGACCGTTCAATCACATTGGACCTCGCCAAAGCGAGAAGTTCGTCGTCGCTGCTTTCGCGAAACAGATCGCGTCGATCGAAGCCGGACTTCAGCCAGCCGTTGTCAAGGTAGGCAACTTGAACGCGCAACGCGACTTCACCGACGTGCGCGACATGGTGCGCGCGTACCATCTGGCGCCGACGCAGGGCAAGGTGGGCGAAGTTTACAACATCGGCTCCGGCACGCCGCGCAGCATACAGCACGTGCTGGAGATGCTGCTGAGCTACAGCGGTGTAAACATCCGGGTGGAGATCGATCCCGAGCGCATGCGCCCCTCCGATACGCTCATCACCTACTGCGACGCAAGCAAGTTCACGGCTCAGACTGGCTGGACTCCCACGATCCCGTTCGAGCAGACATTGCGCGACGTGCTCGATGATTGGCGAAAGAGAGTAAGGGAAATCCAATGAGCAAATCCGTTGCACTGATCACGGGTGTAACCGGTCAGGACGGCTCGTACCTGGCCGAATTCCTTTTGGAAAAGGGCTACGATGTCGTGGGGATGGTGCGCCGCACCAGCATCATCAACCTCGATCGCATCGAGCACATTCAGGATCGCATCACGCGGGTGCAGGGCGATCTGCTCGACGAGGCGTCGCTCATCGGCATCCTGCGCGAGTTCCACCCGGACGAGGTATACAACCTGGCCGCCATGTCTTTCGTGCCGACCTCGTGGCAGCAGCCGGTGCTGACGGGCGAAGCGACGGCGCTCGGCGTGACGCGCCTGCTCGATGCGATACGCGTCGTCGATCCGACTATCCGGTTCTACCAGGCGTCGAGTAGCGTGGATGGTCAAACGCCCGTGTTGATTCGTCGGGCCAACAAGGTCGTGTTGGTTCCCATCGAGACTTTGATCCCGCCGGAAGAAAAGCGGGAGATGGTAACTCTGGCGCTCGGAGATACCGAGGTTCTCACAGTGGACTCGCAATATCGTGTGCGCTTCTCGTCGGCGAGTCATATTATTCGCCACGTGAAGGATCGCTTGTACACGGTGAGATACAAGGGGGGCGGTGAATTAAAGGTGACCGGTGACCATTCGGTCATTGTCTTTGGTGAGAATGGAGCGTTGGTTTCGAAGCGCGTGGATGAGCTGCAGGTGGGGGACTATCTGATCACCCATACTGGCGCGGATATCGGCCAGCGAGTGAATGGCCGCGTGCCGACCGGGTTAAGCGTCCGCCCGGAATACCGCACTCGAACGCGCGGTTATCGACAAGATGTGCCCTTGAATTCGGATCTGGTGAAGTTACTGGGTTATTACGTCGCCGAAGGTCATTGCGACTATGATCCGCCACGCAAGCTGTACCGCGTATCGTTGACATTTAACCTGGCAGAAGAGAGCACGACGGCGGAGGTTAAGCGGATCCTGGCTGAGCAATTCCCCGGCATACACGTGACCGAAACCCTTAGACCGGATAGCCACTCGCGAACCATTATGGCGATCGGCAAACTCATCGCTAGTCTGTGCGCGCAATTCGGCAGAACCGCACATGAGAAACATGTACCCGAGTGGATGTGGGAGTTGAAACCGGATTTGGTTCGCGCTTTCCTCAGCGGTTATCTTGGAGATGCGCATATTCTGGATACCGAAATTGCTTTCACGACCGTCAGCCCGCGCCTGGCTCACGAGTTGATCTATTTGATGCGTAATGCCGGGCTAGGATGTCGCTTGTACCGAAGAGTGAACGCGCCTCATCCAAGCCCGCAGGGAACTTTGATCCGGGAATCGGTTTGTTACGACATTAAAGTCAGCACACGTTATGCCCACTCTCTCGCGCCCCGCGCCGAGCATAGCCCACTCAGCCAACAGACCTCGCTCGAATGTTTGCCCTCGGCAATTTTCCAAGGACCCCTGCGGGGTAGTGTCTATCATCTCGTTAAGTACAAGCCTTTGGTTTCTAAGGACAAACTGAAGCGAATCGTCGCCCAGCGGAACGTCGCATTACCGGAATCACTCGCGCATCTGGTCGATTCTCGGTTGGGGGCCGCGAAGATCACGTCCATCACCAGCGAGGTGGGACGCTTTGCGGTTTACGATCTTTCCGTCCCTGGCAATGAGAAATTCTTCGGGGGTAACATTCCGGTTCTTCTTCATAACTCAGAAATGTTCGGCAAGGTGCAGGAAGTACCGCAGAACGAGCGCACGCCGTTTTATCCGCGCAGCCCCTACGGCGTTGCGAAAGTATATGGGCATTGGATCACCGTGAACTATCGCGAGTCCTACGGGCTGCACGCGACCTCGGGCATCCTGTTCAATCACGGCTCGCCCCGGCGCGGCCTGGAGTTCGCCGAGCGCAAGATCTCGCACGGCGTCGCTTCCATCAAGTTGGGTAAGCTGGACAAGCTGCATCTGGGCAATTTGGATTCGCAGCGTGACCTGGGCTTCGCGGGCGATTATGTCCACGCGATGTGGCTGATGGTGCAACAGGAAAGGCCAGACGACTTCGTGATTGCCACGGGCGAGACCCACTCGATCCGCGAGATGTGCGAAGTCGCGTTTAAGTCAGTCGGCTTGAATTACGAGGACTACGTCGTGAGCGATCCGCGCTTTTATCGTCCCGCCGAGGTCGATCTGTTGATCGGCGATGCGAGCAAAGCCGGTCGCCTGCTGGGCTGGGAGCCGAGCGT
>DASSFZ010000570.1:0-3576 GCA_035693785.1 Anaerolineae bacterium | reverse complement strand
GAGCGAATCGCTGAGAGCCGAAGACGCCTGCACGAACAGCGGCCACTCGTCGTCGCGCAGCTCGCCCAGCCGCAGGCGCTGGCTGTCGATGCCCGTCTCGGCGCTGACCATGCGCTGCACCAATTGCTCGCTCGACATTTCGAGCGTGAAGATCGCCACACGCTGGTGGAACTTGCGCGCCGCGCTGAGCGCCATACTCAGCATCAAACTGGACTTGCCGATGCCGGGCCTCGCCGCGACGATGATCAGATCGGATCGCTGCAGGCCGCCCAGCAGCTTGTCGAGGTCGACGAACCCGGTGGGAATGCCCAGCGGCTCGCCGCGATGCTCGTACAGGTATTCGATGCGCTCGTAGTACGAGCGTATCACGTCGCTGATCGGAAGCAGGTCGCGGCTTTGCCGGCGCTGGCTGACGGCGAACAGAGCCTGCTCGGATTGGTCGATCGTCTCGTCGATCTCGGCGGATTCGTCGTACGCATACTGGGCGATGTCGCTGGCGGCCTGCAGCAGCTTGCGTCGAACGGCTGCCCGTTCCACGATGCGGCCGTAGCCTTCGGCGTGGATGGCGGTCGGGACGACGTTGATCAGGTGGGAGACGAAAGCCGGGCCTCCGATCTCGGCCAGTTGCTCGCGCTTCTCTAGCTCCTCCGTGACGGTCACGAAATCGATCGGCTCGCGGCGCTCGTGCAGCGCCAGGCACGCCTCGTAGACCCAGCGGTTCTTGACGATATAGAAGTCGTCGGGTCTCAGGAAGGGGCTGACCCGAAAGATCGTCTCGGGGTCGATGAGCAAAGAGCCGAGGACGGCTTCCTCGGCTTCGACGGAATGCGGAACCATGCGGTCGATGGGAGCAGTCGCCATGTCTGAGCCACGACCAAGACTTCGGAAGTCTTCAGGAGACTTCCGAAGTCTGAAAATCGGGTGAGCCGGGTTATTTGTCTTCGGGGCCTAGATCGTCCAGATCGAGGTTGTCGATCAGATCGCCGAACGGCGACTGCGACAGCCTGGCGTCGGTGTCCGCGCGCTCGGCATCCATGTCTTCCTCCGGCACGATGGACGCGGCCTCCATCACCGCTTCCGCGACATAGATCGGCACCCTGGCGCGCACGGCCAGCGCGATGGCGTCGCTCGGTCGCGCGTCGATTTCCATCTGGCGGCCGTTGACGCTGAGCAGGATACGGGCGTAGAAAGTATCGTTGCGCAAGTCGTTGACGACGACCTGGCTGACCTTGCCGCCCAGGTTGATGACGACGGTCTTGAGCAAGTCATGCGTCAGCGGCCGGGCCACGGCCACGCCTTGCAGCTCGATCGTGATCGATTCCGCTTCGCACGGGCCGATCCAAATCGGCAGGTATCGATCGCTCTCGAGATCTTTCAAGATGACGACGCGCTGCTGCGTCATCAAGCTGACCCGAATACTGTCGATGGCGACTTCGATCATGCGCACTTCCTCCTCACACAGCCCGTTCGTGCCCTGCGACTGAAATTATACCACAGCGAGGCACAGGCGTGATCTCTAGAGCCTCGCGGTGTGCACGCAAATCGTCTCAGCGGCTTGGCCGGCCGATGACGGCGTAAGGCGTCCTAGATGCCGCACCCTTCGCAAGCTCAGAGCTTGCCCTGAGTCTGCGAAGGGGCAGGTTCTGGGGATGCCGGCTTCTCGCCTGATAATCCTTGCGTGCGCACGCCTCATCGCGTGTTTTTGCACAAGAGTGTGGTATACTGTGGACACTCCACAAGCAGCGTGTCGACAACGGAGTGAGCTTCGGTTGGGCGGGGGCTTGCTGCGGCGAGTTCTGGTCGTCGCCGCCTCTGTCGGCCTCGCTGCCCGGCCCGTTGCGGGTTGTCTGCCGCGCCAATCCGAGGAACGTGCCTAACGCATGCAGACGCTGCTGACACAAATCTCCACTGTCCTGTTGCTTGCCGGCGTCGCATTCACGCTCTTCGCCCTGCGTAAGACCATCCGCCAGTTCAGGCAGTCGCGCCGCGCGGCGTATTACATCCTCCGCGAAGAAGCCGCCCGCAGCGCCGGCCGCTGGACGATCGTGACGATCGTGGCCGTGGCGGCGACGATCGCTCTAGGTGTCTACGCCTCGCGGGCCATGCCGGCACCCGCGCCCGCGCCCACGCCGACGGCGACTGCGACCCAAGCCGTGCCGACGGTTGGCGCGGCGCCCACTCACACGCTGAAACCGACCGATACACCCAGCCTGGCGCCGACCGACACACCGACACTCACGCCGACTGCGACGATCGCGCCGGATGTGCCGGAAGTTCTTTTGACGCCAATCCCGAACGCCGCCACGCCGAACCCGGCGGCCAGGTTCGAATTCCTCACGCTGGCCTCCCGCCTCGACGGAAACCTCAATCCGGTCGATCCGGGCCTGCAATTCCCTGAGGGCGCGTCGCGCGTGTACGTGCTCTTCCGCGCGTCAGGCGTCAACAATGGCGCGACATGGGGTATCTTCTGCTACGAGGACGGCGCGATCTTCGACTCGTTCGTCGGTCTATGGGATGACGGCCCGGCCTCCCAGACCTCGCGGGCGTTCTGCGCGCACGACGGCCGCCCCGGCGCGTTCGAGCTGCGTGCCTATCTAGGCACGATGCTCCAGTTCCAGGTGCAGTACTCGCTGACAGCCACACCGTGACCCAACCTCCCGCAGGTCAAGTGCCTGCGGAAGGATTCCTTAGAAAATATCCCCCACCGGCCGCTTGACTCTCCCGTCGCTGGAGGGTGTATCCTGTAAGCGAAGTTGTTCGGCCGGACCGTTCTGCGCGCAGAACCACGCACAGCATGATCAAGATCGGAGACTTTTCTCGAATCAGCCGCGTGCCGGTGAAGACGCTGCGTTACTACGACGAAGTCGGGCTGCTCAAGCCCGTCGAGGTCGATCGCTTCACCGGTTATCGCTACTACTCGCTCGACCAACTGTCCCGGCTCAACCGCATTCTCGCCTTGAAGGACCTCGGCTTCTCGCTGGAGCAGATCGCGCAACTGCTCGACGAGAACCTGCCCGCGGCCCAGATTCGCGGGATGCTGCGGTTGAAGCAGGCCGAGATTCAGAATCGCGTACAAGAAGAGCAAGAGCGACTGGCGCGCGTCGAAGCGCGGCTGAGGCAAATCGAACAGGAGGATGCCATGTCCACTAACGAGATCGTGATCAAGAAGATCGCGCCGCAGAAAGTGGCTGCGATCCGAGGTGTGATCCCCACCTACGCCGATCAGGGACGCCTGTGGAACGAACTGGACGCCTATCTCGCCCGGCGCAAGGTCAATCCGATCGGGCCGTGCCTGACCGTCTACTACGACACCGAGTTCAAGGAGCGCGACGTGGACGTGCAGGTGTGCGAGCCGATCGGCGGCTCGCTGACCGGTGAGGGACCGGTGGCCATTGCCGAGCTGCCCGGTGTTGAGATGATGGCCTGCGCGCTGCATCGCGGCGACTTCCACAACATCGGCGAGACGTACGACAGGCTGATCCGGTGGATCGAGGCCAATGGCTACCGCATTGCTGGCCCCAACCGCGAAGTGTACCTGCGCGCCATTGCCTCGCCGGACACAAGCGTTGTGTATCC
>DASSFZ010000569.1:0-3414 GCA_035693785.1 Anaerolineae bacterium | reverse complement strand
TCGGCGCGGGGACGGGCGCGACGGTCGGCAAAATCAAGGGTATGGACTATGCCATGAAGGCCGGTATCGGTACGGCGTCGATCCGTCTCGGCAAGGGTGTGATCGTCGGCGCGCTGTTCGCCGTCAACGCCTTCGGCGACGTGATCGATCCGAGCACCGGGAAAATCATCGCGGGCGCGCGCAAGACCAAATCAGTTCCCTCAGTTCCCTCAGTTCCTTCAGTTCCCTTCCGAGGAACTCGAGGAACTCAAGGAACTCCCTTCCAGTTCGCTGACACCCTGACCGTGCTCCGGTCATTCGTCGGCAAGAAAATCGTGCGCTTCGCCAGCCGGAGCAACTCGGTCATCGGCGTCGTGGCGACGAACGCCGACCTGACGAAAGAGGAAGCGAATAAGGTCGCGCAGATGGCGCATGATGGGTTGGCGCGCGCGGTGCGACCGGCGCACACGATGTTCGACGGCGACACGATCTTTGCATTGGCGACGGGCGAGAAGACAGCCGACGTGAACGTGATCGGCGCGTACGCCGCCGAGGTGACCGCGCGAGCGATTGTCCAGGCGGTGATATATGCTCAATCTGCAGGTGGCATACCGGCACTGAAGTGAACCGCTCTGTGGTTTTATTTTCAAGGTGATGTCGAGTGAAAGTCTTCGTAACGGGAGCAACAGGGTTTATCGGCAGCCATCTGGTTCCGAAGTTGATCGCGCGTGGGCACGCTGTGACCTGTCTCGTCCGTGATCCGCAAAAAGCGGAGTCGCTTGCGAAAGTGGGCGCGACACTGGCGCCCGGCGATGTGACCGATCGCGAGTCGGTGCGCGAGCCGATGCGCGGCTCGGAGGCTGCCTTTCACCTGGCTGGCTGGTACGAGTACGGCATTCGCGACAAACAGCGAATGCAGGCGATCAACGTCGAGGGGACGCGGCACACGCTGGAATTGGCGGTCGAGCTGGGCGTGCCCAAGATCGTTTTCACCAGCACGCTGGCGATCGCCGGCAACACGCGCGGCCGAGTCGTGGATGAGTCATATCGCGTCGAGAAACGGGAACTAACATCGGAATACGAGCGCACCAAGTGGGCGGCGCACTACGAAGTCGCCGTGCCGCTGCAGCAGCACGGCGCGCCGATCATCATCGCCCAGCCGGGCGTGGCGATCGGGCCGGGCGACCCCAGCCAGATTACCATGTACTACGCCATATTCTTTCGGCGAATGCCTGTGATGTTCGGCGCGAAGTCGGGCGTGACCTGGGCGCACGTTGACGACATCGCCGAGGGGCACATTCTGGCGCTGGAGAAAGGCCGCATCGGCGAGTCGTACATCCTGGCCGGGCCGCCGTTGACCTACAAAGAAGCGATGCAGATGTGGGAGAAGATCACCGGCGTCCCCGCGCCGAAAGCGTGGGTTCCGGGCTGGGTGGCGGACGGGCTGTCGAGGCTGGTCAGTCTGCCGGAGCGTGTATTGGGGCTACGAACGACGTTTTCATCGGAAGCGCTGCGCACGCAGGCCGATTACACCTTCTTCGGAACGGCGGAGAAGGCGAAGCGCGAGTTGGGCTGGCAGCCGAGGCCGGTCGAGGAGACGTTTAGGGAGACGTTGAAAGCGATTCGAGATCAACGCCCATAGCTTCTGCGGGGTATCGGTCGAATGCCGAGCGACATGAGGCCGGGGAGGAGAAATCAATTGGAGACCCATGCGCTCAAACATTGCATGGCCGATCGTTGGGCTGTGCCTGCTACTCGCGGGTTGTGGAACGACTGCGCCGCGGACTGAACAGAACGCGACCATTACAACTGAGACACCTCGACCTGAAGCCAACCTCGCGACGGGGATGATGCCCATATCGGTGGCCGATCGACTGAAAAAGCCAGACCTTCCGATCCATCCAAACCAGGCCGAGCAGGGCGCCTATAGTTACTGGCTCATCTGCCTGCCGTGTCACGGCGACCGTGGCCAGGGCCTGACCGACGAATGGCGGGCTGTTTTTGGACCAGAGGATCAGAACTGCTGGCAGTCGAAGTGTCACGCGCCCAATCACCCGCCCCAGGGTTTTGAGATCCCACGCACCATTCCGCCAGTCCTTGGCCCGAGCGCGTTGACGCGATTGTCCACGGCACAGGACTTGTACCGCGTGATTGCCGACACGATGCCACTGTGGGATCCTGACCATATCAGCGACGAGGATGCCTGGAATCTCACGGCGTACCTGATGCGCGAACGAAAGGTTCTGCCAGCGCGCATCACATTGAACGCCGGCAACGCATCCGTCTTTCGCCTGCACGGCGTGACATTGACCGGCGATGACGAGCGCCTTGCCGTCGCCATCGTGGCCCTGTTGCTCATCGTGTCGGCACTGGCGTTTGCCTTCCGGCGGCCGGCGGTACGCTAGTTCATCCTCGCCAGCATTATTCTCAACCGCTGCTTCGCTTCCTCGTACTCAGGCATCACTTCCAATGCCTTGCGATAACAGCGAAGTGCTTCGTCGCGCGGCGCGAGCGTCGCTTTCTCCAGCCACTCGATCGCCTCACGAGAGGGAGACATTGGAAGATTGGCAGAGGCAGAATCGGAAATGATGAGAGAGGATAGAGGTGTCAACGGATGGCAACGGATAAGCGGATGGATACCGCTCTCGAGCGTGCCCTCATCCGTTTATCCGTTGCACTGAAGGCATCCGTTGACACCTGACCCAAACTTAGATCGCCTTGCGCAGGCAGCGGATCGCCCTTACCTTTTTTGACTATTCCATTTTGGCTCAGAGGACTGAAACCGGCCCGCGCAGCTTTCCCCTCACGGGTCTTGCCGGATTGTCAGACGAACTTCGGGAGATAGTGCTGGATATCCTGGCGCGGCCGCCAGTCAGCGATATTCTGACCGTATCCGCCTACACGCCTTCCCTCGTAGAGACTATTCCGATTACGTTATTGCAGCCGGTACCGACTGGCTGATCCCCTGCCCCCTAATCCAACTGGCAGAGAAGCAGACTACGGGGTGTGGGGCGTTTCAGAATCGCCCACCGCATACGCAATCGCCTGCTCCATCGTCATCGCCCGGCCCTCGGCCCATACCGCTGCAAAGGTTGCTTCGTCGAGTTGGGCGCGTACGGCGGCTACATCGCGGTCATGATCCGCACGCTCGACCGGTGGCAGCGCCGCACCAATCGCTTCGCGGATCGCTTCCGCCACCCCAAACAATCGTGCCGCTCTCTCTGACTGTCCCTGCGCCGCGGCCACGCCGGCCAATCTCTGCAGCGACTCGGCAATGCCCCGTCTGCCTTCAAGCTCTCGGAACAAGGCCAGGCTTACCGTGTACAGCGCCGTCGCCCGGCCGTAGTCGCCCTGAGACCGCGCCACATTCCCCAGATGGCCCTGCGAAGAGGCTACGCCCGCCTTATCCCCTATTTCTCGACAAAGGGCCAGACT
>DASSFZ010000568.1:0-13035 GCA_035693785.1 Anaerolineae bacterium | reverse complement strand
TCGATCGGCTTGTGAAAGCGGCCGCCGTAGGTCCCTTCCGTGATCAGCACGTCGGCGTGATCGACCGGCTCCGGGTCGCGCAAGATCGGCAGGTTCTTGCGGCCCAGGTCGCCGCTGAACACGATGCGGCGCGGCCGGCCGTTCTCTTCGATGTCCAGGATCACCATCGCTGAGCCGAGGATGTGGCCTGTGTCGCGGAACGTCGCGCGCACGCCGGGCAGCGGCTCGAACGGGCGGTGATACCCCACGCTGACGAACTGCTTGAGCGTCTCAATAGCGTCGGGCATGGTATACAACGGTTTGAACGGCGGCTCGCCCTTCTCGGCGCGGCGCTTGTTGACGAACTTCACGTCGCTCTCTTGGATGTGCGCCGAATCGAGCAGCATAGCTGAGCACAGATCGCGCGTCGCCGGCGTGGCGTAAATGTTGCCGCGAAAGCCGCTTTTCACCAAAGTCGGCAGGTTGCCCGAATGGTCGATGTGCGCGTGCGACAGGATGCAGGCGTCGATCGAAGCGGCGTCGAACGGCAGGTGCTTGTTTCGGTCGTAAGCCTCGCTGCGCTTGCCCTGATACATCCCGCAGTCCAGCAGCAGGCGCTTGCCGTCGATCGTCAGCAAGTGCATGGAGCCGGTGACGGTGCGCGCGGCTCCCCAGAATCGAATCTCCATAGACCCTCCGATCTCATTGGCGGCAAGGCAAGAATCCTTCCGACTTCCGAAGTCTTGGAGACTTCGGAAGTCTGAACGTCGGGGCATCAGGACGCAGCGTACTTCGGCAGCACGACGGTGAAGACACTGCCCACGCCCGGTTCGCTATCCACCCACACGCGGCCTTTGTGCTTCTCGACGATTGACTTGACGATCGACAGTCCCAATCCGGTGCCGGCGATCGCCAGCGTCGCATCGGTCTCAACCCGGTAGAACTTATCGAAAATACGTGACTGGTCTTCCGGCGTAATGCCGATACCGGTGTCGCGCACGCGGAGCACGACAAATTCGCCATCTTCCTGCAACGAGACGTCGATCCGGCCGCCTTCGGGCGTGTATTTGATGGCGTTGCCGACCAGGTTCGCGACGACCTGCTCGAGTCTCCGGCCGTTGCCGAGAATTTTCGGCAGAGGCGACACGTCTACGCTCAATACCTGGCGCTTGGCCTCGGCGGCGGATCGCAGCGAGGCTGACACCTCTCGCACCGCCTTCGCCAAATCGGTCGGCTCCATTTCCTTGTCCAGACCGGCTTCGATGCGGCTGACGTCGAGCAGGTCCGCGATCAGGTCCACGATGTTGACCATGCTCCGCTCGATGCGCTCCACGAATTGCTGCTGCATGTCGTTGAGAGGCCCTACGCGCGGCAGCAGCTCGACGTAGCCACGGATGGTGGTGAGCGGCGTGCGCAGATCGTGCGACACGATCGAGATGAAATCGCTCTTGATTCGATCCAGCTCCTTCAAGTTCGAAATATCCTGCAGCACCACGCCGAAGCCGATGCCTTTGAATTCCGAGAGCTGCGCCTGCATGGTGCGCCCGTCGTCGAGCGGCACCTCGGCCCGCCAGCCGTGGCCGCTCTGCTTGTGCTGAGCGAACAGATCCAGGAGCGCCGGGCTGCGGATCACATCGGGCAGCCGTGCGCCGACCACGTCCTCGCTCAGACCGAACGCCACGCGCGCTGAGCTGTTCGCCAGCACGATGCGCATCTCAGGATCGGTGACGATCACCGCATCCTGCGTGTCGCGCAGAATAGTGTGCAGGCGCTCTCGTTCGCCCTGCGCCGCCCAGTACAGGCGCGCATTCTCGATCGCGATCGCGGCGTAATCGGCCAGGGTCGACAGCAGGCGCATGTCGTGATCCGAAAAAGACCGGCTGGACAGCTTGTGATGCACGCTGAGCACACCGATCACGCGCCCGCCGACGCTCATCGGTGCACCGAGCAGGGACTTGACCAGGAACGACGTCTTGACCTTGACGTCCTCTCCGCCGCCTACCATCACGGGCTGGCCGGTCCGGATCACCTGGCCCATCAGCGAGTCATTCACCCGGACGCGCAAATTGCGGGCGGCCGACTCGTCCATGTTCTTGCTGGCGCGCAGGTACAACTCGCCGGTGTCCGGGTCGAGCAAGAGCAGCGACCCCTCGTCGGCCTGGGTCAGGTTGACCGCCGCCGACACCACCTGGGCCAGAATCTCGTCGACGTATAACAGTGACGTAATGGTCTTGCCGATGCCGGATAGCGCCCTGAATTCGCGTGCCTGGCGCTCGACCTGCTCGCGGAGTGTATCGCGCTCGTGCGCCAGGCGCTTCCAGCGCAGCGCCCGCTCGATTGACGCGGCGAACCGAGCGTCCTCCAGCGGCTTCGCCAACGCGTCGACAGCGCCGGCCGCCAGTGCCTCTTCCACGGCGGCGAGTGAGCGCTGCGCAAGGATGACCACGAAGGGGATATCCGCGCCGTACTCACGCAGCAAGCGCAGCCCGTCGTTTCGATCCGTTTGCCAGCCCGTCACGACGACGTCCGGCTCGAACGCCAGGACGCGCTGCCGGGCTTCGTCGAGGCCGGCAGCTTCGGCCGTCGTGTAGCCGGCGGGATGCAGGACGCGCTCGATCAGCCGCGCGCGCGACGCAGCGGTGTCGTCGACGACGAGAATCCTTGCACCGGTCATCTATAGCCTCTGCCGAAAATCAGGCGCCTCGGCGCGTGTAGAGTGGATGGCGTGACATGTCTCAATGACGTTATCATAACCGAGATCTTCTTGATCTGGCAAACCGATTTGGCTCCGATACCCTTGCGGTTGGGCCAATTCACCCCAGCTCCGCCATCCGCTGCTTGAACTCCAGGAGCAACTCGGTGTCAGAGGGATCGACGCCGTTGGCGATGCCCAGATAACCGGAGATCCAGTCGCCCAGTTGGATCAGCGACAGCATTTGTGCCAGAAGGCTCTCGCCGCGCGCGGTGAGCACGTCCGTGTCGTAGCCCTGCACCATCAGCACCTGGCGCGAAATCTCGACGCGCGCTCGGTTGCGTGGATGGTCGCTTACGCCGGTGAGGAAAATCACCTTCAGGTGGTTGGCCATACCTTCAGGATAGGAGCTGCCCAGTATGGCATTGTGGTCGGCCTCGGGGAGCGCCTCGAACGCGGCGAATTGCTTGCCGTTCTCGTTGACCTGCCCTTTCCATCGGCGCGCCACCTCGGCGAAGAGACCCGCGCCGTACACGATGACGAAGCGGCCCACCATCTGCCCGGCCATGCGCTTCGCCAGGTTCTTCACGACCGGCGACTCCGGAACAAGCTCTGCGTTCCACTCGCGCATGACCGCCGCCGCCTCTCTCAGGCTTGCCCTGAGCGAAGTCGAAGGGTGCGCCGATGGGTCGTCCAGCCATCCCAGTCGCGACGCGAACGCCGCCAGCGGCACGAACGAGTAGCCCAGCGCCGCGCGGGGCATCGACTCGTACGCCACGCGCATGAACGGCGCGCCGAATTGCCGCGCCATCGCTTCGAGCCGGCCGCCCCCTGCGATGGCTATCAGTTGGCAGCGCCGCGCGCGCGCCTCCTGAAAAGCCGCAAGCGTCTCTTCTGTATCGCCCGAGTGCGACGACGCGATCACCAGCGTCGACGGGCCTTCGGCGAACGCCGGCAGGGTGTAATCGCGCACGACGTGAACGGGGATGCGCATCTGCGGCGCGGCCAGCGATTGGAAGAGCGCGCCGCCGATTGCCGATCCGCCCATGCCGGCGATCACGACCTGCCTGGCCTCTCTAAAGGATTCCGGCAGCTCTATCGCCTGCGCATCGCGCCAGGCTGCCTCGCATTGATCGGGCAGGCCGGCGATGTGCCGCAGCATGCCCTCGGGATCGCGCGCTCGAATGGCCTGAGCGTCATTCAGATCGATCATCGTTTGCTCCGTCCGAGTGAGTTAGAGTCAGAGTTAGAGTTAGAGTTAGAGTTAGAGGGTTGGGATAGGCGTAGGGCGATGTGGTACACTTCACGACGGAGCCAACCGGAGACGACGGCGACGTCGCGCGCGGCATCGGATATGCTTGCCCCGTCACGCAGCGCCTGCGCCACTGCCGCCCGAACATCCGGCTCGCTCCAGGGCTGCGGCTCGGGTGCGCCGGCGACGACCAGGGTCACCTCTCCGAGCACCTCGCCTGTGAAGCGCGCGCGCGCGCCGCTCACCGCGCCGCGCCAAATCTCCTCGTGCCGCTTGGTCAGCTCGCGCGCAACGGCAATGGCGCGATCGCCCAAGACGTGCTGAATGTCGGCCAGCGCTTCGGCCAGCCGGTGCGGCGCCTCGTACGCGACCAGCGTGCGCCGTTCGCGCGAAACGTCCCGCAGCAGGCGCCGCCGGTCGGCCGCTCGGCGCGGCAAGAAGCCGAGAAACACGAACGCATCTGTCGGCAGGCCCGATGCGACCAGCGCGGCGATCGCCGCTGTCGGACCAGGGATTGGCGTGACCGTCACGCCGTGCGCGAGCGCGGCGCGGATCAGATCGTAACCAGGGTCGGATAAGCCGGGCATGCCTGCCTCGGAAATCAGCGCCACGTCGCCCGCGTCGAGCGCGCGCAGGACGCGCTCGACGCGAGCCGCTTCATTGTGCTCGAACAGGCTGAGCGTCGGCTTGTCGATGTCGAAGTGATTGAGCAGCACGCGGGCGCGGCGTGTGTCCTCTGCGACGATCAACGAAACCGCGCGCAGGGTCTCCAGCGCGCGGAAGGTCATGTCGCCCAGGTTGCCGATCGGCGTGCCGACGATGTACAGCGTGCCCATGTGCTGACCCACCCCCGCCCCTGGCCCCTCCCCCGTCGTCCTTCCGACGGGGGAGGGGTTGGGGTGGGGGCTACTTCGCTACGATGCGATGCGAAATGCCGCTGAGGATGCCTTCCCGCCCCTCGAACACGCCGGTGACGACCACGCCGTCCTTTTCGTTGATCTCGAAGCGGCGGATTTCTTTGGCGTGATCGCTCCCGCGCATTTTGATGATGACCATCGCCCGCTGCACGGCGCTGTCGATCTCGACGTAGCGCAGCAGCACGATGGCGTCGACGATGTACGACAGCCGGCCTTGCTCGAAACGCTGGCTCTCGAAGCGGGTATCTTCGCCGACGAGCAGAGCCGTGGCGCCCTCGCGCTTGAGCGCGTTGATCAGCGTGTTGTACACCTTGCGCAACTCGACCGGGTCGTTCGTGACGCGGGTGAAGTGCGTGACGGTATCCAGCACGACGCGGCGGATACCGCCTTCGAGCAGCAGGCGGCTGAGCGCGCTGGTGGGCGAGCGCAAGCTTTCGAGCAGCACCAGCGGGGACGTGAAGTGCAGATGCAGCAGCCCTTTGTCTTCGAGCGCCTTCAGGTCCCAGCCCAGCGACTGAGCATCCCGGTGCAGCGACTGGGGGAACTCCTCAAAGGAAATCAGCAAACCCGGCTCGCCGTTGCGCGCGCCGTGCACCAGGTACTGCAGCGCCAGGGTCGTCTTGCCCGTGCCGGGCGCGCCGCGCAGCAGCACCGCCGACTCCCGCAGGAATCCACCGGAAAGCATGTCGTCCAGCCCGGCGATGCCCGTCGCCACTCGATCGTTATTGTTTGTCGCCATGTGTGTCTCCCTATTGCTTCGATCGCCCTCGTGACTGCTCGGTTCTTGCCACGGAGGACATCAGTGATTCTGCACAAAGACGATGTATGCCAGGTTCAGGCGCGGATCGCTGTTCATATCGACCGGGATCACGTCTGACAATGGCTCGCCGTCGTCGGCGATCAATTGCACGTTCCATCTGCCGATGACGGGTTTATCGCCCAGCGTAATCTCGAAGCCCGATACGCCGTATTGAACGGCGATTCCTGAGGGAATCTCCAGCCCGTCCGGGCCAAGGGGCGGATCGCCCCAGGCGCGCACCAGGATGTTGGTCTGATGTTTGCTGTCCAACCCGTAGACCAGGCCGGCGATGCCGGCCCAATTTTGGCCGTAGATCGAGCGCTGATACTCGACAGAGGCGACGTAGTTGAAGGGCGACAGCGTCGGCGAGGGCGTGTGCGACGGGCCGGGCGTCGGCGTGCGCGTCCGCGTCTCACGTCCCGTTAGTGTCACCGTAATGACTGGCGTTGCCGTGGGGGTATCGCTGGGGCCCGGCGTGTGCGTCGATGTGTTCGTCGGGCGTGGCGTGCGGCTCGGCGTCGGCGCGACGGTAGGTGTGCCGATCGGGCCGAGTGTACCCGTTGGCAGCGCGGCGATACTTCGCGGCGCGGCCACGAACAAAACGGCATAGGCCGCGCACACGACGGCGGAAAGGGCGAGCAGCGCCAGCGTAAGGGTGTTATAGAGTCGTGCGCGTGAGTCGGGCATGGTCAGTGATTACGCTGAAAGTTGACGATGGCGAGATCGGCGCGGCAGTCCGAAGACGTGCGCAGGCGAATGAGGTCGGACGCGGGCTGGCCGTTCTGGTAGACCTGAAGAATGAAGTCGAACTCGCCCGGCGCGCCGATGTAGATCTCGTAAGCAGCCGGCGAACCGTATAGTCCGTTGATGCGGCTGCTGCTGCCGGACACGAATACGCGCTTTTCTTGCTCCGGCACGGGACCGCCCCAGCCGACGATAGTCACACCAGGGAGCGGCGAGCCGTCGACGTCGAGCACCTCTCCACCCACCCCCAGCCATGAACCGCATGGCGCGCCGTACGGATCGCGAGCGAAGCGGATCTCGTCGTTCGTCTTAGTGTACTTGAACGGCGAGAAGGTTGGCCCCGTGGGCTTCGGCGACGGCGTGAAAGTGCGGGTCGCCACCGGCCGGCGCGTCGGGCTGGGCGTCGGTGTATCAGACGGCGTCGGCGAAGGTCCAGGCGTATCAGTCGGCGTCGGCGTCGGCGTCGGCGTCCAGGTGGCCGGCCGCGTCGGGCTGGGCGTCAGCGTGATAGCCGACGCATTCGACGCGATCGCCCGCGGGCCGAACGGATTGACAAGGAAGATGACCGCAAAGATGAATATCGCAAGCCCGCTTAAACCCAGCAGCAGCGACGCGAGCTGATTAAGCAGACGGGCTGTGTATTCTGACATGCGTCCGGTTCCCCAATCGCCCACCCTCCCGCAGGCTGCCTGCGCCCCGCCCAGCGGGGTTGTGCTCGATAACATTTTCGCGCATAGGATATGCACAGAGCGTGCTGTTTTTGACCCAAAAAGCGTCAAACCTGCGGGAGGGTAGCAGCTAGGGCCATATGAAGAAGTAAGGCTCAGGCGCTGAGCACACCGTCCCCAACACCCTGCGGTCCGCGCCCGCACGGATAATAGCGACCGTCCACTGGAAGCGGCCGCCGCTGTAGACGCCGTTCAATCCGACCTGGTACTCGCAGAACGGGCTGCAGTTCTTGTTCTTCGGATCGGCTTCGTCGGCCCAGGCGATCGATCCCTCGCCTGCACCCGGGGGATCGAGCAGGAGGTCGAAGTGCTCGTTCGGCTGAAGCGGGCGGCCGAACGTCCAAACCAGGACCGGCACATCGTACTGGAAGAACTTCTGGCCGGGCGGCGGGCCAAGCAGCTCGAGCGTCTTGCAAACGTCTTCGGTGGGCGTCGGCGTAATGGAAGGCGTCGGTGTGTCCGTAGGCAGTGGTGTCCGGGTGGGACGCGGTGTGCGCGTCGGCGTGTGCGTCGGCGTCGGTCGCGTCGACGTGGGGCTAGGCGGGACGGTCGGCGTCCACGTCGGCGGGCGGGTGACGGTGGGCGTGCCGATCGGTGTCGGCGTGACGACGACAATCTCCGGCGTGAGCGGCCCCCCGATCGGGCCGGCGACGAAGATGATGGCATACGCCGCCGCAATCACGACGGTGAAGCCCAGGAAGACCATGGTCAGGGTGTTGAATGTCTGTGCGCCGCGCACGTGTGTCACTCTCAGGGACGCAACGGAACACCGGGACTGTCGGCGACGGCAGGCCCCTCGGCATCGCTCAGGACAGGCTCAGCGCGCAAGAGGTGCGCCGTCTCATCTCTACCGCTCGATATTCGCCGACGACCGCAGGCCGCTCATCCAGCGTTCGAAATAAACCTGCTGCAAATTGAGCAGTTGCTCGGGAGTCAGGGCACGCGCCGCATCCGCCTCGATGACTTGCACGATATGGAAGCCGAAGGCGCTCTGCACGACGCCGCTATATTGGCCGGGCTGCAAGGCGAAGGCCGCGTCTTCGACTTCCTTGGAGATCAGCGCGCCGCGCGGGAACCAGCCCAGATCGCCGCCGCCGTCCCGCGTGAGGGTATCCTGCGAGTACTGCTGCGCCAGCGCCGCGAAGTCGGCACCAGCCTGCAACTGAGCCAGGAGCGAGTTCGCCAGTTCTGCGTTGTCGACCAGGATGTGCCGCGCGTGCGTCTGCGGCGCGACGCTCGACACCTCGGCGATCACCTGGTCGCGGATGATCGTCGCGAGCATCGCCGCGCGCTGTCCCTGCCGGAACTCAGCTTCGGTCTGTCCGAGCGCAGCCAACTGGGCGGCGAAGGCATCCGGCCCGCCGCTTGCGGAAATGATCTCTTGCATGGCCGCTTCTAGATCGGCGTCCGATACGCTGATGCCCTTGCGTCGCGCTTCCTGTTCCAGGAGCAGTTGATCGATCATGCCGTTGAGCACCTGTTCGCGCACCGCTGCGAGCTGCGCCTGCCCGTCGGCCGAATTCGGATCGACGCCCTGAGCAATCAGCGCCGCCTCGAACTGTGCAACCTGGTTTTCGTAACTGCTCAGCGCGATCGGCTCGCCGTTGACGCGTGCGATGGCCGGCGCCTCCGTGGGCGCTGGCTCGGTCGGCGCAGGGGGCGACGTGGGCACGATCTGCGCCGGCGCGGTCGGCGGCTCGGTGGCGTTGGTCGCCGCAGGCGCGGATGCCCCGGCGTTGCACGCCACGAGAAGCCCTATCAAAGCGGCGCTCAATACCTGGTAGGCACAACGGCGAATTGTCACACGTTCCTCCAGATGGACGATAGCGTCATCCGCACAGACAGAAACCGCGGCTATTATACATACCCGGTGTGGTTTGCGCAAACAACCGTTTGGTAATAGTGGCCTCACCCCCCGCCCCCGGCCCCTCTCCTAAAAAGGGGGGTGGGGCCAGGGGTGGGGGAGGTTCCTTGCACGAAATACCCGGCCATGCTAGAATCGCGCCAACCCCTTCCGGCCGCTGACTCGAGGAAAATTGCCTTGCACCGGCGACTATCCCGCCTGCCACCGGCACGGATCGACTGTGACGGCGCAATCCGCCGTCCTTTCGTGTCAGTCAACGGGTGAGAGGTGGTCATGCTTGATAACGCGAACCCCATGCCCGAGCCGCCGTCTAATCCGCTGCCGCCGCGATTGGCGCGCCGGCTGAGCGAGTTGCCTTCGCACAGACGCAGCCTGATCCTCTACGGCGTGATCGCCGTCCTGGTGGTCGCCGGCCTCCTGCTGCCGCCGATCTCGCTGTTCGACCGCATGTTCAAGCCGTGTGGCGAGCTAGCCATCGGCGGCGATTCGCAATCCGCCCAACATCCCAATGGCCTGACCGTCCTGCCTGCCAGCGCCGAACAGGCGTATCGCCTGACGTTGAGCGCCATAAGCCAGGCCGACTTCAAATCCGGAGCAGCCGGGGAGACCATGATCGCCGCCCTTGATGCGCTGCCGGTCAACCTGATGCTGGTCAGCCCGGTGTATCAGATCGAGGCGTGCGGCGACGAGCCGCAGCCGGCGACGTTGAGTGTCGCCGTTCCGCCAGGCGCGCAGCCGGAGACCACGCTCGATTTGTATGCCTGGGATTCGGAAGAGCGCCAATGGTCGTGGATCGGCAGCAGCCACGATCTCACCAATGGCGCGGTCCTGGCTTCGACCGACGCGCTGCCGGAGGCTGTGGCGCTGATGCAAACGACCTCGGTCTCACCCGCCGTCGGCGCCGAGGTCACGCCGGGTGACAAGATCAGCGGCGACGTCTCGAGAATTGTGGGCGAGGTCTACCCGACAGGGCTGGTCATCGCCCCGGACGGCTCACTCGGCGGCGATCGATCGAGCCTGCCCGAGGCGGCAAGCCCAGCCCAGGCGGTATATCCGGTTGTGCGCAACTACCTCGTCGGCGGGCGCCCCAACCCCGATCTCGTGCGCGGCGTCCTCGATGTGGCCGAGGCGCGCCAGACTCACATCGACGCTCTCACGGCACTGGCAGTGGAGGACGATTACGCCGGCGTGATGCTCGATTACCAGGGCCTGGTCGAGACCGATCGCGAGGCTTATGCCGATTTCGTGTCCGACCTGGCATCCGCCCTGCACGCGCAGGGCAGGCAACTGGCGGTCGTGCTTCCAGAGCCACTGTTCACCCCTGAAGGGATGGCCGATACGACAGGCTATGACTGGGCGCGCATCGGACGGGCAGCCGACATGGTGCTCTCGCCGATGGACGACGCCGCAATCGTCGCCTGGACGACGACCCAGGTCGACCGCTATAAGTTCCAGCCCATTCTCTCGGCGTTGAGCGTTCAGTCTGTCGACGGCTCCGAAACGCCGTTCACCTTCGCCGAGGCAATCGAAATGCTCGGCGCTGTGACCGCCGGCGAGGCCGTCAGCCTGACCGCCGAGACGCCGGTCACCTTCACGCTCCAAGCCAAGTTCCCGATCGATAACTTCGCATACAATCCGGCGGCGGGTATCTATACCTACGAGTATGTCGACAAGTCGAACGCCACACACCGGGTTGTCGTCACCACGGCGGCCGCACTGGCTAAGGCGCTGGCTGGAGTCTTGCCGCTCCACACGCGCGGCGCGGCCCTGCGCGGCGCCACAGGCGACACGTCGCCGAGACTGAGCGAGGTCTTACGAGCGTACCGCCAGCAGGCAACGCCCAAGCTTGAGTCCGAGATCGAAATCCTCTGGCAGATTCAGCCTGAAAAGGGTGAGTCGTCCACGGTCAGTAAACCGCTGAGCGAATCGTGGCTGGCATGGCGCGCGCCTGCCGAGCCGGGCAGGTACAAGGTATCCGCGACCATCGCGGGTGTGGACTTGGGCTCTGTGGATGTCGCCGTGAGCGCAGGCTCGCCGGAAGAAGAAGTGGCGGCGGTCACCGCCGGCGTTGGAAGCGGCGGTGGTCAGGCCACCTCGCAGAGCGGCGCGGCGGCCGGCGCGGAGGCCGGCGGCTGCTATGGCGCCGCCTACGTCGCCGACGTGACCGTGCCCGACGGCACACGATTCGACAAGGGCAAAGAGTTCACCAAAACGTGGAAGGTACGCAACAACGGCACGTGCGCGTGGACAGCCGACACCGAGCTGGCCTTCATCAGCGGCTCGCAATTGAGCGCGCCGAGCACGGTGAAGGTCGGCGCGCTGGAACCTGGCAGAGAGATCGAAATCAGTGTGTCGATGAAGACGTCCGACGCCGACGGCAATTTCACCGGCGTATGGCAACTGCGGAACAAGGACGGTTTCTACGGCGACTCGTTGACGGTGGTCATCGCGGCCGGCGAGCAGACAACCGTCGCCCCGCCCGTCGCGCCGGTCGGCAACATTGGCAGCTTCGAGGCCGGCGCACACATCGACGGTTTCCGGCGGCCCGACCTGATGAAGTACGCCGGGCTGAAGTGGGTGAAGATTCAGACCTACGCCGGCGTGGACGTGAGCGGCGCGATCGACAACGCTCACGCGCAGGGCTTCAAGATCTTGCTAGGCATCGTCGGCGACAAAGAGCGTGTGATGGACGGCGTCTATCAAGACGAATACGCGGCTGCCGTCGCGGCGATGGCCGCCGCCGGCGCCGACGCGATCGAGGTATGGAACGAGCCAAACATCAACCGCGAATGGCCCACCGGCCAGGTCAACGGCGCGAACTACACGGCCTTGCTGGCCAAGGCTTACCGGGCGATCAAGGCCGCCAACCCGGGCACGCTGGTGGTCAGCGGCGCGCTCGCGCCGACCGGCTTCTGGGGGGCCGCCGGCTGCTCGCCGGACGGCTGCAACGACGATACGTTCCTGGCGCAGATGGCGGCGGCCGGAGCGGCCAGCTACATGGACTGCATCGGTGCGCACCACAACGCGGGCGCGACCCCGCCCTCGGCGAGCGCTGGTCACCCGGGCGGATCGCATTACTCGTGGTATTTCCTACCGACGCTCAACCTGTATTACAACTCGTTCGGCGGTGCGCGCAAAGTGTGCTTCACCGAGCTGGGCTACCTGAGCGACGACGGCTACCCGTCGCTGGAGTCGACCGCGCCGGCTTTCGCCTGGGCGTCGAACGTGACGGTTGGCCAGCAGGCGGCGTGGCTGGCCGAAGCCGCCGCCATGTCCGCCCGCAGTGGCAGGGTGCGGCTCATGATCATCTGGAACGCCGACTTCACCCGCTACGATTCCGACCCGATGGCCGGTTACGCCATGATTCGACCCGACGGATCGTGCCCGGCGTGCGACGCGCTGCGCAACGTCCTGGGCGGGCGGTAGTCGAGCGTATCGACAGGCATGGGTGGGGGCGAGCAGCCGCTCGCCCCTAACTGTGTGTTCATATGCAGTCTTCAATCCAACGTATCCTCATTCCTCTTGTCGCCATCGGTGTAATTGCCGTTGTGGGGATTGTGTTTCTGCTCGCCTCGCAAGCGACAACGCCTGCCTGCGGCGCATTCGTCGTGACGGCGGGCGCTCCTGTGACGCTTAACGGCGGCGCAAGCGTCGCCCTCATCGCCAGCTCGGGCGAATTGCGCTTCGAGAGCGCCGCGCTGACGGAAGCTGATTTGACCGATGAAGTGAATGCGCAGGCGCTGGCTGCCGTCAACGCCATGCCCGTGAACCTGCGTGCAGAAGGGCCGATCCTCACCTTCACCCGCTGCGGCGACGAGCCGGCGCCGGTGCATCTCCAGGTAGTGGCAGGGCTTGCCCCTGCCCTGCCGGGCGCGTCGCTCGACGCATACGCCTGGGACGGCGCGCAGTGGATGTGGCTGGCCGGAGCGACCGATCAACTGTCCGTCGATCTGCCTGACCTGCCGAAGGCCCTCGCCTGGGTCGAGACGTTGCCGACCGCCCCTGTCATCGGCACGGAGCCTGATCCGCGCACAGGGAGTCTTGCCCCAGAATACGATGG
>DASSFZ010000567.1:0-3368 GCA_035693785.1 Anaerolineae bacterium | reverse complement strand
CGTGCGCACGTCGAAGCGACGCTGGCTGCGCGGGCCGGCGGCAGCGTATGTCGGTGCGGTTCGCGGCCTGCCGCTGGTGCTGCTGCTGATTCTGATTCACACGCTCGGCAGCCGCGCCGTGATCGGGGTAAACTTTGCGCCGCTCGCGTCGTCACTGATCGCGTTGACACTATACGCGTCGGCTTACCAGGCGGAGATCGTGCGCGCCGGGCTGCGCGCCGTGCCCGGCACACAGCGCGAAGCGGCGCAGGCGCTCGGACTGAGCGGGCCGGATACGCTGCGCTTTGTAATCCTTCCGCAAGCATTGCGGGCTATGCTTCCAGCATTCGCCGGGCAGGCTATCTCGATCTTCAAGGACACGTCGATCGTGCTCGCGCTGGGCGTTTCCGACCTGATGGCCGTCGCCCGAACGACCGGCAGCGCGAGTAACGAGCGGTACTTCCTCGCGCTGTATGCGACGATCGGCTTTCTGTACTTCGTCGTAGCCTATGCGGTCTCGCGCTCCGCGCGCCGGTTCGAGCGCGACGCGCCGGCGAGGCGGATGCTGTGGCTGCGGTATCAATCGTGAAGCGTGAAGCGTGATGCGTGTTGCGTGTTGCGTGATGCGTGTTGCGTAGCGAAAGGGAGGGTAAATTTGGGGTACCGATCGGTGTGGATGGTGTTGATGGGGACGCTGATCGCTGCGGCGTGCAGCGGCGTGGGGGCGGCGCCTGGCGCATTGGGGAGCGGGGCGCTCGAGCGTGTGATGCAGGCGGGCGCGCTGCGTGCGGGCATTCGCTTCGACTTCCCGCCGGTCAGTCACATCGACGCGGATGGCAACTGGATCGGATTCGACGTCGACATCGCCGAGGAGATCGCGCAGCGGCTCGGCGTGAAGCTGGAAAAAGTGAAGGTCGACGAGACGACGCGCATCACGTTCTTGCAGAGCGGCCAGATCGATGTGGCGGTTGCCAGCATGAACCACACTCGCCAGCGTGAAGAATCCGTCGATTTCAGCCAGACGTATTTCTGGGGCAACCAGACGTTTCTCGTGCAGAAAGGCAAGTACGCGCGGCTCGAAGACCTGTTCGGCCAGACGGTCGCGATGAATAAAGGCTCGTCGGCGATCGACGGCTGGAAGACGTGGGCCGAGATGCATGGCGGGCAGGCTGGCCAGATCGTCGAATTCGGCGACAAGCAGGAAGCGCTGCAGGCATTGAAAAGCGGCGCGGTCGAAGGCTACGGCGAGGACAACATCCCACTGCTCGGCCTGGCTGCCGGCGATCCGAATCTCGCTTTGGTGCCGGGCGGATTCAATTCCGTGCGATACGGGATCGGCATGCCGGAGAACGATTCCAACTGGCGCGACGCGATCAATCTGATCCTGCAAGACATGATCGCGGACGGGACGTATCACACGATCTACGATCGCTGGTTCGGGCCAGACACCTCGACGCCGTGGCCGCTCACGCCAGATGCGCCCGAGATATGGCCGTGAACGACCGAACCGCAAAGGCGCGAAGGACGCGAAGAACGTCTCAGAAAAGGTCTGAGTGTGCTCATCAAACAATCCATCACTGCGCCCGTATGGCCGATTGCGATCTGCCGCATCCTGATCGGCGTACTGTGGCTGACGTCACTGCGCTGGAAGCTGCCACCGGATTTCATCCCGCTTGAAGGTGTGCGCGGCCTGATGGAATGGCTGCAGCTCGAAGTCCAACACCCGTTCCTGCCGGTCTACGGCCAGTTCGTGCAGTTGATCGTGCTGCCGAACTTCAGCCTGTTCGCGTGGGCGGTCTTCATCGGCGAGTTGCTGACCGGCTTGGGGCTGTTACTGGGACTGTTCACGCGCGCCGCGTCGATCCTCGGTCTGTTGATGAGCCTGAACCTGCTGATCGGCCTGTTCGAAGTGCCGGGCGAGTGGCCGTGGTCGTACCTCATGCTGGCGACGTTTCATTTCCTCTTCATTGTCATGGAGCCGGGTCGAGTATGGGGGCTGGATGGCTGGTGGGCAGGTCGGCGCGCTGTGGTCAGCTTGCCGGGAAATCGAAGTGGTGTTTGAGGGCATCCAATGTGAAGGAAAACACTGTTCCACGAACCCTCATCAGCGCACTGCGCATCCTACTGGGGATCATTTTCCTCGCGACGTGGAAGGAGAATCTCGACCAGGGGCTGTACACGGCGGAGGGCTTCCGAGGCTTCATGGAGCATCTGGCGGACGGCCACCCGCTCGAGTTCTATCGCGCGTTCCTGCTCGACGTCATGGCGCCGCTCGCGCCTGTCTTCGGGCCGTTCCAGATGGTCGCCGAGCTGGGCATGGGCCTGGCGCTGTTGAGCGGCACGCTCACGCGGCTGGCTGGCGCGGCGGCGACGCTGTTCTTCGTCAACCTGTTTCTGGCGTACCTGAATACGGCCCTGGGCGAATGGATCTGGACGTACGTGCTGCTGATTGCCGTCGCCGCCGTCGCGGCGCTGGGTCGCGCCGGGCTGAGCTGGGGCGTCGACGCGCGGCTGCGCAGGCGTTACGGCGATCCACGCCTGCCGGTGTATTGACGGTTGACTATGGCTCTGATTGAACTGGTATACGCCTTTGCGATTGCGGCGCTGTCGATATACGGCTTCAACAGCCTGTACCTGGTGTGGCGATACGCGCGCACCCGCCGCAGGCCGGTGATCGAACCGCCGGCGCCGCGCGAGTGGCCGCGCGCCACGATTCAACTGCCGATCTACAACGAGCGCCACACGATCGAACGGTTGCTCGACGCCGTCGCCGCGATCGACTATCCGCGCCATCGTCTTCAGGTTCAAGTGCTCGACGATTCGACCGACGACACAGTCGAGCGCGTCACGGCGCTGGTCGATCGACTGCGGCGCGAGGGCTTGAATGCCATCCATCGCCATCGCGGCAAGCGAACGGGGTTCAAAGCAGGCGCGCTGGCGGCGGCGCTGGACGAGGCATCCGGTGAGTTCATCGCCATCTTCGACGCGGACTTCGTGCCTCCGCCCGATTTCCTGCGGCGGACGATCCCCTGGTTCGCCGGCGACCGCGTCGGGTGTGTGCAGGCGCGCTGGGAGCACCTCAACCGCGACTACTCGCGCCTGACGCGTGCACAGGCGCTCGGCGTCGACGGGCATTTCGTCGTCGAGCAGGCGGCGCGCGATCGCAGCGGGCTGTTCGTCAACTTCAACGGCACGGCCGGCGTGTGGCGCAAGGCGTGCATCGTCGATGCCGGCGGCTGGCAGCACGATACGCTGACCGAAGACCTCGACCTGAGTTACCGCGCCCAACTGCGAGGCTGGCGCTTCGTATACCTGCCCGACCTGGCGGTCCCCGCCGAACTGCCCGTACAGATGGACGCCTACAAGCGGCAGCAGGCGCGCTGGGCCAA
>DASSFZ010000566.1:0-10367 GCA_035693785.1 Anaerolineae bacterium | reverse complement strand
AGGAGTTCCGGATCGATTTCGAGGCGGCGAACCTGCGCCGGCAGGGTGTCCGGCCCACGTTCCACTCGCCATATTCGCAATTTGTGCGGCACTTCTGGTGGCGATTCGTCACCCTGAAAGGTTACGTCGACGGCCTGCATGGCCTGCGCCTATCGCTGCTCCTGGCGTATTACTTCGGCTATCGCTACACGCGCCGTCTGGCGGAGCTGTGGCACGCGCAGTAGGCGTCGAATTGATCACTGCGAAAGCACGATGCTCCCACCGGACGTGTCACCTGGCGGCCAAGAGGCGGGGGCCACGGACCCCCGACGAGCGGAACTGACAACTGATAACTGATGACTGATAACTGACAACTGGCTACTCCCGATAGTGACACCCCATGCTCGTCTTATTCTCCCACGCTGCCGCCGCGACGATGACCGCCGTGCGCACCGCGTTGCGCAGGCCGATCACCCCATCGGTGAGGCTCGTCGCTCGGTAAAACTGCTCGATCTCCGTTTCCAGGTGGCGCAGCTCGCTCAGTGCGCGCTCCAGTCGCCGCGTCGTGCGCACCAGCCCGACGTAGTTCCACATCATCTGCTTGATCGTGCTCATGTCTTGCTGGATCAGCGCCGGATCGGGCGGCTTCAGCCCGTCGTCGCGCCACGCCGGGATGTCGGCCGTGTTCGGCATCTCGCGCTCGGCTCGGTGTTCCAGAATGTGGCGCGCCGTGCGATACCCCCACAGCAGTCCTTCGAGCAGCGATGTGCTCGCCAACCGGTTCGCGCCGTGCGCGCCCGTGCAGGCCACTTCGCCGACGGCGTACAATCGATCGAGCGTCGTGCATCCCCATTCGTCGACCCACACGCCGCCGCAGGCGTAGTGTGCGCCAGGCACGACGGGTGCCAGGTCGCGCGTGATATCTACGTCGTAGGCCAGGCACGCCTGATAGATATTGGGGAAGTGTTCTCGGATGCGCTGTTCGGAGATGGTCGAGCGAAGGTCGAGATACACGTTGGGCACGTCGCGCATCAGCATCTCGCGGTAGATGCTGCGCGCGACAACGTCGCGCGGCGCGAGGTCTCTCCACTCTGCATCGTAGTTTTGCATGAACGGCTCGCCGTTTGCGTGAACGAGCCGGGCGCCTTCGCCGCGAACCGCTTCCGAGATCAAAAAGCGCGCCGCTTGCGGATGGTAGAAAGTCGTCGGGTGAAACTGGACGAACTCCATGTTGATGACGCGCGCCCCGGCGCGGTAGGCCATCGCCACGCCGTCGCCGCGCGCACCGGGCGGGTTGGTCGTGCAGAGGAAAATCTGTCCCAGGCCGCCGGTCGCCAGGATCGTGTAGCGCGCCAGGCACCGAATGACCCGATCGGCGGCCTGATCGAGGACGTACGCGCCGACGCACGACTGCGGCTCGTACACGGCCAGCCGGTTCAGTGCGTGGTGGGAAGGCGTGAGCAAATCGATTGCCGTGTGGCCGGTGAGCAGTGTGACATTCTTGTGCGCGCGCAGCGCCTCCAGGAGCGCGACTTCGATAGCCCTGCCGGTGGCGTCGGCGGCGTGGACGATGCGCGGCACGGAGTGGCCGCCCTCGAGCGCCAGCGATAGATCGCCGCCCGCGTTTCGATCGAATTGCACTCCGATCCGCTCGATCAGTGTCTGTCTGACGAGAGGCGGCCCCTCTTCGGCCAGGATCGTCACGGCTCTCGGATTGCTGTGTCCCGCGCCGGCGCGAAGCACGTCCTCTGCCAGCAGCGCCGGCGAATCGTCCGCGCCCCGATAAATGATCCCGCCCTGCGCGTAGTACGTGTTCGACTCGCTTGGCTCCTGCGCGCGTGTGACGACGGCGACGGGGATGCCGGCGTCGGCGAGCTGGAGCGCGGCGACGCCGCCCGCGATACCGCAGCCGATGATCAATACCTCAGTCTCGACAATCTCGCTCACTGTGTGGCTAATCCACCGGTCAGTCTCTCCCACCGATCGCGCCGATGGCGACCATCCGCTCGACGGCCTGCGCGGCTCGCACACGGACGTCTTCCGGGACGTCGATCACATACTGGTTCAGCTTCAGCGAGTCGAGCGTGTCTTCCAGCGTAATTTGGTTCATGTGCGGGCAGCGCACACTGCACAGCCGCAGCATTTCCTTGTCCGGGTTCGCCGCCATGATATTGTCGCCCATCGCGCATTCCGTCAGCAGCAGGTAGCGCGGCGCGTTCGTCTTCTGGACGTGCTTAATCATCGCCGTCGTGCTGCCGGAATAATCAGACGCAGCTACCACCTCCGGGCTGCACTCCGGGTGGGCCAGGATCATCACGTCGGGGAACTGCTGCCGGACGCTGCGGATGTCTTGCACGGTGAACTTCTCGTGGACTTCGCAGCGCCCGTGCCAGCCGATCATCTGGTAATCCAGCTCGGTCGAGGCGCCGGGATCGGCGTGCAGCGTCGGGAAGATGATGTGCTTTCCCGTCTCTCTCGCGACGTTGCGTGCCAGGTACTCGTCGGGCAGGAAGATCACGGTATCCGTTCCGAGCGACTCGACGACCGCCTTCGCGTTGCTCGACGTGCAGCAGATGTCGCTCTCCGCCTTCACGTCGGCGTAGGTGTTGACGTAGGTAACGACCGGCACACCCGGGAATCGCTTTCGCAGCTGGCGCACGTCTTCGGCGGTGATGCTGGCCGCCAGCGAGCACCCGGCTTTCGTCGAAGGCAGCAGCACCATCTTCGTGGGATTGAGCAGTTTCGCCGTTTCGGCCATGAACTTCACGCCGCAGAAGACGATGATGTCCTTGTCCGTTTTCGCCGCGATGCGGCTCAGCTCGAGCGAGTCGCCGGTGTAATCCGGGATGGAGTGGAACAGCGCCGGCTCCATGTAATTGTGCCCCAGGATGACGGCGTTCTTCTCGGCTTTGAGCCGGTTGATCTCGTCGGCGATCACGGCCTTGTGGCGCAGCTCGAAATCCGGAACCACGTCGTGCAGTTTCGCCTTCATCTGTTCGTATAACGCTTCGGCTGACATACTTTCCTCCATCAGCGTTTTAGGGACGCAGACAAACGCGGATTGCGCTGATTTAGATCTCAATCTGCGTTCATCCGCGTTAATCAGCGTCCGAAAACTTGGAGCAGATTTCAGTTTGATTTACGGCCTAGGAGTCGAGCCTTTAGGCGGTTTCCGGCTAAAGCCTCTACTCCGGTGGTAGTAACGACTTCAACGCTTGCTGTGAGTTAGCGAACTGAAGCGTGTTGGAGTGCGGGCTTTAGTCCGCGATCCGACCTGGATAGGCAGCCTAAGGGCTGCACTCCGGCCTATGCAGGCAATTCACAGCAGGCGTTTCAATCGTTACCGTACTATCGGATCGAGCTGCAGGCTGATATCCAGCGCTCGCACCGAGTGCGTGAGCGCGCCGGCCGAAATGTAATCGACGCCGGTCGCGGCGACCTCCGCCACGTTCTCTAGCGTCACGTTGCCCGACGCTTCGAGAGGCGTGCGCCCGTTTGTGATGCGCACAGCCTGCCGCATCTCGTCCCGGCTCATATTGTCGAGCAGAATCCGATCCACGTCGAGCGGCAAGGCTTCTTCAAGCTCGGCCAGCGTCTTAACCTCCACCTCGATCGGCCGGCGTCGATCGTCGGCCGCGCGCACGCGCGCTACGGCTTGGCTGATGCTCCCCACGGCGGCGATGTGATTATCCTTGATCAGCACCATATCGTACAGCCCGAAACGGTGATTCTGGCCGCCGCCGATGCGCACCGCCCACTTGTCGAGCAGGCGCAAGCCGGGCGCCGTCTTGCGCGTGTCCAGGATCACCGCCCGCGTGCCCTGGACGGCCTGCACGAAGCGCCGGGTGAGCGTCGCCACTCCTGACATCCGCTGTAGGAAGTTCAAGGCGACCCGCTCTGCGGTGAGCAGCGCCCGGCACGGCCCGCTGACGACCGCGAAAGCCTGACCCTGCTGCACAGAATCGCCGTCGGCCACGTGCGGCGTGAACAGCACGCGCTCGTCCACCAGCCTAAAAGTAAGCTGCGCGACCGACAGCCCGGCGATCACACCAGGCTCTTTCGCGACAAACCGGCCGCCGAGCGTCGCGTCGGTCGGGATGGTGAAGAGCGTCGTCGCGTCGCCGTCGCCGATGTCTTCCTCCAGCGCGCGGCGCACGGCAGGCGCAACCTGATCGAGTATCTCATCCAATTGGAGCGCTGCCAGTTCCTTCATATCCCGGCCCGGTTCGCCCTGACGCGTGACAGTCACCATCGCCGCACGCGCGAAGGCTCCCGAATTTGAGGGTTAGTGTACCCTAAACACTATCTGGCGTCAAGTTGCGTATTCGTACCTTGGACAATTCTCGTCGAGATGACATGTTCAGTGCGCCTCTGGCAGCCGCC
Source organism: Anaerolineae bacterium (assembly GCA_035693785.1). Taxonomy (GTDB): domain Bacteria; phylum Chloroflexota; class Anaerolineae; order Fen-1058; family Fen-1058; genus DASSFZ01. Next base: position 6,005 of record DASSFZ010000566.1, on the reverse strand, counting down.
CTTTGAGATCCGCAGGCCGAAACGGGCCAGGCTCGGCAACCAGGCGGCGCGCCGCGTCCACCTGTTTCTGGACGTTCCACAATAACACACCGCGCACACGCCCTGCCTGTAGATAGTACACGACGCCCTCGTGATGCGGTTCCTTCCAGTCGGCGACGGCCTCCAGAGTGGCGTCCACATCTCCGACGGCTTCGTACCCTAACTCGAACAAGTCTGAGTAGAAGAAAGGGAGGTGATGATAGGGGGTGACTTCGCCAGCCATCACGCGGCCTGCCATCCGGCCCATCGCGTTGGCGTTGTTCTCGTGTTCCACGCGCAGGCGCTTCCCGAGGATGGGGTTGTAAAAGAATGCCACGTCGCCGGCTGCGTAGACGTCCGGATGGCTCGTGCGCAGGAGCTCGTCCACGACGATCCCGTCTTCCACGTCCAAACCGGCTGCCTGGGCCAGTTCGACATTCGGCTGAATCCCGATTCCCGCCACGACGCCATCGACTACGATCTCGCGCCCACTGCGAGTCTTTAAGGCCACCCGATCGCCACGTGGCTCCAGGTCTACCACGGCTTCTCCCGCCAGCACCTCCACACCCTTTTGGCGGTAGTAATCGTTCAGGAACAGCGACAGGTCCCGCGGGAACACGCGCGCACCGATGCCCTTACTCGGGAACATCATCACTACATCCTTCCCGTTCATCGCCAGCGCCGCGGCAATCTCCGAACCGATGAACCCACCGCCGATGACGGCAAATCGTTGTCGCTGCTCGGCAAGCGCACGCAGGCGCCGGTAGTCCTCCACGGTCCGATAGTAGATAATCTGGTCGGAGCTAAAGGGCAAGTGCCGGGGTGTGCCACCGGTCGCGAGGAGCAGCTTGTCGAACGTGTACAGAGTTCCCTGATCGTCGGTGACGCGCTTGTTTCTTGGATCGAGACGCTGCGCCGTCCGCCCCAGGTGAAGCTCGACTCCCTGGCCTTCTGTCTTGCGCCAGATGCGATCGATGGATTTCCCTTTCCAAAGCCCTTTCGACAGAGGCGGGCGATTGTAGGGTGGTTCAGGCTCCGCGCCGATCAAGCCGATCGACCCACTCGAGTCAAGTGCGCGAATACCTCGAACGGCAGCCTCGGCGGTCATCCCGCCGCCGATGATGAGATACATATAGTCTGGCATGTTTTCCTCCAATCAGGGCTGATCTTTCAATCCGATGACCGCACCGCAGCGGTTCAGCACGTGGATGATATTATAAGGCAAGGAGGCATCCACAACCACTGGCGCCACGCTGTGATGCTTGCCGTCGAACACCACGGCAGGTTGGAAGTATCCATACAGTTGACCCAGTTTTGAGGCGATCCTATCCTGAGGAAAGTGGCCGGGTAGAGGGTGGTCTCCTGCCTCCTCGATAGGAGACCACCCTCTTACCGAAGGCGTGCTCACGGCGCGGTCACGATGACCTACTTGAAGAACTGCTTGGGAAACTGGCGAATGATGCCCGAGCTGAGCATATCGGCCATCCCCAGGATCTGCTCGTGGATCTCGTCGTAGGCCGCGACGTCCGCTGCCCAATCTCCGGTCAAGCGGGCTACCGCCTCTTCGAGCGTGAGATCGAGATGCTCGCGCATCATTGCCTTCATCTCGTCGAGCGGCCAGTTGTCCGGGTTCGCGCTGTTGAGGAACGCTGCGATCTCATCGGCGTTAGCGTACCAGCGCGCGCTCGCCTCTTCGACCCCGGCGGCATCGCCCGCTTTGGCGGCGGCGACCAGGTCGGCGGCAATCAGGATGTGATCCCTCAGCAACGCCGTCAACTGCTCACCGGCTGCTTCGCCGTAAAAGGGCTTGACGGCGTCGCCGATGTCGGCCTGGTTTTGCAGCAGGCGCTCGGCAGCATGGCTCACGTCAGGCAGATCCGCCAGGGCGCTGACGATGAACATTCGCGTCCAGGTGATGTGGTCCTCCCACAGCTTGCGCATGGCGTCGTGGAAGGCGAGCACCTTCAGAGGCAGAGGGTCGCGCGGTCCGAAGTCGAGATGATCATGGCGGCTGACTTCGCCGGCAACGACTGCGGAGCTGGCTGCCGACGCGTAGTCATTCACGGCAGCGAGGGCGGCAAACGCGCTGATGGAAACCAAAACAGCCGCCGCGATGTGTGCAATCTTGAAGCGTATAGTGTTCATTGCGTTGTCTCCTTGTTCGTCTGTATGTCTGTGCCGCACCGCTGACATGCCGTGCGAGATGTGGCATAATACGGATGCGGCAGGGCTGACCTTTCTCGCGTAATGGCTCGGCTCTCCGTTGGGCGCGGTGGTGTCGCCAGCACTACTGCGCCGCCTTGTCTTATCCTCTCGTGGTATCACCTCCTGGCTCGAGTCGTTTCGCAGCGGCCGCCTCGACGATGTCCTGCATCACGATGTATCGCTCGTCGCCGTGCCGATCATCAGGCATCATGCAGCCACAACTGAGACACATCCTGATCCTCCTCACGCAAGTGTTACTGGGTACGTCTGCCTATCTGTTTCACAGGCAGGCCAGTTCTTACCTAACAAAAAGCGACACCGTCCGAAAGGACAGTGTCGCTTGGCTTGGCGTCGGATTGCGGGCCAGTTGGAAACGCCGGCTTACAGCGACTTCAAGTATTCGATCAGATCGTTAATCTCTTCCTCAGTCAACCCCAGGTTGAAAAAGGCGTTGTAGTGATCGACAACGTCCCTCAGAGTCGCGAAGCGCCCGTCATGGTAGAAGCCACCCTTCATGTGTGTCCAGAGTCCCTGCAGCGGCGATGTCCGGTAGTGTCGATCGGGCGCCCGATTGGCCTGGAAATCGTCAATACCGATCTCGGCGGGCGTATGCATGTTCCAGCCTGGCTCGGTGAAGAGGGGCGGCACGTGGCAACTGGCACAGTTCGCCTTGCCGTTGAAGCTGACCTCCCCACGTGCGGCTGATTCTTCGTCGAAACTGTCCTCGGGTGGTGCCGGTGCAGGGATGGCAAGCTGATAGAAGTGAAGAGCGGCCAGCTTCGAGGTAATCAGATCGGGGGTATTCCGCACGTTCCCGAAACCGGCTTGGGCGGCGATTGGAAACTGCGTCGGATCGTTCAGCCGGGGATCGAAGAACGTCCCCTGCCCATGCATCTCCAGATTGGCGACAAAGGCATTCCAGTGGGTGACCGAGCCCCATCCGGTCCAGGTGTGTAGGTTCACACCGGCAAGACCGAAAGCGGGCGGGAGCAAAGTAGCGGCCGACCTCCCGTCAGGCTGAAAAGCTTTACCATCCAGGATAATCTCGGCATCGAATTTCCCCGGCCCCCAACTATTGAGCACGGCTCGCACCGTTTCTTCATTGACGCCCAGAAGGTCGGCCAAGGGCGTCAAGTTTGGGGCAAGCGCGACGATGGCGCCCACGTTGAGATCGCGGTTGGCCCAACCGTCCAGGCGACGGCCAATACCAGGAGCGAATGAGTCGTCCACCGTGGAGTGGCACAAAGCACACTGGATGCCCATCGACTGCAGGTTTCCATCTTCGTCAAAGAAGCCGGTCACCCCCACGACAGCGTTAAGCTTGAGCAAGGCAAGCGTCGTAGCTGGATCATCGAGATCGACTTCGCCACTTCTCAGCTTCCTGACGAGGTCTCGAGGAAGCGCATCCACGTCGACCTTTAAGCCGACGGCCAGTGCCGTTCTCGGGCTCACACCCGGACCCACGCCGCCAAGCGCCTCGCCCGCAATGGCTTCATGCAATCTAAGCGTATCGCCCCAGAAGACTTCATCGCCAAAAGTGTCGAAGCGGAAGATCTGCCTGCCTTCTCTAACCATCCGTCGTGCGTTTTGGTTTATCAGATGGTCGAATGCTTGGCCGTTCAGGTCGGCCTGATTATGCGCGAAAGCAGTGGCCGCCACGCCGATGAGGATGAATGAAGCTAACGCAGCAAATACGCCGAAGCGAGTCTTCATGATATCCTCCTTGCTTCGTCGCTAGTATTGAGGAGCAGAGATAACAAGCATTAATAGTCTAACATAACAGTGCGCTCATAACTGCTCATAACTTGCCTGCCTCTCGCAACTCCCGCATCCAGCGTCGCAGGGTCGAGGATGCCACCGCCCGACTATGGGCATACACTTCCTGATTCATCCGGCCGCGCACCTCCAACCAGCCTTTGACGATCTCCATCTTCTGGTCCTCAGGCGTACCGGCTGGCCCTCCTCGCTTGCCGACAGGCAACTGCACGGCAACAGTTACCGTCTCCTGCCGGGCTGTCCTCGTGACAACCACTGGCCGACCCCGCGCGATCTCTCCCACCACGGCTTCGAGGTAGTCCATAACTACCTGGTCATCATGCACCTGGGTCACCTTGGCTTCCAACCCCCCAGAGGCATGAGGCACTATCTCAATTCTGATCTGCATGATGTTGGCTTAAAGCAGTATTACTTCGTGCGGCGGGTGGTCGTCTTCTTCTTCATAGCAGTCTTACGGGCGCTTGATTTCTGAGGCGCAACCACGGCCGGCATTAGCTCGTCACGCTTGGCGACGATCGCATCCATCACTTGCTCATACGATTTCGTGAACTTGTCAACTCCCTCGTCGGACAACCGCTCGCCGACCTCGTTCAGATCGATCCCCAGCCGCGCTAACCCGGACACCACCTCACGAGCCGAGTCCAGATCCTGATCGACGGTGCGCCGCACAATGGTGTGATCTTGGATAGCCGCATAAGTGTGTGGCGGGACTGTGTTCACGGTATGGGGGCCGATGAGCGTATCGACGTACAGAGTATCGGGATAGTTTGGATTCTTGGTACTGGTGCTGGCCCATAACACGCGCTGCAATTGCGCGCCGCGCACCTTGAGCGCCGCGAAACGTTGACCCTCGAAGATCTGCCGGAAGCGTTCGTAAACCAGCTTCGAGTTGGCGATTGCCGCCTTGCCGATCAGCGACGCGGCCAGCCCCGCTTCCGGACCCTCGCGGCGGACGATCGCTTCGAGCATCCTATCAACCATGGCGTCGACGCGACTGACGAAGAACGACGCAATCGAGGCGACATGATCGACCGGCTCACCCGACGCCGCGCGCGCCTCCACACCACGGAGGTAGGCTTCGGCCACGGCTTCGTAATGGGCCATCGAGAACATCAACGTGATGTTGATGTTGATGCCTTCGCGAAGCAACTGCTCGATGGCCGGCAGGCCGGCACGCGTAGCTGGCACCTTGACCATGATGTTGGGCCGGTCGAGCGCTGTCCACAGCCGGCGCGCTTCCTTTATCGTGTCCTCAGTCCTGCGCGCTAGCGTCGGCGCTATTTCAATGCTGACGAAACCATCGGTCCCATCCGTTTCGTCATACAAGCGGCGGAATTCGTCGGCAGCCATGCCCACATCCTCAAGCGTCAAGGCATCGTAAATCTCGCCGACGTCAGTAGCGTTTTCGATCAAGGTCCGCATCGAATCGTCATAGCCGTGGCTGCCCAAGATCGCCTGCTCAAAGATCGTCGGGTTGGAGGTCATGCCCCACAGGCCTTCGTCTATCAGTTCACGCAGCCTGCCCGACGTGATTAATTCGCGGCTGATGTTGTCGTACCAGATGCTCTGACCCAGCCTCTTCAATTCCTTCACACGATTATCTGTCATGTGATTCTCCTTTTGAGCGATGCCTGACAGTGGTGCGGCAGCTTCCGCTTGATCCTCCTCGCAGAAGTCTTATTGGGTACATCTATCCATGTGTTTCACAAGCGGGCCGGTTCTTACCCAACAAAAAGCGACACCGTACGAAAGGACAGTGTCGCCTGGTCTAGGGGTCGATTGAGGATCAGAGTGATTTCAGGAGATCGTCGACTGATGGCGCGCGACCTTCCGCTTCCAGGCGCGCCAGGTCGCGCAGGGTTTCGTATTCTTCACGGCAGACGCGGCATTGGAGCAGGTGCTGTCTCAGACACGGCAACTCACGACATACCGGGCAGGGCTGTTGGTCCGGTTTCAGGCACGGCATCAGTCCCGCCATTGCCCCTCCGGCATTTACCGAATCCACG
>DASSFZ010000565.1:0-35591 GCA_035693785.1 Anaerolineae bacterium | reverse complement strand
GTCGCGTAGGCATCGCCCTCGTAAGGGGGGCCGGGATCGAGGCGGCGGTCGATGCCGTCGAGGCCGGCTGCCAGCGCTGCCGCAAAGACCAGGTACGGATTCGCCACACCATCCGGTGTTCGGTTTTCCACACGCGCACCGCCTTTGCGCTCCGGCGGAATGCGCACGTAACAGGTGCGGTTATCGTAGCCCCAAAGGATGTAGTAAGGAGCGAAGGCGCCTGGGACGTAGCGCTTGTACGAGTTGACGGTAGGCGCAAAGACCGCCGTGAGGCCGCGCGCGTGCGCAATCTGGCCCGCGACGAAGCGGCACGCCATCTCGGACAGCTCGTGAGGGGCACCTGGATCGTAGAACAGGTTGGCGCGCGTCTCCGGGTCGGCCACGCTCAGATGGAGATGGTAGCCGCTGCCGCCCAGATCGGAGCGCGGCTTGGCCATGAAGGTTGCCATCAGCCCGCCCTGCCAGGCGATTTCCTTGACGGCTTGCTTATAGAAGAAAGTGCGGTCGGCCATGTCCAGCGCCTCGCCGTGATCGAGGTTGATCTCGAACTGGCCGGGGAAGAACTCGTGGCTGACTGCCAGGGCGCGATGGCCCATCTCCTCGACCGCCTCGCATATCTTGCGCGTAATGCCGTCGGGGTCGATGGTGCTGTTCCACGTGTAGACCATACTCGGCTTTTCCGAGTAGGTGCGCCACGCTCCATTGTCCAGCCTGAGCAGGTAGAACTCCAGCTCGCTGCCGACGATCGGCAGCAGGTTGCGCTTCTCGTATTCGGCGACGACGCGCTTGAGGATGTTGCGCGGGGCCAGGCTCAGGGATTCGCCGCCGTAATACAGGTCGGCGATCACGGCCGCCGTGTGCGGCTCCCACGGCAGAATGGTGAACGTGCTGAGATCGGGGATAGCCGTCATGTCGGCATAGCCGGTTTCCTCGGCGGTGCCGGTGCCGGAGGCCGGGTTGCCGGCCAGATCGAGCGCGAACGTCGGAAAGGCAAACTGAACGCCGTGCTCGACCGCGTGTGGGAACTGCCGCGCCGGCACAGCCTTCGCCCGCGCCATGCCATACAGATCGGGAAACTCCACTTTGATCGTTCGAATGTGCGCTGACTCGATCTGGCGAAGAATAGGCTCGACGAGGTGAGAAGTCTCCTTGGCGGCGCTCGCGCCGGAGGATTCGGCGTGGTGCGCCGCAGTCGAACGGGCTTGGGTCGGCTCCTCGGCAAGCATGGCAGCACCTCCGTTGTGTGGTGGGCTAATGCAACTCAGTCTAGCAAACAGTTCTCCCAAATTTCTCCCTGTCCGCCGGGAGATGGACGAGCCATTTGCCTTATGAGCGACTCAGCCTGTTTTCGCACCCGCCCGATTACGAGCGTTTGGACAGCAGTTGCACTGCCGTCCGCCCCCGCCGCAGTTGGACTGCGGCGGGAACTGCGAAAAGTGCGCTCAACGCGCCTACGGCTGACGACGATTGGCCGGTGGTTGTGGTCTGATTCGTGACAGAGGGTACAATGACTAACCGGGGAGAGGCATCGGCCCTGCGAGCAAATCTCGCCGCGCAGCGAGCAGCTCGTCTGAGAGCGGCAGGCCGAGTTCGGCCAGCGCTTTTTCACAGGCACTGTAATGCTGCAGCGCTTCGGCGCGCTGTCCACTCCGCGCCAGAGCCTGCATCAATTTCAGGCAGGCCGCCTCATAGGTGTTATCTTTTCGAAACGCCTGCCGTAAATACTGGATAGCCAGATCGAGCTGGCCCGCCCCAGCCGCCAGATCGGCCAGATCGCACAGCGCGTCAAGGTACTGATTGCGAAGCCGCTCGCGCCACGGCTGCAGCCAGTCGTCGTAGAGATCGTCGGTCGAAAGATCATCGGCATAAAGGCGAACGGCGGCGGACAAATGATCCCCCGCAGCCGGGTCACCCGACCGCGCCGCGCGGCGCCCTGCTTCTACCCCGCGCACGAACTCGTCCACGTCAATACTGTGCACGCACTCTGAGACCAGGCGCAGCAAGCCGCCTTCGAGCGCGATGTAATGCGAGTGTGAATGGGGTGACATCGGCTCCAGCACGCGCCGCAGGTTGTATAGCGTGCGATAGAAGTTGGCGTTCGCCGACTGGGGATCGGCGTCGCCCCACAGCATGTCGGTCGCAGCATCCTTTGAGAGAGTATGATCTGGACTGAGCACAATATACTTCAGCAGCCGCTTACTCTTGCGGCGTCCCCACTCGCGCTCTTCCACGATACGGGAGCCGCACCACAGGCTGAAGTTACCGAAACCGCGAATCGTCAAAAGCGGCACAGGCGCTTGCTTGGGTGAGGGCTTCGACGCCCGCGCCGCGGGCGGCGTCGCAGATACCCCCATCTCCTCAAGCACCGCATGAGCACGTCGCCGCGCCTCTGGACTCGCGTTTGAGAGCAGAGAACTGAGCGAGGCGGCGGCGCGAGAGCCAAACGCCACCAGTATCGGCGTGACGTAGGAGGGCCAGAGGTCGTGCTCCAACGCAGCCGCCAACAGCGGGATGGCCGCTTGCGCCTCGCCCCGAAAGTAATAGTCGTAATTGTGCCCCACCGCCAGCCGCAGGCATTCGCGGAGGTGATCGAGATAGGCCGGATTATTCTCGGACTGGTAGAGCACGGCCAGCCAGAAGTGAGCCACCGTCAAGTGATACTGATCTTCACCATCGCCGAAGATGTGCAGCGCTTCCACCAGCCGGGCGCGCGCTTCGGCTGGGTCGATCCAGATTTGCGCCGCGCCCAGTTGGACCAGAACGAAACCTGTCAGCCAACGCAGGCCGCGCTCGGCAGCCAGCGCCAGCGCCTGCTGCCCGCGCTGGACCGCCTCGGAGCTATCGCCGCCGCGCCGGGCGAGGATCATCATAAAGACCAGCGTGGCGATGACATAGCGACGATTGCCGAGCGCCTGCTCCATGTGCAGTGCGCGCTGGCACTGGCGATAGAGCTCAACATAGCTCATCCCGCACGTCGACTCCAATGCGTTGGCCTGATTGAGGAGCGCAAAGGCTTCGTTATGGAGATCTCCCAATTCGCGGCTCAGCTCAAGAGCCTGCTTGGCAAATGCCAGCGACTCGCCATACCGCCCCAGAAAGTACAAATTCAGCGAGATGTTATTGTAGGCTTCGGCGAGCTGGCGCGAGCTGTTTAAGTCAGAGGCCAGCCGCTCGGCGCGGCGCAAGACGGCGAGCGCCTGCGAAAAGTCACCCATGCTGTGGAAGAGCCACGAGCCTGGGTTGAGCAGCGTGTCGAGTTGGCCTTGCCGGTCGGCCTCCGCTTCGTAAATCGCGAGCGCCTCGCGATACAGCGTTTGCGCGGCGGTCGTGTTCGCTGCCGAAAGCTGGTCGCGCGCCAGGCTGGCCAGCAGAGCGGCGCGCTTGCGCCAGTGCTCGTCGCTCAAGTAACTGAGCGCCTCGCGGTGCAGCCGCTCGGCCTCGGCATGCTTGCCTTCGCGCCAGTTCAGGATGTGTCCTTTGCTTTGCAGGACGTCGCTCAAGCCTAGCAGGTCACCGCGCGCGGTGAAGGCCTGCGCCGCCCGCTCGTAGTATTCCAGCGCCTGATCCCACTGGCCGCACGCCTCGCACATCTGTCCCTGGCACACCCGCAGCTCCGGGAATTCGGCAAACCCGCTCTCTGGAATCTGGCTGAGCCAGAACCCCAGCGTGTCGAGGCGGCCGGCGTGAAGCATCTCGGCCGACACAGAGACGATGAGCGCCGCTGCCTGGCGGTGGTCGCGCGCCTCCAGCCAGTGAGAGATGGCCGTTTCGAAGTCGTGCTTCTCTTGGAAGTACGCCGCCGCTCGACGATGCAGCGCTTCCACCCGCTCCGCGTCGCCGGCGAGAAGCTGCAGCAAGAACTCCCGGAACAGGCGATGATAACGCAGCCAGCCGTCGTCGGTGCGGACGACGAAGAGGCAGTGCTGCGCCACCTGGCGCAGCCGGAAGGCCGAGTCCGAGCGGCCGAGCGCCGTGTCACACTCAGCCGGTTCCAGGCGCGATAGGATGGCCGAACTGGTGAGGAAATCCGCCATGGCGGGCGGCTGCTGGCGCATCACTTCCTCGGAGAGATACTCGAATAACATCCGGCGATCGGCCGCCGATTCGGGCAGAGGGCCGCCGGCCGCCGGGCTGCCGCGCCCTTTCATGGATTGGCCCGCCATCAGCAAGCCCAGCACCCAGCCTTCGGTCCGCTCGGTGAGCGCCGCCACAACCGGATCGGGCAGGCTCAGGTGGAGCGACTGCGCGAAGAGCGTGGCCGCTTCGTCCGGGCTGAATGTCAGATCGGCTTCGGCGATTTCCACCGCTTCGCCTTCCGCGCGCAGGCGAGGCAGGGACGAGATGGCGGGCGCGGCGCGCGTGGCAATGACAAAATGCGCCTGCAGCGGGGCGTGACAAATCAAGAGATCGAGCGTCTCGGCGATCTCGGGAACTTGATCCACCAGTTGAAAATCGTCGAGGACGACGAGAAAATCGCCGGCAGCGGCAGAGGCAAGATGGTTGACACCGGCGGCGACAAACGCCGCCGGCCGGGTCTGCACGCTCGCGCCGGGAGCGAATGACGACCGCACCACGTCGGCAAAGCCGGGCCATTCGTGGTCGAAGCCGGCGGCGAGGTAGGAGTAGAACGTGATAATGTCGCGATCGCTCCGGCTGAGGCTGTACCAGACGAGCGGCAGGCCCATCCCGGACAACCCACTGGCGATGAGCGTGGTCTTGCCGTAGCCGGGCGCAGCGCACACGAGCGTGAGCCGTCGCGTCACGCATTGGCGCATGAGCGCTTCCAGCCGCTCGCGCGGGAACGTACTCTGGCGCAGGAGCGGCGGACGAAGTTTAGTCCATATGATAGGAACAGCTTCCCTCATCGGCTTATCCAGACGCGCTCTCTACCATCCGCCATCTGCCATCCGCCATCTGCCATCCGCCATCAGCTAACCGCTGCCAGCACCCCTTGCGTGACCATGTCGCCAATCTGGCTCGTGCTCAGGCCGCTCCTGGCATCCAGCGAAGGGATTCGGCGCGAGATTAACAGCTCGGTGACCGCACTCTCGACTCTCTCGGCCGCCTGTTTCTCGCCCAGGAAGCTCAACATCATGGCTGTCGCGGCCACTGCGCCCAATGGATTGGCGACGTTCTTCCCGGCGTATTTCGGCGCGGAGCCGTGGATCGGCTCGAACATGCCGTGCCTGCCCGGATGGATGTTGCCCGACGCAGCGATGCCCATGCCGCCCTGGATCATCGCGCCGAGATCGGTGATGATGTCGCCGAACAGGTTCGTCGTCACGATCACGTCGAACCACTCCGGATTCTTCACCATCCACATGCAGCACGCATCGACGTAGGCGTGATCCTGCTCGACATCGGCGTACGCGGCGCCCACTTCGGCGAACGTCCGCGTCCAGAGGTCCTGCGCGCGTATGGCGTTGGCTTTGTCCACCATCGTGACCTTCGGCTTCCGCTCGCCGTTGCCCCGCAGCCGCGCGCGCTCTCGCGCCAGCTCGAAAGCGTAGCGCATGACGCGCTCGGTGCCCTTGCGCGTGAAGATCATCTCGGCGATGGCGACCTCGTCCGGCGTGCCTTTCTTGAAAATGCCGCCTACTCCCGCGTAGGCGTCCTCCGTGTTCTCGCGCACCACCACGAACTCCACGTCGGCCGGGCCTTTGTCTTTGAGCGGGCACAAGTGCTCGGCGTAAAGCTTGATGGGGCGCAGGTTGATGTACAGGTCAAGCCCGAAGCGCAGGCCCATGATGACCGAGCGCTCGACCAGGCCGGGTTCGGCGTCGGGATGGCCGATCGCGCCGAGGAAGACCGCGTCGAGCGCGCGCCATTCTTCGATCACGCTCGGAGGGACAAGCTCCTTTGTCTTCAAGTAGTATTCGCCGCTGTATGGATACTCGACGAAGTTGTACGCGAAGCCATCCGCCACGGCGCGCAGCACTCGAAGCCCCTCGCGCACTACCTCTGGCCCGATGCCATCGCCGGGAATGACGCCGATGTTGTAGGTTTTCATGACATCCTTTCCACACGGGAGATGTGAGGCATAAGCGTGAAACGTGACGCGTAAAACGTGATGCGTGAAACGTAAGGCGTAAAACGTGAGGCATGATGGCTACAGGTCGGGCAGGGGAACATTCTGCAGCAAAGCGTTCAAAACTTCCTCGTTGATGGATGTATCCCAGCCATCGTTGTCAGCCTCGATGCGGTACGGAATGTTCTCTTCGCGGAGGCTACGGCCGCGCTGCTGGGGAACCATGGTCAGCAGCAAGCGAAGGATCTCCGCGAGAAGCTGCAGGCGGTGTTGGACGACGATCTCACCCAGAATGTGGCGGCCCTCGAAATACCAGTCACGGCTTTCCCGAGCCGAACCTAAAGCGTATTCGTAGAAGCGTGCCCGATCCTTGCCGCTGCCGCGAGAATAACCCTCAGCAAGATTGGCACTCATAGAACCAAGCGCCTCGTACAACTGGCTCGACAAGTCGATTGTGCGCCGGTCCTGCACGAGCCTAGTGACATCGTGCCACCCCAAGTCACCAAGAAACACAGCCAGCCGGTACGCCGCCATTTTCCAGAGGGAATCCCCTTTAATCGCCTCCGGCACCGTCTTCTCCCACTCATCGTAATTCACCTTGCGCCTCCTTCACGTTTTGCGCCTTACGCTTACGTTTTACGCTTTACGTTTTTCGCTCTCCCCTTCACCTCACAGCCTTCGTGAGATCACCAACCGCTGTATCTGCGATGTACCTTCGTAAATCTGCATGATTTTCGCGTCGCGCATCCACTTCTCGACCGGGTATTCGCGGCTGTAGCCGTAGCCGCCGAGAATCTGCACGGCGTCCGTGGTGACTTTCATCGCGACGTCGGCGGCGAAGGCCTTGGCCATGCTCGCCTCGGTCGTGCACGGCAGGCCGTTGTCGTACAGCCATGCCGCGCGCCAGGTCAGCAGGCGGGCCGCGTCGATCTGCATCGCCATATCGGCCAGCATGAAGGCGATCGATTGGAATGCGAAGATCGGCTTGCCAAACTGCCGCCGCTCGTGCGCGTAGGCCAGCGCGTACTCGTAGGCGGCACGGGCGATGCCTACCGCGCCGATGGCAATGTGCGAGCGCGTAATGTCGAAGGTGCGCATGGCGATCTTAAAGCCGTCGCCTTCTGCGCCCAGCCGGTTGGCGGCCGGCACCTCCACGTCCTCGAAGGCGATGCCGGCCGTGTGCGAGGCGCGAATGCCCATCTTCTTCTCTTTCTTGCCCGGCATCACGCCCGGCCAGTCCTTTTCCACGATGAACGCCGTAATGCCGTCCACGCCGCGCGACGGATCGACCGTCGCGAATACGACGTAGAGGTCGGCGATGCCAGCGTTCGTGATGAACGTCTTGTACCCGTTGAGGATATATTTGCCCCGATCGCACCGGGCGCTAGTGATCATCGACGCCGGATCGGAGCCGGCCGACGGCTCGGTGAGCGCGTACGCGCCGAGCGTCACCCTGCCCGGATCGCACAGCCGGGTGATGTATTTCTCTTTCTGCTCCTCGGTGCCCGCCAGCAAGATCGGCGTCGCGCACAGCGCAGCGCCGCCGATGATCGTCGCGACGCCCGCGCATCCCCAGAAGATCTCCTCGTCCACGATAGCTTTGGTAAGGACGCTCTCCACGCCGCCCCCGCCATATTTCTCGGGGAGAGAGAACGTGATCAATCCGGCCTGGTGAGCTTTCTCGATTGCTTCCCACGGCACTTCCTCGTCCTCGTCCGCCTCGCCCGCGATCGGGCGAATCGTCTTTTCCGCGAACTTGTGGGCCAGCTCGCGAAACTCGCGCTGCTCGTCGGTGAGCGTGAAGCCGATCATCCGAGTCATGCCTCCAGTAAGCGGATAGCAGGTAGCAGATGGCAGATAGCAGATAGTAGATAGTGGATGACCGGCAGCCATCGGCCACCAGCCATATTACCCTGCGATACTGTACTCGTAACGGCCACGCACAAGCTTGCCTTCCGTGAAGCGCGAAAAGCGGAAGAGCGATGGATCAAGCCCTTCGGTCTTCTGGCCTGTGACCAGGTCGGCCACCATCGCGCCGACGGCAGGGCCGAGCTTGAATCCGTGCCCGCTGTGTCCGGCGGCGACGAAGAACCCGCTGCCGGGCGGCGCTTCGTCGATCACGGGGTGCCAGTCGGGCGTCACGTCATAGAGGGCGGCGTATCCGCCGCGACTCTCGCCGCGCTCCATGGTGGGGAAACGCCGGGCCAGGCGTGTTCCCATGTCGGCGACGAACTCCAAGTCGACGCGCTCGTTGAAGCGGTCCGGATCGGCGTAGTTGTTCGCTTCGGACGGGTCGACCGAGCCGATCAGCGTCAATCCGCCAGTCTCCGGCCGGAAGTACGTCACGTTCGGAAAGTCCGCGAAGACGAGCGGTGCCGGCCGGCCATCGGGCGGCGCCGCGAAGAACGCGACCTGCACGCGGCATGGCTGGATGGGCAGATCGATCCCGGCCATGCGGGCGACGCGCACTGCCCACGGTCCGGCTGCGTTGACCGCCGCACCGGCGCCGATCTCGCCGCGCGTGGTCACGACGCCCCGAACTCGCCCGCCGTCCATCAGCACGCCGGTCACCTCGGTGTCTTGCATGATTGTCGCGCCATGACGGCGCGCTGCCGCGCCCAACGAGTTCACCGTCGCCGAGGGATCGGCGTAGCCGCTCTCTGGCTCGTATGCGGCCACGACCGATTCGGGATCGGCGATGTCGGGCGCGATCTCCCGCAATTCCTCGGTCGAGATGGCACGTGTGTCGATGCCGAGGCCGCGCTGAAGCGCTACGTTGGCTTCCAGGCCCTCGCGCTGGTCGGCAGAGGCCAACACCACGAATCCGGTCTGCGTGAAGCCACACTCTCCGCCGACGATCTCGGCGAATTCCTGAAAGACGCGCAGCGAATGCAGCGCCATGCGCGCCGTTGCCTCGTTCGAGTAATGCTGGCGAACGATGGCCGACGACTTACCGGTCGTGCCGCCCGCAAGGAAGGTCTTCTCGACGAGCGTCACTTTCAGCCCACGTCGGGCCAACTGGAAGGCGGCGCTCGCGCCCATGATCCCACCGCCGACGATGACGACGTCTGCGATCGGTCTCATCGCATGGCCTCGATTCGCCGGCCGACCTCGGCCAGCGTCTCGTCGTCGAGTATCTGCTCGCTCATCGGGAACAGGATCTGCTCTTCCTTGCCGAAGTGCATGTCCAGCAGGTCGATGATCTCAGCCGCGGTGGCGCGCAGGCTCTCCGCGCTGCCGCCGCGGGCCGCCAGCGAGCGCAGCTTGTCGCCGCCCGCCTCGATCGCCGGATGCTCCACCTCGTTGAGCTGATAGAGCGTCTGGCGTAGAAGCTCGCCCTGGGCGTGTATGTCTTTGTGCTCCAGGCGCATCACGGTCGTCGGCCCACCCTCCGCGCCGATGATCGCCTCGATCGCCGGGAACAGCGCCTCGTCTTCCTTCCTGGCATGGAGCGCGAGCTGCGCTTCCATCATGTGGCCGATGCGGCGCATCGCAGGCAACGCGTCCGGCAGGGCCGCATCGCCGCGCGCCTCCAGGTCGCGCACGGCGGCTCGCAAGTCGGCGACCTGCGCCATAATGTCACGATGTTCCTGCAGAAGATGTTCGATAGGGTTCACGAGCATATCTCCCCCAGGGCGATCCGATGATAAGACATCGATCACCGATCACTGATGACTGACTACTGATGACTGATTACTGATAACTGATTACTGATGAGCCGCCAGCCTCTCTTCCACATACCCCAGCAGCCCGCCGCGATCGATGATGCGCTGCAGGAAGTCGGGGAACGGCTCGGCCCGATAGGTCTCGCCCCGTGTCAGGTTGCGCACCGTGCCGGTGGCCGGCTCCACTTCGATCTCGTCGCCTTCCAGGATGCCGTCGACGGCGGCGGCGCACTCGAGAATGGGCAGGCCGATGTTGATCGAGTTGCGGAAGAAGATGCGCGCGAACGATTTGGCGATGACCGCCGACACGCCGGCGGCCTTGATCGTGATCGGGGCAACCTCGCGCGATGAGCCGCAGCCAAAGTTGGTATCGGCGACGATGACATCGCCGCGCCGCATCTTGCGCACGAACTCGGGATCGGCATCTTCCATGCAGTGCTGCGCCAGCTCGCGAGGATCGGCCGTGTTGCAATGACGGGCCGGGATGATCGCATCGGTGTCGACGTTTTTGCCGAACTTCCACGCCTTGCCGCGAATGCGCACCCGGGTGCGCAGGATGTCCTTCTGCACCGGGCCGCTGCCGCGCCGGGGCAGCGCGTCGAAGAACACCACCCGATCGGGCACGGCATAGTCCGTCAAACGCTCCCGGGCGAAGGCTAGCAGCTCGTCGGCGCCGAAGTCCGCGCCCGGCGCGCGCACGACGCACGCGCACGACAATTCGCCGAAGATCACATCGGGCACGCCCACGACGGCCGCCTCTTTGACGCCGGGGAACAAGCGCAGCACCATCTCCACGGCGCCGGGGTAGATCTTGAAGCCGCCTCGGTTGATCACGTCGTCCTTGCGACCCACGATGCGCACCGGCCCGTCCGGATCGATGACCGCCAGATCGCCGGTGTGCAGCCAGCCATCGGCGTTGAGCATCTGCGCCGTCATCGCCGGATCGTCCCAGTAGCCTCGCATGACGTTGTAGCCGTGCACGCACAGCTCGCCTTCCACACCGTCTGGTAGAGTCTCTCCCTCTGCGCCGACGACCTTCAGCGATACACCTTCCATCGGACGCCCCACGGTCTGGGTCGCCGTGATCGGGCCATCGTCCAGCCGGGTCATCGTGACCGAGGGCGATGCTTCGGTCAGGCCGTAGGCAACGATCAGATCGGGGACCATTTGCCCGCGCACGCGGGTTACCAGCTCGGGCGGGCACGGCGCGCCTGACATGACGCCGGTGCGCAGGCTGGCGCACCGCTCCGGGCGAAAGTCAGGATGATTGAGCTCGAGGGCGAACATCGTCGGCGTGCCGTGATGCACGGTCACCTGTGCGTGCTCGATGAGCGCGAGCGAATCGCCCGCGTGATACACCGGCAGCGGCGCGAGCTGCGCGCCGGCGACGGCGCACGCCAGGATAGTTGGAGTGAGGCCGAAAGCATTGGAAAACGGCACCGCGCCGAGGAACACGTCGGCGGGCGTGCAGTCGAGCGTCGAGGCGACGCCGGCCGCATTGCGCACGAGCGAGGCGTGCGTGAGGACTGCACCGCGCGGCTCGCCCGAATTGCCCAGTGTGTAGAGGATGGCCGCCGGATCGTCAGGCCGGGCAATCGGCGCCGGCAGCATAGCGTCTGTGTTAAGCAGATCGTTCAGGGCGATCGCGCCTTCGCCGCCCTCTAGCGCAATGACCTGTTTGAGCTCAAGCAGATCGTCACGCAGCTCGCGCGCCATCGCCAGGTGATGCGCATCGGTGACGAGAGCCGCCGGGCGCGTCTTCGCCAGCCGCGCCAGCGCTTCGGCTTTGCGGCGGCGCACGTTGACGGGGCAGATAATCAACCCGGCTTTGGCCGCGGCGAAGATGGACAGCACGAACTGGGGGATATTCGGCAAGATGATCGCGAGCCGATCGCCGGGCCGCAGGCCCAGCCCGCGCAGGCCGGCAGCCAGCGCCGAAGTCTGGCGCTCGACATCGGCGTAGGTGCAGCTTTCGCCGTTCGGCATCCGAACGAAAGGCCGATCCGGGTAATGGTTCGCTTGCGTTGTCAACAACTCTCCGATCGTCGTTTGGTAAAAGGATTCGAACGCCATGATCATGCCTCTCCTGCCTATCGCGTATCGCTTATGGCATATCGTGCCACGCGACGGATGGGCGATATGCGATAAGCGATATGCTATTGGCTGCGTTCCTCCAAAAAGTGCGTGTTCTTGCGGTAGGCCATGCCGTGCAATTCGGCGACCAGATTCCCGTTCTCGTCGGTGACCGTCATGCGATACAGGCCGGTGCGCTGGCCGCATCGCACTTCCACACCTTCGGCCTGAAGGCGTGCCTGTGGCTCGGGCGAGCTTAGAAAGTGAACGTCCATGCTCAACGCAACGGCTGTGCGACCGTGCGAGTTGCACGCCGTGGCAAACGCGAAGTCGGCCAGCGCAAAGATCGCCGCACCGTGCGTCGTGCCCAGCCCGTTGACCATGTACGGCTTGAGCGTCATTCCGACGCGGCTGTAGCCCGGGCGCAGCTCCAGCAGCTCGATTCCCATGTGGCGAGCAAGCAGATCCCGCTCGGACATGAAACGGGCTACAGCGTCGGTGGTGGTCGTGTCCATTAGTACGGTGGCTCGTGATCAGTTATCAGTAATCAGTGAACAGTAATCAGTGAACAGTAATCAGTGGACAGTAGCCAGTGAACAGCCAGCGGCCGATGCCGATCACCGATAACTGATCACTGATCACTGATCACTGACGACTTGTCGTTCAGCACCTCGGCAGGAGAAGCGATACGACCGGCAACCGCCGACGCCGCCGCAACGTATGGGTTCGCGAGATAGACCTCGCTCGTCGCGTGCCCCATGCGGCCCCGGAAGTTGCGATTGCTGGTCGAGACGCAGCGCTCGCCAGCCGCGAGCACGCCCATGTGCCCACCCAGGCACGGCCCGCAGGTGCTCGTGCTCACATTGCACTCGGCTTCGATAAAGATATCGATCAGTCCTTCGCGCAGCGCGTCGAGGTAGACCTTTTGCGAGCCGGGAATGATGACGGCGCGCACGCGCGAATGGATCTTTCGGCCGCGCAGGATCTCGGCCGCCGCGCGCAAGTCCTCGAGGTTGCCGTTGGTGCACATGCCGATGACGACCTGATCGATCTCCAGGCCGTCCAATTCAGAGACCGGTTTGACGTTCTCCGGCAGGAATGGCACGGCGACGAACGGCTCGTACTTCTCAACGTCGAACTCGTACACAGCAGCGTACTCCGCGTCCGGGTCACTCTGCAGGTACGCGCCCGGGCCGACACGACCCCCTGCCCCACTTACGAACTCGCGGGTCTTATCGTCGGCGGCGAACAGGCCCGTCTTCGCCCCGGCTTCGATCGCCATGTTCGCCATCGTGAAGCGGTCGGCCAGGCCGAGATGATCAAGCGCGTCGCCGGTGAACTCCATCGCCTGATAGCGCGCGCCGTCTACGCCGATGTGTTTGATGGTATGCAAGATCAGATCCTTGCCGCCGACCCACCTGGGCGGCTTACCGTGATACACGAACTTGAGGCTTTCCGGCACTCTGAGCCAGATTTCGCCGAGAGCCATTGCCGCCGCCGCGTCCGTCGACCCGATGCCCGTGCCGAACGCGCCGAGGAAGCCGTGTGTGCAGGTATGCGAGTCCGCCCCGGCGATGATGTCGCCCGGCGAAACCAATCCCTGCTCCGGCAGGAGGACGTGCTGGATCCCGGCACGACCGACGTCGTAGAAGCGGATGCCGTGCCCGCGCGCGAAATCACGGCAGCGTTTGACGATCTCGGCGCTCTTGATGTCTTTGGCGGGCGTGAAGTGATCCATCACGAAGACGACCTTCTGCGGATCGAATATCCGCGCGCCCCTGATCTTTTCGAACTCCTCGATCGCCACGATGCCGGACAGCTCGGAGGCCAGCACAATGTCCACGCTGGCGTTGATGAACTGGCCGGGGTGAACTTCGTCGTGGCCCGAATGCGCGGCGAGGATCTTTTCGGCGAGAGTCATTCCCATGAGTCAATCTCCCTCCAACCTCCAACTTCCAACCTTCAACGTCCAACCTCCAACCCCCTACCTCACAACACTTCGGCCAGAAATGCCTCAATCGGCGGGATGACCGGCGGATCGTCCTGCAGTACCATCGTGTAGTGATTCACATCCGGTAGATCCACCTGGCGGCAGTCTGGAATCCAGCTCACGAAAGCCGCCGCCTCGCGCTCGGTGAGAACGTGCGCGTGGTCGCCGAGCAATCCCAGCTTCGGGCGGATGAACAGCGTCGGGCACTGTATCGCCGGGAAGTGAACGCACATGCTGTAATAGAAATGGACGTCCAGGTCGCGCTCGAGCGCTTCGGCCGAAGCTTTTGGCCGGATCGCGCCATCCGGCAGCACTTCGACGTCTTCGCGCAAATAACGCTCCAGTGTCGCGTTCCACGGCCGGAAATACGGCAGCGAGCGCATCGCGTCCAGGTAGTTCTCTATTGTCGCATAAGTTCTCGCCAGCCGGCGGAGCATGGGGCGCATCGCTTCCAACACTTCGTCGTTTGGATCGCACCCGCCGTCGATCAGCACGGCCGCCCGCACACGCTTGGGCCGGATCGACGCCATGTACACCCCGACCGTCGCGCCAAACGAATGGCCGATGACGGCGAACGTCTCCAGGCCCATCGCATCCGCGAAGGCGAGCACGTCGCGTGCATGGTAAGCAAAACCGTAGCCCTCGCGGGGCTTGTCACTGTCGCCACGGCCGCGCAGGTCGAGCGCGAGCACGTGATACTCCGGCGCGAGTCGCTCGGCGATGTGAGTGAAGGTCCCTTTGTGCCCGGAGATGCCCGGCAGGCAGATCAATGGGCCTTTTGCGCCGGGCCACTCCGTGTACGCCAGCCGGATGCCGTTGACCGGAACGAACGAAGGGCGGCCGACGACGACTGAATCTCCAAGCACTATTCGATCTCCTCAACTTCTGTCATGCTTCGGCTTCGCTGATGCTTCGCTTCGCTCAGCAGAGCGGCAGACTGGCGCCTTCGTGATACCACCCCCACGCCGCGTAGTACTCGTCCATTATTTTGGCGAGCCTGTCGCGCCCGATACCGGGAGCCGTCGCCACGCGATCGGGCATCCCATCGCCGGGCGACCGCTCGCGCAGCGCATCGCCGGGACGCAGGCGGCCGCGTCCCAGATGGATCAGTCGTACGAGATCGATCGTTCTGATATTCATTGCTTCACAACCCCCTGTCTGGCGGAAGGCATGCGGAGCATCAGCGCGCCCACCGCACCCAGGATCGAGACGAACCCCGCCAGCAGAAATCCGGTGCTGAATGTCTTGGCTGCGTCAGCCATGGCTCCCGAGACGCTCGGTCCGATCGCCTGTCCCAGGCCGAAGAACAGCGTGACGAATCCCAGAGCGGCCGGCGCCAGCCTGGGGCCGAACACGTCGCCACAGGTCGCAGCCATGATGGTGGGCAGGCTCCAGGCCGTGAGACCGAACAGAACCGCCGAGAGCGTAAGCCCGAGCGGCGCGGGCCGCAGGCCGAACAGTACGATGGCGGCGGCCTGAACCAGGTATACCATCACCATCGTGCCTCTCCGCCCAATGGCATCCGATACGATGCCCCACATCAGCCCGCTCAACAGCGTGAACCAGCCCATCGTCATGAACAGCGATCCGGCCGCCTCCTGGCTGTACCCGCTCTCCGAGATCAGGAACTTGGTGAAGAACGTCATGTAGATGATGTAAGCGAACCCGAAGGCGCTGTACACCAGTCCCAGGTGCCAGACGACCGGCGAGCGATACACCAGTCCCCACTGAAGTCCAGCCGGCTTCGCCAGTTGCGCGCCGCCGGGTTCGGGCTGCCGAACCGGATTGGAGGGCGGCAGGCTCGCCTGCGCTCGCGCATGCGCGGGCGTCTCTTCGCCCAGCGGTCGCAGCCCTTTTTCGCCGGGGCGATTTCGCAGCAGGCCATACCCGACGAGGGCAATCGCGAGCGTGACTCCGCCGAAGAGAAGCCAGCCTCCTCGCCAGCCCTCGCCGCCGTACGCCGACAGGATGGCAGGCACCAGCGGGCCGACGACGATAAGTCCGAGCGACGCCCCCATCACGGCGATGCCCGATGCCAGCCCGCGCCGCCGGGCGGCAAACCAGGCCGACAGCAATCCCATCACCGGGACGTTGCTCAACCCGCTGCCGACGCCGGTCAACGCGCGCCAGATGGCCGCCGGCAGGAACGCTTGCGCCAGGCCGGTGAGCGCCATCCCTAAACCGGCCAGAACCAACCCGACTGTGACAATTCGCCGTGGGCCGAAGCGCGCGGCCAACGCCCCGCCGATGATCGAGAACGCCAGGTATCCGACGAGGTTCGCCGTCGCCAGCCCGCCCGCCTGCGCGTTGCTCAGCTCCAGGCTCGCCTGCATGGACGGCAGGATGACGCTGTAGCCGAACCGCGCCAGGCCGAGCGAGCCGAACACGACCGGCACGCTCACCGCCAGGATAACCCAGCCGTAGTGGATGCGGCGGGCAGGCGCTGTCGTTGCCGCGCTCACTACAGCTCTCGCTTATCGATCACGCGCTTCGCCTTGCCTTCGTAGCGCTGGATCGACCTCGGCCCCATCAGTCTCACGACGGCCGAGATGCCGAGCGTCTGCGCCAGTTCAGCAGATACGCGGTTCTGAAGCTCGTCCAGCCGCCGCGTGTCGATGGGCTGGAACAGCTTCGGCGAGGCCTCCACCCACACTTCGAGCGTATCGAGCTGGTCCTTTGGGCGGTCGAGCACGATCTGGTAGTGCGGCTCGATGTCCTCGACCGAGAGCAGCGTCTTCTCGATCAGTTGCGGGTAGACGTTGACGCCGCGCACGATAAGCATGTCGTCGGTGCGCCCGAGCACCTTGTCCATGCGCACGGTCGTCCGCCCGCAAGCGCACTTGTCCGCGTGCAGGCGCGTGCGGTCGCGCGTGCGGTAGCGGATCACCGGCATGGCTTCCTTGGTCAGCGTGGTGAAGACCAATTCGCCTTCTTCCTCGTAGGGCAGTTGCTCGCCGGTTTCCGGATCGATGATCTCCGCCAGGAAATGATCTTCCTGGATGTGCATGCCGCAGTTATGCTCGCACTCGATCGATACGCCAGGGCCAATGATCTCGGTGAGGCCGTAGATGTCGTAGGCCTTCAGGCCGAGCTTGGACTCGATCTCGGTACGCATCTTGTCGCTCCACGGCTCTGCGCCGAAGATGCCTACCCGAACCTTCATGCGTTTCTTGAAGTCCAGGCCCATCTCGGCGGCTTCTTCGCCGATGACGAGCGCGTACGACGGTGTGCAGGTCAGCACCGTCGCGGCGAAATCCTCCATCAGCATCACCTGCCGGCGCGTCAACCCGCCCGAGATGGGCACCACCATGGCGCCGACTTTCTCCGCGCCGAGGTGAAAGCCTAACCCGCCGGTGAACAGGCCGTAGCCGTATGCGTTATGAACGACATCCTTGCTCGTCACGCCGGCGCACGTCACCGTGCGGGCCATTACCTCCGTCCACAAGTCGATGTCGGCGCGCGTGTAGCCGCCGACCGTCGGCTTGCCGGTCGTGCCGGACGAGGCGTGGATACGGACGACCTGATCCAGGGGCACAGTGAACATGCCGAAGGGGTAGTTGTCGCGCAGATCGGCCTTTTCGGTGAAAGGCAGGCGCTTCAGGTCGTCGAGCGATTGAAGATCGTCGGCGCTCACCTTCGCCTCGGCGAACTTCTTCTTATAGAACGGCACGCTTGCAGCCGCGCGGGCGACGACGTCCCGCAGCCGCCGCGCCTGAACCTTGTTCAGCTGGTCGCGCGGCATCGACTCGAATTCAGGATTCCAGATAGGCATGGCTTCTCCTTTCGCGTATCAAATCTCCCACCCGCCCTCGCGCCCGGCATAAAACGCCCGGCGGTTGGTTTCGACGTGTTTCTGCGGCACCCGGGACTCGATCACGGCCAGCCAGTCCTCGGCGGGCGTGTCGATCTGGGCCGAGAGCGCGCCGAGCAGCACGCTGTTGGCGACGCGCGGGTTGCCCAGCTCCTCGGCCACCTTGCGCGCGTCGATCAGCAGAACTTTGCCGGCAACCTGCTTGACGACCGAAACGATGTGCTGGTCGGCCGGATACTGATCGGCGCCGTACACGGTCGAAGTCGGAACGATCTGCTCGCGGCTCAGGAACACCGTGCCGCCCGAACGCACGAACTCGATCCAGCGCAGCGCCTCGAGCATCTCCTGGGCGATGAAGTAGTCCACCGCGCCTTTCTCGCACAGCGGTGAAGCGACGCGCTCGCCCCAGCGCACATGACTGGTGACCGCCCCGCCCCGCTGCGACATGCCGTGCACCTCGGACTTCTTGACGTCTGCGCCGACGCGCATGCCCACGTCGGCTACAATGTCGCTGGCCAGCAAGGTTCCCTGTCCGCCCACGCCGGCGAGAAGAAAGTTTGCCGTTACCATGTTGCCTCCCTGCTCAGTCGTCAGTTATCAGTCTTCAGTTATCAGTGATCAGTTATCAGTTATCAGTGATCAGTTATCGGTCGTCAGTAATCACTGTTCACTGCTTACTGATCACTGTTCACTGATCACTGGCCTTACGCCACGTGCGTCGTCAGCGCCGCTTCCATCTTCGGCGCACCTTCTAGAATCGCCTGCCGCGCGCACACGTCGAAGCACAGGCCGCAGCCCACGCACGCCTGCGGGTCGATCCATGCCTTCGGCCGGTTGTGTTTTTCGTCCATCACGCTGCTCTTGTAAATCGCCGGGCAGCCGATGCGGAAGCACAACGTGCAGCCGTTGCAGTCCTCCTCTACGACGGTGTACGCTTCGCGCGCGTGCGATGTGACGAACACGCACGGCGTCTTGGCGATGACCACCGACGGCCGGTTACGCTTGACGGCCCGCTTGATGGCCTCCTCGAGGTCGTCGAGGTCCCGTGAGTCGACGGTCGTCACGTCCTCGACACCCATGCCGCGCACGACGGCTTCGATGTCGATGCGGGGGTGCATCTCGCGGTGCAGCGTCATGCCCGATCCGGGATTGCCCTGGTGGCCGGTCATGCCGGTCGTGCGGTTGTCGACGACGATCGTCGTGAACGGCGTCTCGTTGTAGATGGCGTTCGCCAGCGCGGGCATGCCGGCGTGGAAGAACGTGCTGTCGCCGATGACGGCCACGTTCGCGCCGTCAAGCCCGCCGCGCCGCATGCCCGCCGCCACACCGATGCTCGCGCCCATGCAGCCGATCGTGTCGGTCGTGGCCAGCGGCGGCATCACACCTAGCGCGTAGCAGCCGATGTCGCTGTTGACGGTGAGCTTCAGCTTGCGCAGGACCCAGAACACGTCGCGATGGCCGCAGCCGGCGCACAGCACCGGCGGGCGCATGGGCAGTGCGCCCTTGTCGAGCGCGTGCTCGACCGGCGGTTTGTCGATTAGCCCGGCGGCGTAGGCCGCCTTGCGCACCACCTCCGGCGAGAACTCGTCGACCATCGGGAAAATGGTCTTACCCTCGACCGGGATGCCCAGGATGCGGATGTTTTCTTCGAAGAACGGATCGAGCTCCTCGACGACGATCAGCCGCTTCACCCGGGAAGCGAAGTCGGCAATCAGGTCCTTCGGCAGCGGCCATACCATACCTAGCTTCAGGAACGACGCAGTCGGGAACACTTCGCGAGCGTACTGGTAACTCGGCCCGGTAGCGACAATCCCCAATCGCGAGTCTCCAATCTCAACCCGGTTGAACGCGTATGTCTCTGCGAACTCGGCTAATTTGACCATGCGCTCTTCGACGATGGGATGGCGGCGCTTGGCGAAGCCAGGGATCATCACGTACTTCTGAGGATTCTTCTGATAGGGCCGTTTCGGCGCCGCCTTCCGCTCGCCCAGTTCCACAATGGATTTGGCGTGCGAGGTGCGCGTCGTCGTGCGCAGCAGAACCGGCGTATCGAACTGCTCGCTCAGATCGAGCGCCGCGGCGACCATGTCCTTCGCCTCCTGACTGTCGGCAGGCTCGAGCATCGGCACCTTGGCGAACTTGGCGTAGTGACGGTTGTCTTGCTCGTTCTGCGACGAGTGCAGTCCGGGATCGTCGGCGCTGATGATCATCAGCCCGGCGTTGACGCCGGTGTATGACGAGTAGAACAGCGACTCGGACGCCACGTTCAGGCCGACATGCTTCATCGCGGCCATGGCGCGCTTGCCGGCGTACGCCGCGCCGATCGTGACGTCGAGCGCGACCTTCTCATTGGTTGACCACTCCGAGTAGATCTCCGAGTAGCGCGCCACGTTCTCCAGGATTTCGGTGCTCGGCGTCCCGGGATAGGCTGCCGCCACCTCGACACCCGCCTCCCACGCGCCGCGTGCAATCGCTTCGTTGCCCGACAGTAGTTGCCTCATCGCAGCCTCCTTCTTGCTGATGGCTGATAGCCGATAGCTGATAGCTGATGGCCGATAGCTAATGGCCGATAGCCGATAGTAGACGACTCAATCCAGCTTCAACGTTCGACGGAACGAGTTAATAGCCTTTGCAAGAGTCTCGCCCTCGGTATACAAGGCATTGAGCGTGGCTTGATCAATGTAACCCTCATCCAAAGCCCGGAAACCGCCCGCGACAACCTCGAAGGTCGAGCCAACCGCGTTGTCCAGATATACGTCGAAGTGCTTGGCACTCTTCTTGGCTGATCCTTCAGCAATATTCAGCGAAATCGAGTTGGCCGCCCGGTTTATCTGAGAGGTAAGACCGTAATCCTCTTTGCGTGGAAACTTAGCCGTCAGCTGATAGGCCATCTTGGCATAGTCACGCCCCATATGCCATATCTGCAAACTCTCAAACCTGAACGCCATAAACCTCTCCCCCACTTTCAGCTATCTGCCATCCGCTATCTGCTATCGGCTATCTGCTATCCGCCATCCGCTATCTGCCACTGTGATTTCGCCGCCCCAGATACGCGCGCTGCAGTTCCTCGTTTTCCGCAAGCTCGGCGGCCGTGCCCTGCATCACCACGTGGCCGTTCTCCAGCACGTAGCCCCGATCGGCCACGCGCAGCGCGGCGCGGGCGTTTTGCTCGACGAGCAAGACCGTCGTCCCGCTCCGGCGCAGCTCGACAATGATTCGGAATATCTCTTGCACCAGCAATGGCGCCAGCCCCAGCGACGGTTCATCCAGCAGCATCAATTGCGGGCGCGCCATCAAGCCGCGCCCGACGGCCAGCATTTGCTGTTCGCCGCCGGAGAGCGTGCCGGCGAGCTGGCCAATCCGCTCCCTGAGCACCGGGAACAACTTGAACACGTAGTCCATATCCCGCTGAATCGCCTTCTTTCCGTCCTTCCGCACCCGGGTGTAAGCGCCGAGCGTCAAGTTCTCATGCACCGTCATCGATCCGAAGACCTGTCGCCGCTCGGGTACGTGACTGATGCCCAGGCGGACGATGTGTTCGGGCGAGAGGCGGGTGATAGATTGGCCTCGCCAGTTGACTTCGCCGCCTGCCGCCGGGACCACCCCGGAAATGGCATTGAGCAGGGTCGTCTTGCCCGCGCCATTCGCGCCAATGAGACTGATGATCTCGCCCGGGACCACCGTCAGCGACACGCAATCGAGCGCGCGGATGCGGCCGTAGTAGGCGCTGACCTCGCGCACTTCAAGCACTGAACACCGCCCAGTCTGCGCCGAGGTACGCCTGGATCACGCGCTCGTCGGCCTGCACTTCGGCCGGCGTGCCTTCGGCGATCTTTTGCCCATAATGAAGAACGGCCACGCGATCGGCGATGCCCATGACCAGATTCATGTCGTGCTCGACGAGCAGCACGGTGATTCCGTCATCGCGGACGCGCTTGATAAGCTCGTCGACCGCTTCGGTCTCAGCGCGGTTGAGGCCGGCCGCTGGCTCATCGAGCATCAGCATTTTCGGCTCCGCCGCCAGCGCGCGCGCGATCTCGAGCAGGCGCTGTTGTCCGAACGGCAGGCTGGACGCCAGATCCGTCGCCCGCGCTTCCAGGCCGACCATCTCCAGGCACTCCATCGCACGCGCCCGCATGCGGCTCTCCTCGGCGGCGACGCGCGGCAGGCGCAAGGCGGCTGACAGGAATCCTGTCCGGCTGCGGGTGTGGCACCCCACCATCACGTTCTCGAGCACGGTCATGGTATTGAAGACCTGAATGTTTTGAAAGGTGCGCACCAGCCCTCGCGCGGCGATGCGGTGTGGCGGCCAGCCGTGAATCGGCTGGCCGTCGAACTCGATTTCGCCCCGATCAAGCGCGTGCGTGCCGGAAACCAAGTTGAACATCGTCGTCTTGCCCGCGCCGTTCGGGCCGATCAGCGCGAAAATCTCTGTGCACCGGACGGCCAGGTCTACACCGGCGACGGCCATCACGCCGCCGAACGCCTTCTGCAGTTGTCGTGCTTCGAGTATCACGTGATTTGATGAAGGCATATCACTTATCGCTGATGGCAGCTAGCCGATGGCTGATGGCGCATGGCCTATGGCTTATCGCCACAAGCAGCCGACCGACTATCCGATCCCTCCTCACCAATTACCACTTACCGATTACTGCTCACTGATTACTGCTCACTGATTACCGCCCTACTTTCTCCGATCCTGCACCCTGACGGCCTTGCCTTCCGGCCGGGGCAGCTCGCCAGGATGCAAAATGCTGACTTCGGCGCGCAGCCCCAACATGCTGAATAACTCGTCCGACAACTGCCGCGACAATTCCTCGGGCCAGGGCAACCCGCGGGCTTCCACGTCGATCGTCATCCGGTCGGCGCCCTCCAGGCGATCGATCACGATGAGGTAGTCGTTGCCCACTTCGGGATGCCTGAGCAAGACGCTTTCCACCTGCTTCGGATAGAAGTTGATGCCTTTCACCTTGATCATGTCATCGGTGCGACCCGACAGGCGATCGACGCGCAGGCTGGTCCGCCCGCAGCGGCATGGTTCGCAGCTGACGATGCGCGTGAGGTCGTGCGTGCGGAAGCGAATGAGCGGCAGCCCTTCGCGCGTCAGCGTCGTCACGACCATTTCGCCTGACTCGCCGTCAGGAACCGGCTCACCGCTCTCCAGATCGACGATCTCGATCAAATAATGATCTTCCCACACGTGAAGGCCGCCGTGCTCGGCGCAGTCGATCCCCATGCCAACGCCGGCCGTTTCGGTCATGCCGATGATGTCGAACGTCTCGATGCCCATCCGCTCCTCGATGCGGCGGCGTATCTCATCGCTCCAGATCTCCGCGCCGAAGATGCCCACGCGCAGCCGGGCGTCGCGGCGAAAGTCGAAGCCTTCCTGCGCGGCGACCTCGATCAGGCGCAGCGGATACGAGGCGATGGCGGCCAGAGCTGTCGAGCCCAGATCGCGCATGAACTGCAGTTGCAGCGGCGTGCGCCCCGCCCCGATCGGAACGATCATCGCGCCGATAGCGCTCGCGCCGTAGTGGAAGCCGAAGCCGCCGTTGAACAGGCCGAACGAAGGCGTAATCTGAATCACGTCCTCGCGCGTGAGGCCAGCCGCAGTCAGGCAGCGCGCCATGATCTCGCTCCACTGCCTCACGTCATTTGCCGTGTGCGGGCAGATGATCGGCGTGCCCGTCGTCCCCGAGCTCATGTGCATGCGCACAAAATCCTTCTGCGGCGCGCAGGTCAGCCCGAACGGATAGTTCTGGCGCAGGTCTTCCTTATGGATAAACGGAAAGCGACGGATGTCATCCAGACTGTGAACGTCGTCCGGGCCAAGCCCATTCAGCCGCTGCGCGTAGTGTGGATTGCCGGCGCAGATGCGGCGCAGCGTCGCTCGCAGGCGGTCGATCTGTAGGGCTTCCAGCTCGGTACGGGAAAGCGACTCGAGTTCAGGCTGGTACATTTTCCTTCCGCCTCGCTTGCCATCTCCGAACCGCATTCAAGCCGCCGGTCGTCAGCCCTTCCGGCAGGAACACCATAATGAGAATCAGAAGCATGC
Organism: Anaerolineae bacterium; assembly: GCA_035693785.1. Taxonomy (GTDB): domain Bacteria; phylum Chloroflexota; class Anaerolineae; order Fen-1058; family Fen-1058; genus DASSFZ01. The sequence goes on along the minus strand of DASSFZ010000565.1, from coordinate 11,969 downwards.
CGAAGATAATGATCTCGCCCTCGCCCGCCGCGCCCGCAAGCAGATCACCCAACCGATCCCGAATAAACTGCGTGAGGAATACGACCGTCGCAGCGCCGAAGATCGACCCCCACACGCTGGCCAGCCCGCCGACGGCGGCCATCGTCACGAGCTCGATTGAAAACAGCAGGTCGAAGCTGGATGGGCTGATGAAGCGGACAGTCTGCGCGTACAAGCCGCCCGCGACGCCCGCATACCCGGCGGCCAGCGCGAACACCTTGAGCTTGAAAGCCGTGGAATCGACGCCGAGCGTCTCCGCCGCGATCTCACTGGCGTGGATCGCGCGCAGCGCCCGGCCCACGCGTGAGTTGACAATGTTGAGTGACAACAACAAGATGATCAGCGTGATGATCCACACCACATAATACATCGACACGTCGGTATCGAAGGTGACGCCGGCGATCGACAGGGGTGGGATGTTGGTGAAGCCCGAAGGGCCTCCGGTGATCGACGACTCGTTCTTGACGATCAGGATGAAGATCACGTTGAGTCCCAGCGTGGCCATCGCCAGGTAATGGCCGCGCAGGCGGAAGATCGGCACGCCGATGAGAAAGCCGATCAGCGCCGTCACGATCACGGCGACGACGAGCGCGAGCCAGGGGGGCAGGTTGGCATTCGTGCTCAGCAGCGCCGTCGTATAGGCGCCGATGCCATAGAACGTGGCGTGGCCCAGCGACACTTGTCCGGCGTAGCCCATCACGAGCGACAACCCCACGGTCAGCATCGTGTACAGGCCGATCAGCGTCAGGACGAATATCTGATAGTTGTTGCCGACGGTCTGCGGGATGACCGCCAGCGCTGCCACCAGCGCGACGATGGCCAGCCGCCTAGCGGGAAGTCTCATCTTCATTGCACCATCTCGCTCCACGCTCCACGACTCCACTCTCCACGACTCCACGCTCCCCAATTACAACCCCGCCCCCTCCAAAGCCTGCCTCTTTCCGCGCCGCACCACGCCGCCCAGCCGCACGAGCAGCACGGCGAACAGCACACCAAACGTGAAGGCGTCTCTGTAGCCGGACGAGATCAACCCCGCGGCCAGCGACTCCACGACCCCCAGGGCCAGGCCGCCAATCACTGCTCCGACAGGGCTGGTCAGGCCGCCGATGATCATTGCCACGAACCCCTTCAACGAGAGCATCAAGCCCCGGTCATACGTCACGAACGTCACCGGCGCAATGACGATCCCGGCCACCGCGCCCAGCGCTGCGCTGAGCGCGAAAGCGATCAGACCCATGCGCAGCGTGTTGATGCCCATCAGACGCGCGGCGCCCGGGTTGGCCGCGCTCGCCCGCAGTGCCTTTCCGATCAGCGTATGCTGGAAAAACAGATACAGGCCCATGAGGGTCACCAACGTCAAGCCCATCACCCAAATACTCTGCCGGATGACAATCGCCCCGAATAGCTCGATCGGCTTGCCGGGCGTGAACGGCGGCAGGCGGTAAGGCTCGGTTCCCCACGCCAGCAACATCAGCCCGCGTAGCACGATCGACGCGCCGATCGTCACGACGATCTGGCTGAGCACCGACGCGTGCCGCGCCGGTTGAATGCCCAGGCGGTACACGAGCGCCCCGGCCAGCACCGACGCCGCGATGCCGGCGAGCGCGGCCAGCGCCAGCGGCAGTTCCAGCTCAATCGTCACCTGGCCCCGGAAGAGCGAGGCGCTCTGCGATACTGTGATGGCGACCAGCGCGCCGATCACGGCAAACTCGCCCTGGGCGAAGTTGATCACGCCGGTCACGCTATAGATCGTGACGAAGCCCAGCGCGATCAGCGCGTAGATGCTGCCTTGCGTGATACCGGAGACGACGAACTGAGCAAGCTGATCGACGAAAGTCATATCGTCCGTAATGCGTGTTCCGTGAAACGTAAAAACCTGGTCATCCCCTCTCCCGTCTGCGGCGATGCACAGGCGGGAGAGGGGAATCACGTATCACGCTTCACGTTTCACGCGTCACGCTCCACGCTCCACCAATCACGGCACACTTGCGTAGTCCGCCGGATCGACGAACGCCCATGTGCCATCTTTGATCTGCACCAGCACCAGCGATTCCTTCGCGATTCCGGTATGATCGTCCTCGCTGATGTTGAAAACACCGCTGATCCCGACGAAGTTCTTGATCTCGTTTTCGAGATAGTCGCGGATCGCCGCCGGGTCAGGCCCCACCGTTTCCAGCGCTGCTTTCACCATCATGAGCCCATCCCAGGCATGCCCGCCGAACGTACTGGGCGGCGTGCCATACGCCGCCTGATAGTCGGACACATACTGCAGCAGGATCTCCTTCTGCGGATCGTCATCCGGCAGTTGGTCGGCCACCAGCAGCTTGCCGATCGGGAACAGCACGCCTTCGGCGGCTTCGCCGGCCGTGTCGATGAACGCTCTGTTGCCGATGCCATGGTTGTGCAGGATCGGCATCTCCAGGCCCAGGTCGCGATACTGCACCGTGAGCGGCGCGCCCTCGCCGGGTGTGGCGTGGATAATCACCGCTTCGGCATCGCTGCCGGCGATTTGCGTCAGTTGCGCCGAGAAGTCGGTGTCGCCAGGCTCGAACGTGCTTTCGTACACGATCTCGATGCCGAGTTCCTCCGCCACCCTCGTCAACGCCGCCATCGAGTCGGCGCCGAAGGCGTTGTTGACGCCCAGCGACGCGACCTTGGTGACGCCGTTCGCCTGCAGCCAGTCGCCCTGCACCTGGGCCACGGGGTAGTTCTGCTGCGGCGTCTTGAACACCCACTCGTGCTGCGACCCATCCTCCTTCGTGACGATCGCGGACGACGAGGCCACCGAGATGAACGGGATGCTGGCGGTGCTGACGGTCTCGTTCACGGCGATGCTGGCCGGGCTGCCCGACCCGCCGACGATCACCGGCACCTTGTCTTCGTCGATCAGCTTCTTCGCCACCTCGACGGCCGTGGTGGCGTCCGACTGATCGTCGTACATCTTCACTTCCAGCGTGTGCATCAGCCCATCCGGCCCCATGATGCCGCCCGCCGCATTGATCTGCTCGACGAGCATGGTCACGGTGTTGGCCTCGGGCTGGCCCAGAGAGGACACCGGCCCGGTCGTCGAGAAGAACGCGCCGACGACGTATGGATCCCCTTCTGTCACCGGTTCTTCCGTAGGCGCTTCCGTCGGGGAAGGCGGCTGGGTTGCCGGCGGCGCTGTCGGCGGCGGAGGTTGCGTCGGCGCGACGGTCGTCGCAGGGCCTCCGCAGGCCGAAAGCACCATCCCAGCCAGCGCCAGTCCGGTTAGAAACAAGGTCAGTCTGCTCTTCATGGCTCTCCTCCTGGTTATGCGTGAGTTGTGCGTCTGACGAAACGACGAATTCGGCAAAGCAAGTTTCATGCCGCGGCAGATCACCTCCTTTTCGCCGCGCCGAGACCCAATACTGGCCCGGGACGGCAGTGCAACTACGGTCCCAACAATCGGCGTTCGCCGGCTGCGAAATCTTGGCTAACCGGAGATCGTTAGACTCTAACTCTAACTCCCAACTCTAATGTGCAAGCGCCGCTTCGAGCGACTCGTCCGTGACTTCCTCGCCGCCCTTCAGTCGCTGGCGCATCACGATGACCATGCGGCGGATCTCCTCGTCGGTCAGGAGCTTGCTCGAGCGCTTGGCGGCGGCGAGGATCTTCTCGATGTACACCGGATGCTCTTCGATGTCGTGGTTGCGCAGCCAAAAGCGGACGTTGTGCTCGCCCGACATCGGTCCGACCTCGATGCCTTGCGTCCGCCCGACCATCGAAGCCGGCACGCCGCAGTACACGCGGTCGGACAGCCACTCGTCGCGCCGGTCGAGCGCCTTGGCAATCGCCGCCGCGTGCACACCGGTCGCGGTGCGAAACGAGTCCGCGCCGACGATGGGGTAATTGAATGGAACCGGCACACCGCACGCCTGCGACACAACCTGGCAATATTCCGGCAGCCCCTTCAGGTCACGGTTGGCCATGCCGAGCAGGTTGAGATTGACCAACAGGATCTCCATCGGCGTGTTGCCGGAGCGCTCGCCGACGCCCAGCGCGCACCCATGCACCCGGTCCGCGCCGGCCTCGATCGCCGCAAGCGTATTGACGATGTCTAGTCCACGATCTTTGTGGCCGTGCCAGTCGATGCCCACCGCCGGGTCGACCTCGTCCACCACGCCGCGTAGGAATCGGATCAGGTTGCGCACGCCTTCGGGAGTGGCATGGCCGACCGTGTCGGCGGCGCAGATGCGGTGGGCGCCTGAGCGGATGGCGCAGGCATAGATCTGGCGAAGCGCATCCGGCTGGGCGCGCGTCGTGTCCTCGGTGACGAACATCACCGGCAGCCCGCGTTGGACGGCAAACGTCACCGACGACTCGGTCAGCCGCAGCAGCGTGCTCAGATCCCAGCCTTCGGCGTATTGACGAATGGGACTGGAGCCGAGGAACACGCATGCCTCGATGGCAATGCCCGCTTCCTGCGAGGCGTCCACGATCGGGGCGATGTCGCTTTCCAGTGTGCGAGCCGCGCTCTGTGGCACGATGGGCATATTCTGGTTGACGATCTCGCGCGCGAGCACGACCACGTCTTTCTTGAACCGCTCGCCTGCGCCGCACAGCCCCAGATCTGCTGCATCGATCTCCAGGCAACGCATGAGGTACAGCAAGTACACCTTGTCCTGGATCGAAGGGTGCGTGACGGACGGTGACTGCAGGCCGTCACGCAGCGTCTCGTCGACAACTTTGACGTGCTTCGGGTAATGCGGCACATCACCCATCACGTTCCAGTCGTAAATCAAGTCAGTTCCCTTGAGGTCGTCCATGGTTTCCTCCTCATCAGCCGCTGCGCGTCACACGGCAGGCTGTGCCAGCGCGACCCCGCTGGGCGGGGCGCAAGCAGCGCGCCCGGCTTCAAATGCTTTCAAGTTGGCGGCTCGAAACTTCTGCGGGATGCGCGCTTGCAACGTCTCCAGCCACAAGTCGACGCTGAAGGGCAGATACGCGGTCAGCGCCCCGAGCATGACGATATTCGCCATCCGCCCATCTCCCAGATCGCGCGCCATCTCGGACGCCTTCAAAGTCGCCACACGAAAGCCCTGACCTTGCAAGGTCGACGGTACATTGTGTGGATAGCGCGTTTCGGCTTCGGCAACCGATCCGGGGATGATTTCGTGATCGTTCATCAACACCACACCGGTCTCGCGACGAGCGAAGTGCGCGAAGCGCAGCGCCTCCAGGTTCTCCAGCGCGACGACCACGTCGGCCTGGCCGGGCGTGACGATGGGCGAGTGCACGACCGGCCCGAATCGCACGTGCGTTTCGACGCTCCCGCCGCGCTGAGAAACGCCATGAACCTCAGTCTGCTTGACATCCAGCCCGGCGCGCGCGGCCGCGAGCGCGCTGATCTCAGCGACCAGCAGCACGCCCTGGCCGCCGACCCCCACGAACAAGAGGTTATAGATTCGTTCCGCCATATCTCTCCTTCAACCCCCCACCCCACTGAGGCGCTCTGCAGAGTGAAGCCGGTAAGCGCCGCCTACACCTGAAGCGGCGACTCCGCCTCGGCCTTCCACAGATAAATCGCGTCGACCGGGCACACCTGAGCACACACCGTGCAGGCTGTGCACTCATCGGGACTGATCACCGGAAAGTTCAGCGCCGTACGTGTGATGGCGGGACACCATACCTTGAAGCACGCCTCGCACTGCGTGCACAGCGACTCGTCGACGAAATACGGTATCAACTCCCGGTGCTTCATCTCCGGCAGTTGTTGGCACGCCCCGACCGCGATCAAGACCGACGGCCCCTTGTGCGCGAGCGCCCGCTGGATAGCGCGCCCGACTTCCTTGCGGTTCCAGGTATCGACGGTCTCCACCTTCTCGACGCCGATCGCCTTGATCACGGCAGGGATGTCGAGCTTGGGTGCCTGGCCGCCGGCGAGTGTCTGGCCCGACCCCGCATGCGGCTGCCCGCCGGTCATGCCCGTCGTCGAGTTGTCGAGCACAATCAGCGTCAGCGAGCTGCCGTTGTACACAGCGTCGATCAGCGACGGGATTCCGGCGTGGATGAACGTCGAGTCGCCGATGATAGCTACGGTGCGCGGGTGACCGGCTTTCTCCAACCCGTACGCCGTGCCAATGCTGGCGCCCATGCAAAAGGTGGTGTGCTCGGCTTCGTAGGGCGGCAGCGCACCCATCGTGTAACAGCCGATGTCGCCGGCAACCGTCACCTTGAGTTGGCGCAGCGCACTGAATACGGTTCGGTGGCCGCAGCCTATGCAGAACATCGGTGGGCGCGGCAGCACCGTGATGCCGTCGCCCAGCGGCTGCGGCACGTCGCCTTGCCCCAACGCAGCGGCCAGTCGGCCTGGAGAGTACTCGCCGATGTTGCCGAACAGGTCCTTGCCGACGAGGTTGGTGATGCCGATCGAGCGCATAAAGGATTCGACGAAGGCTTCGCCCTCTTCGACCACATATACCATCTTGTAGCGCGCGCAGAAGTCTCTCAGCAGTTGCGGCGGCAGCGGGTGCGTCATCCCCAGTCGCAGTACTCCCGCTTCCGGCAGCACTTCCTTCACGTACTGATAGCAGATCCCGCTTGTCACTACGCCGATTTCGCTGCCGGCATGTTCCACGCGATTGAGCGGGCTGGTCTCGGCATACTCGACCAGGCGCTGCAGGCGCTTCTCCACCTGCGGGCGGAGCAGCTTGCGGTAGATCGGCACGGAGAAGCGCTTTGCGTCGGGTGTGAACGCGCGGCGCGGCGCTTCGACGCGCTCGCCTAGCTCCACCAGTCCTTTGTGGTGCGCGAGCCGGGTTGTCGTGCGGAACATCACCGGCACACTGAACTCTTCCGAAAGACTCAGAGCGACACCGACGAAATCCTTGCACTCTTGCGCGGTGGTCGGCTCGACGATGGGCACCTTGGCCATCAGCGCCAGGTAGCGGTTATCTTGCTCGTTCTGCGAGGAGTGCATGCCGGGATCGTCAGCCGAGACGACGACGAAGCCGCCGTTCGTCCCGGAGTATGGGAAGACCATGAAAGCGTCGGCCGCCACGTTCAGCCCGACGTGCTTCATCGTCACCAGCACGCGCAGCCCGCCGATGGCCGCGCCCATGCCCTCTTCAAAGGCGACCTTCTCGTTGGTCGACCACTGGGCATGCACGCCCGGGTAGTGGATAAGTGTTTCCAGAATCTCGGTGCTCGGCGTGCCGGGGTAACCGGCGGCGAATGTCACACCGGCTTCCCACGCGCCCCGCGCAATCGCCTGATTGGCGAGCAAGAGTTCCTTCATCGTGTCCACCTTTCCGCTTATTGCTTATCGCCTATGGCTCATCGCCTATCGGTTGCCAAGCTCGATAAGCGACAGGCGATATGCCATCTGCTATCTGCTATTCGCCGCCTCGCACTTCCACGCCCAAAATTCCTGCCGCGTTCTTCCACAAAATCTTCTCCTTCGTCTCGTCTCTCAAAGGCAGCGCTTCAATCGCTTCGACGTTCTTTCGCAGGTAAGGATTGCCTGGCCAGTCCGAGCCGTAGACCACCTTGTCCGCCAGGCGCTCCAGGTCCGGGAAGTACTCCAGCAGTTTCTTGCCGGGCAGACCGGAGACTTCCAGGTAGACGTTTTCGTGCTGCCGCGCCATCCAGAACGCTTGCTCGTACCAGAAGGGCCGGCCGGAATGCGCCATCAGGATCGTAAGATTGGGAAAATCGATGGCCACGTCGTCGAGATGCAGGGGATCACCGTATTTGATGCGCGCGCCCTTGAACACCGACGAGCCGGTGTGCACCAGCATCGGCACACCGAGCTCTTGCGCCGCCGCATACAACGGGTACATGCGAATGTCGTTCACGTAATGATGCTGGTACACCGGATATACCTTGAACCCGCGAAAGCCAAACTGCTTGACCAATCGCTCCAGCTCTGCGCCCAGGTCGTTCACCATGAACGGGTTGATGCTGGCGAATGGGATCAGGCGCCCGCGGGGGCCAGTCGCGGGGTCGGGCAGCGCGTTGGCCCCCGCGCACAGATCGGCTACCCACTCGTTCGTCGTCACGCCCGTCGTAATCGGATTGGCCTCGGATAGCGCCACTGCCCAGTCGATGCCGTTCTCCTGCAAGAATGGCCGAAGTCCCGCCGGCGTCAGAATCTGGTCGGCCAGCGCCCACAAGTCGCCGTCCTGATACTGCTGCGCCATGAACTCCAGCACCCAGGGAAGCTCGTGCTCCGGTCGTGAGACGTGAATGTGAAAGTCAATAAGCAACGGCGAACCTCTGAGTCAGTGATCAGTAACCAGTGATCAGTCATCAGTCATCAGCCATCAGTCGTCGGTCACCAGTCACCGGTCATCGGTCACCACCGGTCACTGATCACTGATTACTGATTACTGATAACTGTCTCTAAGGCACGATGACGGAGCGGATGCCCTCGCCGCGCCGCAGCGTGTCGAGCGCATCGTTGATCTGATCGAGCGGGAATTTCGCCGTCACCAGCTCGGCGACCTTGATCTTTCCCTGCCGCGCCAATTCGAGGACGCGCGGATAGTCCACGGCGCGACAGCCAAGCGAGCCGATGATCTCAATCTCACGAAACATGACCTTTCCGGTGTTGAGCGTCATCGGCTTATCCGACGAGCCGACGACGACGAACCGCCCGCCGGCGTGCACCGAGTTAAACGCTTGCTCCTGCGTGATAGGGTTGCCGATGCACTCGAACGCGATGTCCGCGCCGCCGCCCGTCAGTTTGCGCAATTCCTTGTCCAGCCGCTCGACGGCCTTGGGATTGACCGTGGCCTTTGCGCCCAGCTTGCGCGCCCACTCCAGCTTGTGATCGGCGATGTCCACCGCGATCACCTGCCCGCCGACAGCCGCCGCAATCTGCACGCAGTTCAAGCCGATGCCGCCACATCCGATGACGACGACGGCGTCGCCGGGTTGAACGCGCCCGCGATTCACGACCGCATGAAAGGGCGTCGTCGTCGCGTCGGCAATGATCGCACCCTCGACGAGCGGAATCTCCGGTGGCAGCGGGATGGCATCCTTGGCCGGCGAGATGATGTACTCGGCGTAAGCACCGTCCACGTAACTGCCGAACATCACCATGTTTTCGCAGATATTCTCGCGACCGGTGCGGCACATGCGACAATGGCCGCACCCGTACACGGTGGGCAGCAGCAAGCGATCGCCTTCCTTCCACCCCCCCCTTTCCCCCCCCGTCGCTGACGGGGGGGGACTAAGGGGGGGGCCAACTGCGGCCACCGTGCCGGAAGTCTCGTGCCCCAGCACCAGCGGCGGTTTTTTGAACGTCGGCACGTCGTGGTCGATGTAGTGAAGGTCGGTGTGGCACACGCCGCATCCGGCGACCTTCACCAGAATCTCGCCCGCCTTCGGTTCGGGCGTCGGAATGTCTTCGATGGTGAGCGGCTGGTGCGCTCCATGAAAAATGGCTGCTTTCATGTTATCTCCTGAAATCTTTCGTAGTGGCGACTTCAGTCGCTGTCTTGCCTGACGCCTGAAGTCGTCACTACGGGCTTGACTTCTTCGTATCGAGCGACGGCCTCGCGCAGGGGTTCAGGCACACGCATCTTCTTGCGCGTGTCGCGCTCGATCATCACGACGGTGATCTCCCCCTCGGCCACGCGGCGGCCACGGCTCGCTTCGATCACCTGAAAGTCGAAACGCATGCTCGAATTGCCGATGTGCCCGATGCGCGTATGGATATTCAGCGTCTCGTCGAAATACGCCGGCGACAGGTAGCGCGCCCGCGACTCACCGTACACCATGTCGATGCCTTCGGCGGACATCCGCTCGTAGGAATAGCCGATCGCGCGCAGGTAATCCGTCACGCCGATGTCGAAGTAAAACAGATAGTGGCCGAAGTTGACGTGACCCTGCAAGTCGGTCTCGTTGAACCGCACCCGCACCGGAGTTAAGAACTTGAATGGCTCGTGCATCTCTTTTATCGACGTATGCACACGAAAGGGCACGAAGATTGAAAACTTGGTGTATCTTCGTGTGTCTTCGTGGATCACTCCTTCAACGTCTGGTCTGTAATATCGACGCCGTAATCGCGCAGCGCGCTCTCGCGCGACACCTTGCCGTCTCGCACATCGCACAGCAGCGCCTCGCGATCGCGCTCCTTTGGATCGCCGTATCCACCGCCTCCCGCTGCATCCATGATCACGACATCGCCCGGTCGTAGGCGCGTCAGGCTGTATGGGTTGCCGGGCTGGCCATTGACGAGGAATCGCGCTCTTGCTCCCGGCAGGCCGCCGAATAAGCCTTCGGGCGGCAGGCGGAAGCGCCCGGATTGGATGCCGAGATTCACGGGCGGTTGGGGCGCGTGCTCGTCGTTCGGCACGCAGAAGACCTCCCGACGGCCGAGGCCGCCGCGTTGTTGGCCCGGCCCGCCCGAGTCCGGCAACAGCTCGCGCCGTTCCACGATCAAGGGCGTGTCGCTCTCAAGAATCTCCACGGGCGTATTGGCTCCGTTCGCCGGGAAGATGAAACAACCTTCTCCATCGCGAAGGCCGCCGGCCCCCATGCCCCCGCCGCGAATCAATACCGCATGAAATGGTTGCCCATTGTTGCGCCGCCCGTAGAAGACTTGCATCGTCGCCGGCGTGCCGCCGCTTCCGACTATCACGCGGTTCGGCAACGCCTGCGCCAGCGCGCGGTAAATGATCTCGGTCATGAAGTGACCGATCTGCATGCGCGCCGCGACCGCCGCTGGGAAACGGCAGTTGACGACTGTTCCTTCGGGCGCTTTCAAATGGATCGGCGCGGCGCTCCCGTCGTTGTTGGGAATCTCAGGATCGAAGATACTCTTGATCGCCATGTGGACATAGGCGTAGGTGAAGTTGTAGACCACGTTCCCGCCCCAGTCCACTTGCGGCGAGGAACCTGCCAAATCCACCGTGATGTCGCTTCCGGCAACCTCGACCGCGCATTGGATGACCAGATCGGCGCGGCCCTCCATTTGCTCGATCACGCCTTCGGCGCGGTAGATGCCGGGAGCGACTTTGGCAATCGAGGCGCGGATGCTTTGCTCGCTGCGAGCGATGATCTCGTCGGCCAAATCGTCCAGCCCGTCCAGATGGTATTCCGCCAGCATCCGCACCACCTGCTCGGCGCACACATGATTGGAGGCAATCTGCGATCGAATGTCGCCGATCACCTGCTCCGGCGTGCGCACGTTCCACCGGATCATCTCGAGCACGGCCTCGTTCAGGACGCCGCCATCGTAGAGTTTCACCAGCGGGATGAACAACCCTTCCTCGAACACGTCGTGGTTGTCCGAGGCCACCCGCCCGCCGATATCGGAGTGGTGCAGGACGCAGGCCGTGAACGCGGTTAGACAGTCGTGATAGAAAACGGGGCTGATGACACAGACGTCGTTCAAGTGCCCGGCCAGCGCCCACGGGTCGTTGGTGATGTACACGTCGCCCGGGCGGAAGGACTCCACGGGGAGCTGCCGCACCAGTTTCTTGATGCCCAGCGCCATCGCGCCCGACTGCCCTGGCGTGGCGAAAGTGCCTTGCGCCAGCTCGCGGCCCTGACGGTCGGTGAACATGCAAGTGTAGTCATGTGCGTCGCGGAGTAGACTGGAAAAAGCCGTGCGGGCGACAGCCGCATCAGCCTCGTCCACAATCGAGAGCAGGCGTCGCCACAGGATTTCGAGCGTGACAGGGTCGAATTTTCGAGTCACGGCATCCTCAGGCCCGAAGGGTCCGGCAGCTCAACCCACAAGAACCCAAACTCATCCACCGAGGCCATCCCATCCTCGCCGACGACCACCGTCGACTCGCGCTCCTCGACAATGGCCGGGCCGGAGAAGGTCGCGCCGGGGAACAATTCGTAACGGTCGTATACGGTGAAGGGAATGAAATCGCGCGCGAGGCCGGAGAACGCCTTCCGCTCGCCTTTGATCGCGTCTTGAATGTGGCCGCCTCTGTTGGGGAGGCGGG
>DASSFZ010000564.1:0-2332 GCA_035693785.1 Anaerolineae bacterium | reverse complement strand
GCGATGAGAACTCAACCGAACATTCTCAAAGCCTCGTGCCTCCCAGCGGTCATCGCTATACTATTCGATCCACAGAGCGAGCGATGGGTATCACCACTGCCGACCGGCCTGTTGCCGTCGTGGTCGGTCAATCCCTGAGTGTCAGTGGCGATGGAAGCATGAGTCATATCGGGGTTCAAGGTTAGGCTTTACCTGAAAGGCGCTCACAGGTGAATAGGAAACAAAACGCCAGGTTGAGCGGAACGAATGGCGCGGCGATGAGCCGCAGCATTTCCTTGGGCCGACGCAGATAATACCGCCAGTCAGCTCCCAAACGCGGCCAGGCACGTTCATACTTGGCCGTATGGCGCACGGTCAAGCCATTCGATTGCAGCAGGCGCACCCAATCGGCGCGCGCCCCATAGCGTTGAATCGGCTGATGATCGACTGAGGTGCTGCCGGTGCGCAACGCCACCCATATGTTCGTCAGCAGGCTGAAGGTGTTTGGCACCAACACAAACGCCTTCCCGCCCGGCCGCAGCACCCGCGCCATCTCGTGCACACCCAGCGCCGGATCGACAAAGTGCTCCAGACTGCCAATATTCGTTACGAAATTGAAGCTCTCGTCCGGGAAAGGTAGATGCTCGCCCGCGCTCACAGCAACCGAGGCTTGCCCGCGCAAGTTCCGATACGCCACTCGCGCCACCACTTCGGAAATATCTACACCGATCGCCTTCAAACCCCGCTGCATCGCGAGCCGCACGACCTCTCCTGCTCCGCACGATACATCCAGCAGCGTACCACTCGCCGGCAGGCGCAGTCGATCCATCAACCACAAGTAAAACGATTCTATCTGCGATAGGCTTTCTTCTTCATAAAGCGCGTTATACGCCTGGCCGCTGCCATCTTCTGCGGCGACCCGCCGTATCTCCAAGAAGAATGGTCCCTCGTCATTCACGAGACGTCTCCTCCGACTCCTTACGGGCAAATACAGAGATCACGCCGCCGCGCTTCATCCAGTTGGATACCGTAAACCACGGCTCGAATATGAACCGCACCCCCGGGAAATTGAGCACCCGGCCGGCTCGACGCGCCCATCGCGGCGACGTGGCACTCAGCCTGCGATCCACGCTGATGATGAATGAATAGTATGATGGCATGAAGCATATCCAGTCCAACACGCGAAAACCGGATTTCTGCAGCAGCGCCGTCAAAGTTGCACGAGTGAAGACATATAAATGCCGAGGCGGATCAAGGCCAATCCAGTGCGCCCCGAACAGTCGTCGATCCAGGCTGTGCCAGTTCGGAATATTGATCGCCACCAAGCCGGCGGGCCTCAACAAATCGGCTGCGCGTTCGAGCGTGGCTGCCGGCGAAAAGGTATGCTCCAAGACATCCCAGAACGTCACTGCGTCAAACGACTGGGGTGGATAGGGCGCTTGTTCAAGCACTCCCTCAAACACGTCCAGCCCCAGTCGCGTTCGAGCGTAGTCGGCAGCCGAGGCCGTCGGTTCGACACCCGCCACCTGCCAGCCGGCCAGGGCCATTTCGTGCAAGAACAGGCCAGTCGCGCAGCCCACGTCCAAGACACGGCCTGACTTCCGACCGCTGTAACGCTCCACTAACTTGCGACGCCGGATCAACTTGCGCCGACGTATCCAACGCATCGGACCGAAGCGTTCATCTTCGACCGCCGGCCGGAAGGGACCGTAATCAGGTAGATAGTGCGCGCCAATCTCGTCCGAGCCTGGACGCGGATTCAAATACATCAAAGCACACCTGCGGCAGCGCACGAGCGCCAGGCCGTCGGGCAGCAACTGCTTCCAACTTGCGCCAGCATACAATATTTCGGCGTCGTCCGCACCGCACAAATCACAGCAAGGTGTTTCCATCTTTGCGTTGTTGTTCATACCAGTCGATTGTTCGACAGAGGCCCTCCTCGAAATCCACTTTGGCCTCAAATCCAAATAGTTGTTTGGCGCGATGAGTGTCCAGCGTCCGACGCGGCTGGCCGTTCGGCTGGCTGGTATCCCACACTAACTCGCCCTGGTAGCCGGTATGCCGGATGATTATTTCGGCCAGATTGCGAATACTGATCTCGAAACCCGATCCCAGATTCACCGGCTCTGCGCCGTCATACTGCTCAGCGGCTAACACGATTCCTTCGGCCGCGTCGGCCACGTACAAAAACTCGCGTGTCGGCGAGCCGTCTCCCCATACGACAATGTGATCTTCGCCCGCCTCGCGCGCGTCGATGCACTTCTTGATCAGAGCCGGGATGACGTGTGACGATCTGGGATCGAATTTGTCGTGTGGCCCATACAAATTGGTCGGCAGCAAGTAGATCGCATTG
>DASSFZ010000563.1:0-7125 GCA_035693785.1 Anaerolineae bacterium | reverse complement strand
CGCCGACATCGGCAAACAGAAATACGAGTCGAACAGGTCGCCGGCTCACGATGACACTGGTGAAGTAGGGGTCTGCGGCGAATCGCTGGCGGCCATCGCGCGCCGCACGAAGGTCTTGAGGCGCTTCTCGAAGTCGCGCCGGGTGAGGAGCACGCGCCGACCGCACGTGTTGCATTTCAGGCCGATGTCCGCGCCAATACGCGCGACCGTCCACTCGTACCCGCCGCACGCGTGGGGCTTGCGCAGCCGAACCACGTCGTCGAGTTCAACTTGTATGGGCACAGCGCGATTATACCATGTCGTAAGTGCGCCGTAAGATGTTCGGGCTACACTCACAGGCGCAGAGGGAGGAATACTGAGATGACAGGATTGCTGTGGAGTCTCGCCGCGTCGGGCCTGATACTCGCCGCCTGCGCGCCAGCCGCCGTGGCCCCGGCCGATTCCGCCGGGCAATCTGCGCCGGCGGCAGACGCTCCCAGATCATCCGCGCCCGAACAGGAGAACGCCGTGCCGAATCCGTTACCCGACGGGCCTCTCGCGCCCAAATTGAAAAACGACGTGTGGCTCAACAGCAGGCCGCTCACCACTGCTGACCTGCGCGGCAGCGTCGTGCTGATCGATTTCTGGACGTTCGGCTGAATCAACTGCGTGCGCTCGATTCCCGCGGTGCGGGAGCTTCACCACACGTACCAGGACGATGGCTTGATCGTCGTCGGTGTGCATTCGCCGGAGTTCAACCACGAGAAGGACATCGACAACGTCCGGGACGCCATCGCCCGCCTGGACGTGCCCTACCCGGTGGCGATCGACAACGACTTCGCTACGTGGCGCGCGTTCGACAACCGTTATTGGCCGACGCTGTATCTCATCGACGAGCGCGGCGTGATCCGCTACAGCCACATCGGCGAGTTGCACAAGGATACGAAAAGCTGGAACGAGCTCGTGAGCCTGATCGAGCAATTGCGGAAAGAACCGGGGTGAGTTGTTGTAGACCTGGCAGGTCTGCGAGACCTGCCAGGTCTTCTTTTATTCCTTCACCGAGATGGCGCGGTGCCGGCCCTTGCCGTTGGCGTGTGTCTCCAGGCGATACGAAACCGTGGTCACCGTCGCGTGATCGACGTCCTGCAGGGCCAGGTTCAAGATGATCGCCGCGTTCTGGTGGAGCGCCTGCTCGCGGAGTTTGTCCATCACCAGGTGGCCGACGATGACGTGGATAAAACCATTCGGCATTTCTTCCAGCAGTTTCAGCACGTACTCGCGAACCGGATCGGCCAGGTTGCGATATGGTGAGGGCAGGACGGTGAGATACGCCTCGTCTCCGATGCGCTCTCGCCACTTCTCCTTCACCCGCTCGGCCTTCTCCGGATCGATGGCCACGTGCACTGCCGTCCAGGGCACACCCAGCGATTTGGCGAAGTTGATGGTGTGGATCGTTCCGGCGTGAATGTCGTCCACCAGTACCAGCGTCTTCACCGGCCGTGGACGCAGATTCGGCCAGCGCGAGCCGTGGCTCAAGATGTCGGCCACACCCTGATAGTGCCGATGGATGCGCACGAATCCGTAGACGAGCGTCGGGATCAGGATAACCACAATCCATGCTCCCTCGCGGAACTTGGCGATGGCGAAGACCAGCATCACGGTGCCGGTCATCACCGCGCCCAACGCGTTGACCGCCATCTTCGATCGCCAGGCAGAGTCGTATCGCACCAGGTGGCCGTGCAGCTCTTGCTCCTCGCCCGGCTTCAGCCTGCCGATCTCGCGCCAACGCCTGACCATGCCGGACTGCGACAGGGTGAACGACAGGAACACGCCGATGGCATACAGCGGGATCAGGCGCGTCGTCTCGGCGTTGAAGACGGCAACCAGTGCAGACGCGACCAGGGCCAGCGCCACGATGCCCCACGAAAACACCAGGCGCCGCCCGCGGAAAGTAAGCTGCTTCGGCAAGTAACCATCCTGCGCCACGATGCTGCTTACGCGCGGAAAATCGGCGAACGAGGTATTGGCGGCCATTAACAGGATGACGGCCGTGGCGACGAGCGCCAGCACATGCAGTGCGCCTTCGCCAAACACTGTGCGCGCGATTTGAGAGATGATCGTTTCCTTCATGCCTTCGAAGGCAAACACTTGCACGCGGTTCGCCAGCAGTGTGACGCCCAGGAACATCGACGCCAGGATCGCCACCATCGCGACGAGTGTGATCGCCGCGTTGCGGCTGCGCGGCTCCTTGAACGCCGGGATGCCGTTCGTGATGGCTTCGATGCCGGTCAGCGCGGTCGAGCCGCTGGCGAACGCGCGCAGTACAAGAAGCAGCGTCAGCGTCTGAACTTCGTGCCCGGACGGCGACGGTGGATTCGTGACAGTCCCCAGGCTGCCAGTGATCATCTGAATCAATCCCGCCCCCAGCGTCAACGCCATCATCGTGACGAAGAAATACGTCGGCAAGGCGAACGCTCGGCCGGATTCCTTGATGCCGCGCAGGTTGACCACCGTCATGCCCCAGATCACAGCCAGCGCAATCTCGACGCGGTACGGATGCAGCGCCGGCGCGAACGACGCAATCTGCTCGACGCCGCTCGAAATGCTGACCGCCACCGTCAGGATGTAATCCGTCAGCAAGGCGGCGGCGGCCACCTGCGCGATGTTCCGGCCGAAATTCTCACGCGTCACCGTGTACGCGCCGCCGCCACTGGGATACGCGTAGATCGTCTGCCGGTACGAGACGGCGACGACGATCATCAGGAAGACGATGACCAGCGAAATAGGGATCGACAACGCGAAGGTGGCGGCGCCGGCCAGCGCCAGCACGATCAGGATTTCCTGCGTGGCGTACGCCACCGACGAAAGCGCGTCGGAGGCGAAGACAGCCAGGCCGATCTTCTTGCTGATAGCCTGATACGGCGCGTCGGCCGTGCGCAGCGGCTGGCCGATCAAGAGGTCGGCTATCGAGAAACGCCGACTGGTTTCAGATGCCATAAATCACTCCGTTCTGACGTGGAACGATCCGGTTTCACCTGGAATCGCCTACGATCGCCCGAGCAGCGTGGCCAGCGCCTGGCGCTGTGCGGTGCGCACGACGGCCAGCACTTCGTCGTACGCGTGCAGCACCGTGTCGCCACGCGGTGTGATCACTTCGCCCTTGCGGATGACGGCCGCCACTGTGCAGCCTTCCGGCCACTGGATATCTTTGATGGCCTTTTCGTTGGCAATCGCTGTCGGCGCGATCTTCTCCTCGACGATTTCCACCTCGCCCTTGCGCAGCTTGAGCAGCGTCATCATGTCGCCCAGCGACATCTCCTCGGCGATCATCTTCGCCATCAGATCGGCCTGGTTGAGCGCCACGTCCACGCCCATTTCCGGCGTGAACAGCCAGGCGTTGCGCGGATTGTTCACGCGGGCGATGATGCGCGGCACGCCATATTCGAAGCGCGCCAGGGTAGTGACGACCAGGTTGGTGTCGTCGTCGCCGGTCACCGCCGCCAGGACGTGAGCCTTGCGAATGCCCGACTGCTCCAGCCGCGCCGGATCGGTGCCGTCGCCGGGATGGATCATCTCGGCCGGCAGCTCGCGATGCAGCTTCGTCAGGACGTCCGGACGCGGATCGATCACGCGAACGGCGTGGCCCTCTTCAAGCAGCAGCGTAGCCAAGTGCGAGCCGATCTTGCCGCCGCCGACAATTAACACGAACATGACCTCTTCTCCCATCGTTATAGGACCTGCAGCGCCGATTCGACCAACTGCGGCATCAATTCCGCCGCCAAGCTGACGTATGCCAGATCGCCTGCCTGGAACCGGTCGCCGTCCTTGGGCACGAACGCGCGCCCGGCGCGAGTGACGGCGATCACGCACGCCTGGCCATCCATGATCCGGTTCGCCGGCTGGCCGACCCACGCGGGGGGGACCTGCATCTCGATCAATTTGACTTCGCCGTGGCCGATCATCTCGACGTCGGCCAGGCCCGGATGGAGCAGCAACTGCTCGATGCGCTGCGCGCCCCACGTCGATGAAGCGACGGTCTGCAGGCCCAGTCGCTCGTACACCTCGCGCCGCGTCGGATTGTAAATGCGCGCGACGACGTTCGGGACGTGGAAGATGTCGCGGGCGATCCGGGCGGCGATGATGTTCGCATTGTCGCTCGACGTGGTCGCGGCGAAGGCGTCCGCCGCCGTGATCCCCGCGCGCTCCAGCACGTCGCGGTCGAACGCGATGCCCTGCACCGTGCGCCCTTTGAAGTCGGAGCCTAGCCGATCGAACGCGGTCGGGCTTTGATCGACCACGGTCACGTCGTGGCCGCTGCGCGATACCGAGATGGCCAGCTCGGCGCCGACGCGGCCGCATCCGACGATGATGACTTTCATACAGTTTTCTCCACAAACTCGCAAATAAAAACCCGCCCCTGGACGGGCGGGCGTTACGCTAGTTCTTGTCGGGAAAGTAGGTTGGCATCCCTATGCCGGCCTTATCCGAACGGCATCGGGATACCGTTCTACGGCGTTTCCCGACAGGAACTACGCGAGTGAAACGCTCGTCTGACCCTAAACAGGCGAGATTATACCGAGGACACCACGCTGTGTCAAAGATGAAGCGCTACCGCGCGAGTATGCGTTTCACCTGCTCGGCCGAGCGCTGCAGCACCAGCATCACCAGGCCGAGCTTCGCGTCGTGGCTGACCATCACTGCCAGGGCCGCTTCGGCGCCGGCCGGCACGACGATGATGCCGCCCTGGCTGCCGTCGATCAGGACGCGGCTGATCGAGCCGCGCGCCAACTGCGCCAGGACTTTGTCACTCAAGGCGATGATCGAGGCCGCCATGGCGGCGACCTGTGGGCTGTCGGCTGCGCTCGACGTGTGCTCGCGACGGCCGTTGCCGGAAGGCAGGTGCGCTGCGACGACGAACCCGTCGAGGCTGACGACGACCGTGCCCTGCAATCCCTCGACCGATTCGTGCAGAGTGCGCAGTATGGCTTCGAGCTGGTTGACGCGATACTCAGGCATTCACCTATCCGGTCTGTCAGATCATGATAATATCTACAGTATACCACGCTTGGTGAATCGGAGAGCCGGCGAACAGCATCGCTGACTCGCCGATTCGCTGACTCGCTTATCGTAGCATCGGCATCTTGATTCCGGTCTTCTTCGCAAACGCGATCGCTTCGGGATACCCGGCGTCCGCGTGTCGTACGACGCCCAGGCCCGGATCGGTGGTGAGCACCCGCTCCAGCCGCTGCGCCGCCTCGGGCGTCCCATCGGCGACGATCACCTGGCCCGCGTGCTGGCTGTAGCCGATGCCGACGCCGCCGCCGTGGTGGAAGCTCACCCACGTCGCGCCGCCGACGGCGTTGATCAGCGCGTTGAGGATCGGCCAGTCGCTGATGGCGTCTGACCCGTCGCGCATGCCTTCCGTCTCGCGGCGCGGGCTGGCGACCGAGCCGGCGTCGAGATGATCGCGCCCGATGACGATCGGCGCGGATACCTCGCCTTTCGCGACCAGCTCGTTGAACTTCAACCCGGCTCTGGCCCGTTCGCCGTAACCCAGCCAACAGATGCGCGCAGGCAGGCCCTGGAACTTCACGCGCTGCTGCGCCATGCGGATCCACCGCTCGAGGTGCTTGTCGTGCGGGAACAGTTCCAGGATGGCTTCATCCGTGCGATGCAGGTCCTTCTCGTCGCCGCTCAGCGCGACCCAGCGGAAGGGGCCTTTGCCTTCGCAGAACAGGGGCCGGATGTAAGCCGGCACGAAACCCGGGTAGGCGAATGCCTCCTTCACGCCTGCGTCGTATGCGCGCTGGCGCAGGTTGTTGCCATAGTCGAACACGACGGCGCCCTTGTTCTGAAACTCGAGCATGGCCTGCACGTGGCGCGCCATCGACGCCATCGAACGGCGTGTGTATTCGTCAGGATCGTGCATCCGCAGCACATTCGCCGCTTCGAGCGACATTCCGTGTGGGACGTAGGAGAGGGGATCGTGCGCGGGCGTCTGATCGGTGACGACGTCGGGCAGCACGCCCCGTATCACCAGCTCGGGGAACACGTCGGCGGCGTTCGCAATCAGCCCAACCGACAGCGGTTGCCTCTTGTTTCTTGCCTCTTCGACCATCGTCATCGCTTCTTCCAGGTCGTCCACGACCACGTCGACGTACTTCGTCTCCAGCCTGCGCCTCGCTCGCGCCGGGTCGATCTCGACGATCAGGCCGACGCCTTCGTTCATCGTGATTGCGAGCGGCTGCGCGCCGCCCATGCCGCCCAGTCCGGCTGTCAGCACGAACTTGCCCTTAAGCCCTTCGGCCCAGCCTTGCCTCCCCGCGAGCGAGCCGAGCGTCTCGTACGTGCCTTGCAGGATACCCTGCGTGCCGATGTAGATCCACGAGCCGGCCGTCATCTGGCCGAACATGATCAGACCGTCGCGCTCCCACCGATCGAAGTTCTCCTGTGTCGCCCAGTGCGGCACGATGTTCGAGTTGGCGATCAGCACGCGCGGCGCGTCAGGGTGCGTCTTGAACACGGCCACCGGCTTGCCCGATTGCACCAGGAGCGTCTCGTCGTTTTCCAGTTCCTTCAGCGCGGCGACGATGGCGTCGAATGACTCCCACGACCGGGCGGCGCGTCCCCGTCCGCCGTACACGATCAGGTCGTCGGGTTTCTCGGCCACGTCCGGGTCGAGATTGTTCATAAGCATGCGCAGGGCGGCCTCTTGCAGCCAACCCTTGCATACCAACTGCGTGCCGCGCGGGGCGCGAATGATGCGTTGCGACATGGCTTGCCTCCGTTGAGACTTCGGAAGTCTTTAAGTGGCATCTCGCCAGCGAAACTACTCGGATTGCCGGCTACCGTCGCCTGCGAGAATACGCCTTGAGACTTCCGAAGTCTGAAAACGATTAACGATGCAACCATCCAATGAGAATCCATAGGAAATTCTTGCAAATGGACACAAAATAGAACTTTCGGGCCATATGCCTCATGTGTCTTCCCTGGTACAATTCTAACGGCATGCAAACCTCAACCGTGCCTGCTCCAAACCTGGTCACGTATCAAGATACCGAAAGCCTTCAGCGTCAGAGCGTCATGGGCTGGCTGATGACGAGCAACAGCCCTCGGTTGCTTGAGCCGGCGTTCCACGTCGACGTC
>DASSFZ010000562.1:0-8946 GCA_035693785.1 Anaerolineae bacterium | reverse complement strand
CTGCGCGGCGCGGTAATTCGCGACGTGCAAGGTCCAGACGTCGCGCCCAACCTGCTCGAGCCGATCAAGGCCTATCGACAGCAAAGCGCGATAACCGGCTCAGGCGAGTTGAGCGTAGACTGGACCATCACCACCGCCGACGGCTCGGTCGTGCTGAGCGAGTCGCGGCCGTTGGCGAGTTCGGACCTGGTCTGGACACCCGCCGGCGACGGCGTGTACACGGCGACGGTCACGGCCGGCTCTGTGACGAAGGATGTCGTGGTTGTCACCGTCGGTGAAGAGGAAACAGAGACCGGCGCGGGTGGCGGCGGGAAAGATACCCCATCGACCCCGGAGGCCCCGTGCCTTAATGCCGCATACGTCGCCGACGTGACGGTTCCCGACAACACGCGCTTCGACAAAGGCAAAGACTTCACCAAGACGTGGAAGGTGCGCAACAGCGGGACGTGCGCGTGGAGCGCGGATACGGAACTCGCCTTCGTCAGGGGAGCACGGCTCGGCGCGAGCAGCCCGGTGAAGGTCGGCGCGCTGGAGCCGGGCAAGACGATCGACGTCAGCGTGCCGATGGAGTCGGGCGACGAGGACGGCGCGTTCACCGGGATCTGGCGGCTGCGAAATGAGGATGGCGCATTTGGCGATGAACTGAGCGTCGTGATCAAGGTCGGCGCGGAGGTCGTCGCACCGCCGCCCATCGCGCCGCCCGCTGGCGGCGGGCCGACTCAATACGGCATCCACTCCCATTACTACGGTTATATCGATACGGAGGCCGGTGCGCAGAGTATCGTCAACTACACGAACGAGCTTGGCCTGGGCTGGACCAAGATTCAGTTCCGCTGGG
Organism: Anaerolineae bacterium; assembly: GCA_035693785.1. GTDB lineage: Bacteria > Chloroflexota > Anaerolineae > Fen-1058 > Fen-1058 > DASSFZ01. Next base: position 8,108 of record DASSFZ010000562.1, on the reverse strand, counting down.
GGGATTACGATTACTACTGCGGCGGGCCTGACCTGAATCGGCTTAACACGATGATCAGCGCGGCGAACGGCGCCGGACTGAAAGTGCTGTTAAGCATTGTCACCTCCCCACCTTGCACGCATCCATGGACGGGCGAGGTGCACGCGCCGCCGGACGATCCGGCGGCTCTCGCCGAGCTGGCCGGCGGGCTGGCCGATCTGTTCAAAGGTCGCATTCACGCCATCGAAGTATGGAACGAGCAGAACATCAGCCGCGAGTGGCTGACCAGCCCCCAGAAGCTCGACGCGGCGCGCTACACGCAGTTGCTCGCCGCCGCCTACAACGCGATCAAGGCGAAAGACCCGAACATCCTGGTCATCAGCGGCGCGCTCGCGCCGACCGGATGGAACGACGGCGTGAACGCCACCGACGACTTCGAATACCTCAGGCAGATGGTCGCCGCCGGCGCGGCGAAGTACATGGACTGCGTCGGCACGCACGTCAACGCGCTGCGCGTGCCGCCCTCGGCGTCGCTGGGCGGCCCGTACGACAACCTGTTCAGCCCGCCGCATCACTCGTGGTACTTCAAGGACACGGTGCTCGGCTACCAGAGCATCACCGGCAAGCCGGCGTGCGTCACCGAGTTCGGTGTGGCATCCTCGGAGACGATCGGTCAGGTCGAAGGATTCGAGTGGGCGAGCGAGAACACGCAGCAAGAGCAGGCCGACTGGGTGACCGAAGGCATGAGCCTGTGCAAGCAGTGGGGCTGCCGGCTGGTGATCCTGTGGAACCTGGACTACGGCCCGGTGACGAGGCTGGTCACCGACAATGCGCTCTATAGCTTCATCGACATCGGCCTGGGCCGCAGGCCGGTGTTCCACGCCGTGAAGAGCTGGTGCGCGGCGAATGGATGTAGGTGATTCATGAATCAAGACAGACGATCGATTTGGGATCGCATACCGACGCCGGCGCTGATCGTGTTGTGGCTGCTGGCGATTGCGTTCGGCGCGGTGATGGTGTTCCTCGCGTTCTTCAACCCGGCGGCGCCGCAAGAAATGCCGGTGAGCACGCCCACGGCCGTGAGCGTCGTGGGATCCGTCGCCACGGCGACAGCGCCCGCGACGCAGCCTGTCGAACCGGCTGCGCCGGCCAGCAATCCAACGCCGCAGCCGACGATTGCGCCGCTGCACGATCCTTCGATGGAGTTCGGTATTCAGTCGGACGCGCTCACCAGCGATCCCGCCTACGCGATCGGCCTGCTCAGGGACAAGCTGCTGCTGGGCTGGGTGAAGCAGCAGCTCCGCTGGGGCAACTTCTCGCCCGCGCCGGGGGAAATGGACTGGAGCGGGTTCGATCGCGTCGTCGAAGCGGCGAGCACGAAAGACATCCGCGTGCTGCTCAGCATCGTCACCGCGCCGGAGTGGTCGCGCCCCGGCGTCGAAGGCGTCGAAGGCCCGCCGAACGATCTGAACGAGTACGCCAGGTTTGTCGGCGAAGTCGTCGATCGCTACCAGGGCAAGGTGCAGGCCTTCGAAATCTGGAACGAGCAGAACATCGACTCGGAGTGGAGGACCAACCCGCAGGCGGTCAGCCCCGAGCAGTACGTCGAAATGCTGAAGCTGGCGTACCAGGCGATCAAGGCCAGGGATCCAGACGCCATGGTCATCAGCGGTGCGCTGTCGCCGACTGGCGCCTTCGGCGGCGGCTGCGACGCGCGTGGCTGCGACGATCAGCCCTACCTCAAGCGCATGGTCGAGCTTGGCTTCCTGAATTACGCGGACTGCGTCGGCGTGCATGTCAACGGTTACAACTTGGCGCCGCAGTACCGCCACGACGAAGGCTACAATGATCCGACCGCGTCGTTCCGAGGCCCGTTCGATAATCCGCACCCCTCGTGGTCGTTCCGCAGCACGCTGGAAGATTATTACAACATCATCGGCAAGCAGAAGCCGCTGTGCGTGACGGAGTTCGGCTGGGCCTCGTACGAAGGCATCAGCGATACGGCGCTGCCGTCGTACGAGTTCGGCCTGGACAATACAGCCGAAGAGCAGGCACAGTGGGACGCGGACGCGTTCCGCCTGATGCAAGAGTGGGGGTTCGTGAAGCTGGCGATATTGTTCAACCTCGACTTCGCGCAGAAGTCGCCGCTGGGCGCGCAAGATCGCACCGCCCCGTGGAGCATCACCGATCTGCGGGGCGGGCCGCGGCCGGCCTTCGATGCCGTGCGTGACTTTATGAAGGGAGTGCTGGGAATCCCGTAGGAAGTCAGAATGTCGAATGTGGAATGCGGAATGAACGGGCGCGATTCATTCCGCATTCACTTTCTCTCTCGAAATCATCAAGCCGGGCATGGAAGCCCGGCGGCGTCGGAGCCGCCTCAGCTTGGCATTTTCATCAGTTCGATTCCGCTGCATACTCACCCTCATCGCCGGTCTGCTCATGACCGGCTGCGCGAGCGCCACGGCCGTGACGCCGACGCCTGTGCCGACGCCTACTTCTTGGCCGCGCGCCCGCCTGAAGTCGCCTGAGTACGGCATCCAGATGTTCGCCTGGTGGAAGCCTGAGATCGCCGGGCGTGACCTGAATCTGATCCGCGACATGGGTTTCACCTGGGTGAAGCAGTCGTTCGCCTGGCGCGATATTGAAGGTCTCGGCAAAGGCCAATACGCCTGGAAGGTGGCCGACGACCTCGTGCGACGCGCCACGAAGCGCCATCTCAAGATAATCGCGCGCGTCGACCGCCAGCCATTCTGGGCGCAGGCGCCGGGTACCGAGCCGCTGGAGAACGCGCCGCCGGCCAACCTGCAAGACTTTGCCGACTTCTGCTACGCGCTGGCTGATCGCTATCGGGGCCGCATTCACGCGTACCAGGTGTGGAATGAGCCGAACCTGTCGCGCGAGTGGGGAGGCCAGCCGCCCGATCCGGCCGGATACGTCGAGCTGCTCAAGGCGTGCTACGTCGCGATCAAGCGCGCCGACCCGAACGCGCTCGTGATCTCGGCGGGCATGGCGCCGACCGGGACGTGGACCGAGGGCATCATGCCCGATGCGATGTTCGTCGAGAAGATGTACGAAGCCGGGGCAGCGCCATACTTCGACCTGCTGGGTGCGCACGCGCCGGGGTTCAAAGCGCCGCCGGAAGCCTCGCCCGACGAGGTGGCGGCGAACCCTGAGCTGGGCGGGCAGCGCTTCTTCTCCTTCCGGCACGTCGAGGACCTGCGCGAGATCATGGTCAGGCACGGCGACGCCGGCAAGCAGGTGGCGGTGCTCGAGATGGGCTGGACGACCGACCCGATCCATCCCGAATACGCGTGGCACGCCGTCGACGAGCAGACGCAGGCCGATTACCTGGTGCGCGCGTTCGACTTCGCCAGGCAGAACTGGTCGCCGTGGATCAGCATCATGACCGTGATCGGGCTGGCCGATCCGGTATGGACACCAGACGACGAGCAATACTGGTGGACGGTGGTCTATCCCGATTGGCCGGAGACGCGCGTGAAGCCGGCGTACGAGGCGCTGAAGGCAATGGAGAAGAAATGACGAACGCAGAATGAGGAATGCTGAAATTCTACATTCTACATTCTGCATTCCACATTCTGCTATAATTCTTTTATGCTCACGCTGAATGCCCCCGGGTTGCTGGCACTCAGTTTTTTCCTGCATTTGATTGCGACGGTCGTGTGGATCGGCGGGCTGGTGACGATGGCGCTGGTCGTGTGGCCTGGCCTGCGGCGCGCGCTCGGCGACGACGACCGAAGGCTCGCGCGCGCCGTCGAAGCGCTCGACCGGCGCTTCAAGCCGCTGGCGAACCTCAGCCTGGTCGTACTGATCCTCACCGGCCTCGTGCAAATGAACGCCAATGAGAACTACAAGGGCTTTCTGAACTTCGACAACCTGTGGGCGCAGGCCATCCTGCTCAAGCACGCCGCGATCATCGGCATGATCGCCGTGGGCGCGCTGCTGCAATTCGGGGTGCAGCCTGCGCTGCAGCGCAACGCGATGCTGGCAGCGGCGGGCGTCTCGAACGAGGAAGAAGTGGCCGCACTGCGGCAGCGCATGGCGCGCCTGGGCCGCATCAACCTGATCCTGGGCGTGGTCGTGCTGATACTCACAGCGATCGCTCGTGTCCAGTGAATGACGACAGACGAAAGGCGTGTCGACCAGCCTCGCGGGACGATATGCGATATGCGATAAGCGATACGCGATAAGCCATCATGTTCGAAATCGTCTTTCTCGGCACCTCAGCCGCCGCGCCGTCGATCCGCCGTAACCTGTCGGCGCACGTCGTGCTGCACAAAGAGTATCGCTTTCTGGTGGACTGCGGCGAGGGCACGCAGCGCCAACTGTTGAAGAGCGGGCTTGGCTTCAAAAGGCTGAATAGGATCCTGCTCACGCACAGCCACCTCGACCACATCCTGGGCCTCGGCGGGCTGCTGAGCACGTTCATGCGCTGGGAGACGATCGAGGAGGTAGAGATTTTCGGCGGGCGCAGCACGCTGGATCGGGTGGAGGACTTGATTTACCGGGTCGTGCTGCGCGGCGCGCGCCCGCCGATGCGCCTGTCGTTCGTCGACGTCAAGCCGGGCAGGCTGCTGGAGGACGACTCGTTCGAGCTGATCGCGTTCCCGGTGATGCACCGGGGCGGCGAGTGCTTCGGCTATCTGTTTCGGGAGAAGCCGCGCCGGCCATTCCTCGTCGACAAGGCGGAGGCGCTCGGCGTGCCGCCCGGACCGGAACGGCGGCGGCTGGTCGCGGGCGAATCGGTGACGCTGAGCGACGGCCGGACGATCCACCCCGACGAAGTCCTCGGCCCAGTGATCCGGGGTGCGGCGCTGGCGCACGTGGGGGACGCCGGGCGCACGTCGGATCTGATCGAGCACGTGCGCGGCGCGGACGCGCTCGTCATCGAGTCGACGTACCTGGACGCCGAGGCCGATCTGGCGCGCTCGTACGATCACTTGACGGCGGCACAGGCGGCGCGCCTCGCGCAGGACGCGCAGGTCGGGCAGTTGATTTTGACACACATCTCGCGCCGGTACGGCCAAAAGCAGGTGCTCGCCGAGGCGCAGGCGATCTTCCCGAATACGGCCGTCGCCCGCGATTTCGATCGTTTCCGCGTGCTGAAAGACAAGTCCATGCTGTTGGAGAACCTGATCGTGGAAGAGGAGAACTGGCATGTCGCTGCGTAAGGCTGCCGTCCTGGACCTGGCAAGCGCCGCGTACGAGGTGGACGCCGAGGTGAAGCGGGGCATTTTGAAGAAGGTCGATGGGCGCTGGACGGTAGCGGATCAGGAGATGAGTGAGTGGCTAGACCGCTTCGAGGGGCACGAGGTGGTCGTGATCGTCGCGTCGATGAGCGACGAGAAGCCGATCGAGCCGCGCATCTGCACGCGCTGCGGATACGAGTTCGTCGGCGTGGAGTGCCCGCGCTGCCGCGCGGCGCGCATCCGCCTGCGCGGCGAGTGATGGCGCGGGTTGGGCGTCGAGTGGCGTCATTGGGGGAATGTCGCTTTCAAACGGTAAGGCGCGTCAGGATCGCCGTTTTCTGAGTAGATGCAAGCGTAATATCTTCCTGCAGCGCCAAAGTGCTCGATGTGATAGGGTGGTGTAGTATCCTGTATTGGATCTGGGTTCTCTATCTGGAAAAATAAAGCCAAATGTATCTGTTGACCGGTATGATTCTCCAAGTCCACAGTTATTAGTCCAGCACTCGTCGCAAAGAACCGGAAGCAATCCCACTTGTCATCCACCGGGCCGGGCTTGCCATAGTACCACAGGCCAGATAGCAGAGGCCCGTTGGACTCGTCGGGCGCGTTGGGCCCGTCAATATAATTGTTTGGCTCAAGCTCCCATAGCACGTCTACGCTCTCCTCGTTGGACTGGCGGTTGCTGCCCGAACTGCTGATTGATTTGACGCGGTAATAATACCTTGTTGGACCACGATCACTCAAAGGAGCGTAGGTGTCACTATCTGAGTAGACCACCATAGGGCTGATAGAGCCAAAGACAGTTTCTTCCAAAACATAGTATTCTGCGCCAGAAGCACACCACCGCACCACGTAGCTTCCGTCGTTATCATCGTTCTCGATCGGAAATAACGTTAAACCGAAACAGGCATCGCGCAGCACCGAAGGCAAATACACCTTCTTGGGAGAGAAATCGATGGCGACAACGTGAGTGCCTGTAACGGCATTGTTGGCAGCATTCGTAGCCACTACGGAGAAGATCTTGATGCCCGTGGTCGTCCAGGTGTAAGTGACGACAGGCCCCTGACCCGAATTCGGCGGTGGAGACCAAGTATAGGTGATGGGCTTGTAAGCATTAGGTGGACTGGCGATGGCTGTGAAATTGTATGCGGTGTTGATCGTGCCTGCCTGCGTGCCATTGATCGCGATATCATCAAGCGGCTGGGGCTGAATATTGACGATGTGAACGTCGTCGACAGTCTTATCACCGTTGCCGGCGACGACGGTAATGATCTTGTTTCCAGGTACCGCCCAAGTGAACGTTTGTGTATCGTACAGAGAATCGGTGACGATTCGTGTAAAACTCCCTAAATCTGAGACCTGCCAGGTAAACGTGACCGGTCGCGTGGTGCTTTTCGGCCGGACAGTGGCAGTAAATTCATAACCTACTTCAGTATAGCCTGTCGACCGTCCGGTAATATCTACTGAGTTAGGCGGGGCACTGGGGAGTTCGGCTGAAAGAGAACTACCATGTAACTGTTCAGGCGTCATTGCGAGGAGCGTCTTTTGCGACGAAGCAATCGCCTGGCCGGCTGGGGGATTGCTTCGCACAAAGATGCTCGCAATGACGTTGGGCCGCGTAGTTACGCTCACTGTTATTTTGTCACGCGAAGCCAAATCCAATGCCTGTTGTGACGCACGGACAATCAGGGCAAACGTAACGCGGACAAACGAGAGTGCGATGATCAGAGCGGCAGATGAGAACGCTACCTTCCTCATTGCCGTATTAGCATATCACAGTAGCGTTGGAATCCGGTTGGGCCATAGCCCCACAGTACTTATGGGATTGCCGTGAACACCACAGTTAGAGCGTGTTTGGAGATTCAAGTTTATAGTGGCTTCCGTTTTGGTTTACGCCGGAGTCGAGCCTTTAGGCGGTTGCCGGCTAAAGCCTCGACTCCGAGCGCGACGTAAACGCAATCGGAAAGCGCCCTAAGCGGCAGTTGCACTGCGGCGAAAATGCTATTTCAAAACAGGCTCTTAGGGTGCCGAGGACGACGTGGTGGACGTACGCGTAGGAAACGGTGGAAGTGTAGCCGTAGGATTAGGCGTACGCGTAGCGAACGGTGGAACTTCCGGTGTGGGTGAATCTGGCACGGGCGCCGGTGTGAATGTCCGTGTCGGTGACGAAGCGCGTGTTGGGGTGCGACGCAATGCGGGCGTGACCGTTGCCGTACGTGTGACGGTTAGCGAAGTCGTTCGTGTCGGCGATGGAGTACGCGTTGGGGTCGGCGTAAGGGTAGGGGTTATCGTCAATGTGAGCGTATGCGCTCCTGCTGACAGGGTGGAGGTGGGTGTGTCTGCTTTAGGCACAATCCCAGTCACCCACAGTGGACCAAGAATGGCAGCTAAAACCAGAAGAATAATGAGCAGGACGCCGGAGAAAGCTAGCTTTGCACGGTTTCGGCGCAGCCACGCTCGTGCTTTGGCTTCGAGCGTCTCCCCATGCGGCGGCCCCTCAAGGTCTATAGCTACCTGAGCCTGGCGACTGAGTGCCCGTCTGATCGATTCCAGGTCATCCAGCACCTCGCGAGCCGTCTGATAGCGGCGGCGCGGATCGGTGTGCAAGGCTCTCTGCAACGCGGCGACAAACTGCTGCGGCACGCCATTCTCGATAAGAAACGTTTCGGGAAATCTATCCAGCATCGCTGCATGGTCAGCAGAGCCGTCGGCAAGCAATTCTTTCAGAACCTTCCCCGTCAGCATTTCGAAGAGTACAGCAGCCCACGAGTATATATCTGATCGGGCATCGACCAATCCGGCGGCGAGTTGTTCAGGCGATGCATACAGCGGGGTGCCCACAAACCATCCCGTCTGGGTGAGACGTCTGTCTGGAATACGGGCGATGCCGAAATCGGCGAGCTTGGCGATGATCCCACCGTC
>DASSFZ010000561.1:0-7625 GCA_035693785.1 Anaerolineae bacterium | reverse complement strand
CCACTTCCACCCTCTTTTGTTCGTAATACTTGCCAAGCCACTGCTGCTTAAAATCATAGACTTTGGCTTTCCCTCTCCGGCCGTGCTTGGCTGGGATGGTTATCCCACTATTGATCACGTCCTTGATTTCTTCTGTGTTCGTTCCACGTTCTTCGGCACGTTCAAGTGTGTGCGGATCGATCTGGATATCCATAGCACGAACCACTGGTGCAACTAAGTCTTTGGACGTGGATAGAATCAAAATCAGCGTAATCCGCGTTCATCCGCGTCCAAAATCCTTGCGGTGAGCGCAGTTCTTTCAGAGGGATCTCTTGGCTAAAACTCGATCTTCTTGTGCCGCATGACGATGCTCTGCACGATACCCAGAGCGATCAGCGTCGTCACGAGTGAGCTTCCGCCGTAGGATACCAGCGGCAGAGGCAATCCGGCGACCGGCACCAGCCGCAAATTCATGGCAATGTTGATCGCCGACTGGAACAGGAGCATGGCGAAGACGCCGACCGCCGTAATGCGCCCGAAATCGTCGCGGGCGAGCGACGCCGCGCGCAACAGGCGGACGAGCAGCAGGCCGATCAGGGCCAGCAAGATCACCGCGCCGGCGAAGCCAAGCTCCTCGCCGATGACCGAGAAAATGAAGTCGGTGTGGCGAACCTTCAGGAAGCGCCCCTGGCTCTGGCTGCCCTGCGCGTAGCCCTGACCGAACAGCCCGCCGTTGCCGATGCTGATCTCGGCCTGCAGCAGGTTATACTCGGCGTCCGGGTTGTTGCGCGGATCCAGAAACGTGGCGATGCGAGCGCGCTGGTAATCCGCCATCTGTGACCAGACCAGGGGCAGCGCAACCAGCGCCACGGCGGCGAGCAGGAGAATGTGGCGCGCCTTCATGCCCGCGACGTAGAACATGGTCATGCCGACGACGCAGACGACGATGGCCGTGCTCAGGTTGGGCTGCGCGAAGATGAGCGCCACCGGCGCGGCGATCAACGCCAGCGTGCCGACGAACGTCTTCATTTTGCCGATGCGTTCCTTCTGCGCCGCAAGATGGCCTGCCAGCGCCGGGATGAGCAGCACCTTCGCCAGCTCGGCGGGCTGGATGTTGAACAGCGCCACGTCGATCCAGCGGCGCACGTCGCCGATCTCGCTGCTGCCCAGTACCAACGCGATCGCCAGCAGCGCGAAGGAGACGGCATACAGCGCGCGGTAGAGGTTGAACCAGAGGCGGTAATCGATCGACGCCACGCCGAAATAGACGCCCAGCCCTAGCAGCGCGAACTGCGCCTGCTTGCGCGCGGCGTCGGCCAGGCTCTGCCCTGAGCCTGCCGAAGGGTCGCTGCCCGGCGGCGCGCCCAGCGTCGCGCTGTGGATCATCAAGATGCTGATCGCGCTCAGCAAGACGATCGCGATGAGCATCATCCCATCGAAGTGGCGCCAGGCGGCGCGCGCGTACGACGATCTCCCTCGCGCTTCTCGAACAACGGCCATCTCTCGATACTCTCTCGAAGCTCCCTAACCACAAAGACACGAAGACACCAAGATAGCTTCGTGTCTTTGTGCCTTCGTGGTCAAGACTAAAGCTGCCCCCGCGCGCGGTGCCCATCCGCTAGGGGAATGTCGGCCATCAGGCGGCTCTCCCGATCGTTCTGCGAAAAAGTCACCTGCACCCCGGCCTCGTCGATCTCGATGTGCTTGGAGATCACGGCGATGATTTCGTCCTTCAGCATTTCGAGCATCCCAGGCGAGATCCGGCTGCGATCGTGCACCAGCACGAGCTGCAGGCGCTGCTTGGCGATCTCGCGGCTCGTCGGCGGCCTTTGCCCGCGCAGGCGGCTGAGCAGGTTCATGCCGACCTCCCATCTGACTGGAACAGGCGGCCGAGACGCTGCAACAACCCGGGGGCTTCGCGGAACGTCTCGAAGGGCACCTCTTCGCCCAGCAACCGCCGCGCGATGTTTCGGAACGATTGCCCGGCGCGCGATTTCTCGTCGAGCGCTGCCGGGTGACCCCGATTGGTCGAGATCAGGACAGCTTCGTCTTCGGGGACGACGCCGAGCAGATCGACGGCCAGGATTTCCAGCACGTCGCCCGTGTCGAGCATATCGCCGCGCTGCACCAGCCCCGGCTTGAGCCGGTTGACGATCAGCCTGGCCGGGCCTTTCTCGGCGGCTTCGATCAGGCCGATCACGCGATCGGCGTCGCGCACCGCCGAGACTTCGGGGTTGGTGACGATGATCACGCCGTTGGCCGGGGCGAGCGCCGTGCGGAAGCCTTCCTCGATGCCGGCGGCCGAGTCGATAAGGACGAAATCGTGCTCGGCGCCAAGCTCCTCGCACACGCGGATCAAGTCTGCCGACTTCACCGCGCTCTTGTCGCGCTTCTGCGAGGCGGGCAGCAGGTGCAGCTCGGACAGGCGCTTGTCCTTGATCAGCGCCTGGCGCAGCTTGCAGCGCCCTTCGATCACGTCGACCACGTCGTACACGATGCGGTTCTCCAGCCCGAGCACGACGTCGAGGTTGCGCAGGCCGATGTCGGCGTCCAGACACACAACGCGCTTGCCGAGCAGCGCGAGCGCCACGCCGATGTTGGCGGTCGTGGTCGTCTTGCCCACCCCACCCTTGCCGGATGTTATCGTCATCACCTGTGCAGCCATACATGCCTCCTACCACCCCTTCAGTTCCTTGAGTTCCTTCAGTTCCTTCCATTCCTTGCAGGCAACTCCAGGAAACCAAAGGAACTGTGGGAACCCCCGCAGACAGCGTGCGAGGGCAGGCTGAAGGAACTAGATGCCCCACGGCTCGGCGACGATGTGCCCGTCGCGCACACGCGCCGTTTCCGGGCGCGGCTTGCGACGCCGCTCGTCGGGCGAGCGCGTGATGCGGCCGCCGATGCGCAACTGAGTCGGCGCCAGGTCGAGCGCGCACACCACGGCGTTCTCGTCCCCCAGCGCGCCGGCGTGGACGGTGCCGCGCAGCCGTCCCCACACCACGATATTGCCACCGGCGATGATCTCCGCGCCGGGATTCACGTCGCCGATCACGGCGATGCTGCCCGGATGGCGAAGCGACTGCCCCGAGCGCAGCGTGCGCCGAACCACCAGGCCGGCGTCCGGCCATTCGTCGAGCGGCATTGCGACCAACTCGCGCTCACCCTCGACGGCGACGTCCCACGTCCGCGACTCAGCCAGCGGGGCGGCGGGGTCAGAGACCCGCGCCGAACTTGGAGCCGAACCGGGAGGTGGGACATCCAGCCCCAGCCTCGACGCGATCTGCTGAGTCTCTGCGTTTTCGCCCACGATGGCCCACAGCGTCACGTCGTGGCGGACGAGCAGATCGCGTGCCTGGCGCATGTCATCTTCGGTCAGGGCGCGCGCTCCAACCATCAGCGCCACGCGCCCGCCCTTGAAAAACGCCGGGGCCTGCGTCAGCCGCGTCTCGAGCGCAGCCAAAGCTTCCGGCCACGCGCCGTCGCCGGGAAGCGTCACCGACAGGCCGTCGCGTATGCCCTTAATAACAATGCTTTTCGGATCAACGCTCACCATGGTGTGAACGACCCCGTTGGCGCGCGATTTGGGCGGGATTATAGCACAGCCTGATCATTTGTGCGGACGGGCCGCCTGGCGCTGGCGCTCACAAACCTTTGGCTTGTTCCGAACATAAGCTCCTTGGTTTTGTGCTGTTGACCGTGCCTCGCTTCGTGCTAGGGTGAATCTGCATTCAACCTTAGAGCGTGTTATGAACTTTCGGTTGCGCCCATATTTTCCAGGGAAAGTGGCCCATTTTCGGGCTTCGAACGCGCCTGAAGCAAGTGATACCGCTGGAAATCCGCCGAAAACAGCGTTTATTCGTTAAAGTGCATAACACGTTCTGGGCAGCATTTCGCACCCGCTCCCATCGCTGCCCAAAGGGCGTGCCGAATCCGGGGCCGGTGCGTGGATTTGGTAATCCACGCCGAGCGATGCGAAATATGGGCTTTGCCACCTGGAGCCATGAAACAGGCTGAGGGCGTTTCCAGAACAGGCATCATCAACGTCCTGATTGTCGAGCCAGAGCCGGGGCGCCGCGAACGGCTTATGACTTACTTATCCCACGAACCGGAGTTCCAGATCGTCGGCGCAGGGAGGACTTCTTGTATGTCAGCCAACTACCTGTTCTCCGGCGGCTCCCGGTTGACGTTCTCCTCGTCAATATCGACCAGCCCGAGATGGTCCGCATAGACACCTGGGCCGCGATTCACGTTGTGCTGCCTCGGGCACGCATCGCCGCGTTGACGACGGGAGACGACGACTCCATTCTGGAGATGGCCCTGGGCGCGGGTGTGTTTGCTCTCCATCCACTCGACGTGGAGCCAGACGTCCTCCGCCGGGCGGTGCGGTGTGCCGCGCAAGGGGTGATTGACTACGATCCGGGCCTGGCCCAGCGGGCGAAGCGCCGGCTGCTCAAGCCGTTAGGGCCGATGCAGATTCGTGTCGGTGGGCTGACGATTGATCTGCAGACGCAAGAAGTGACACGCTGGGGCAGGCCCATCCACCTGACGCCGCTGGAGTTCAGGGTGCTGGCCTATCTTGCCCGCAACCGGGGAAAGTGGGTCAGCACGACGGAACTGCTGGGGGCAGTGTGGCACGCTCCGGCTGGCAAAGGTGGGACTGCCGATCAAGTCAAGGGTTGTATCAAACGTCTCCGCCGGAAGATTGAGCTAAATGCGAAACATCCGCGGTATCTTCGGTCGATGCGTGGTTGGGGGTATCGCCTGGAAGACCCCCTCAAAGGGAGTCCCACGTAGTTGTGCCCTTAAGGCTTGAGACTTCCTCGTGGCTGAATTGACACCGAATTGACACCTAAGCGTCAAGTATAGAGCTATGAACAGAGGTAGACTTGCTTGCGTGCGTTAACAGACGAGGATAACCTTTGTTTGGGACATCTGTCATCTGTGGTGCAACCTGCACAAGGAGAGGGTCCTGATGAAAATCCTAACCCATGGCAACAAGCAGCCTGGACGATTGAACAAATCGGTTTCCCAACTCTTGACCACACGCACTGTCGTCATCCTCCTACTATGCCTGGCTGCGTCTTTACTACTTGTAACCGCTGTACAAGCATCGGCACCTCCAGCGGCAAATAGGATCCGGAATCCGGACTTTGAGTCATCCATTCCCAGCCATTTCTACCCCTGGTTCAGGGATGGAAATGCTCAGGAGGTGGGTGCAGAAGGTTGTTGTGGGCAACATGAAACATTCTTTTGGCCAGATGGAGCGGGTCATGGCTGGAGCAGCCTTTACAACACAGGCGATAAATGGGATGGCTATATTTGGAATGAAAATCAGCCTGGAACACAATGGGGCGCAGTGGCGAATTCCAATTTCACTTCCCCCATTGCCGCGAACCAGCGCTACCGCTTGAGCGCATGGATGGCTACTTCGCACGGGACTCGCGCTTATCTCAGGTGGTATGCGAATGGCACAACCTTCGGCTGTCCTAACAATTACACGACGGCAATTTGGCCCGGTGATCATGTTATGTGGCCCACCTCTCATAATGTTAGCTGCGAGTTTACACTTGCCAACACCACCTGGTTCAATGTCCACATGTATGCTGATAGTCTTTCCGCAGGCATGTGGGTCGTTTCAGATGACTGGGCGCTAACGCCGCTTTTCACCGTGCCCGTCTATCCGGGGGCCCGCCTTCCTCGTCCTATCAAATACTGGGCGCGAGATTACGGTAACACCGTTGACAGAGCTGCTAATAGCTGGAACGCTGCAACTGGGAACCCTCTTTTCGCTAAAGCGGCGAGTGAGGCAGAGGCCAAGTTAATCATCGATGGCATCGACAGATTTTGTGATGGGACCGCTATTGGTGACGGTCGGCCTATTGGGGTGACATGGGACGTTAATGATAGCAGACCTGGGTGTAATATAGGTGCTGATAGACAACTGATTGAATTGAATATGTGGTATTTCAGCAGGTGGTCAGGCGATCCCAAACAATCCACTGTTGCCCACGAGTTGGGGCATGCCTTGGGGCTTTACGAAGTTCAAACTTATGATCTATCTCACGAGTCATGTCAATTGCTGACGTCAGGTTCACATGTGCGGTATTGGCACTGCGGAGTCGTGCGGCCGACAAGCAAAGATGTCAGTTCTGTGCCTTACCCTTAGTCAGTGCTCAACAAACTGCTGATCCGGTTCAGCTTCAAGCCTCACAAGTTAGGAGGAATAATATGTCAAAGCAGAAATCTACTCGGATCATCTTCTTACTCGCGCTGGCGGCTGTCATCATCTTGCTCTCTGGCTGTGCGGCGGTACCCGAGCGGACTGCGTCGAACCAGGCGATGGACCAGGTCGTTTCGACCGCCTCAGCGCCGGAGGAAACAAGCGACGCTCTTCCCTCGCGTATAGATGAAGTTGAAATAAGGAGCCTTGAGGAATTGCTGAAAGCCGATCTCATTATTGAGGGCGAGATTGTTGATAAACAGACGCACTGGATCACCGACACTACGGCGACGAACGCGGAGTTAGCCGACCGCCAAGCGCGCGGACTACCGATCGGGACAGATGTGCTCGAGTATCAAGTCGCCGTTGATAAGGTGTTGCACGGCCAGGCTCCGTCTGCGACTATTGTCGTCACTCCACATATCGCTACCTATGAGATCGGGGATCGAGCAATCCTGTTTCTGGTGGACATCTCGGGTGATCCAATTGAAGCCCCCGGTCAGACGAAATACGCGATTATGGCATCCGCCGGGCAGTTTCGCATCGAGAAGGACAACACGTTGTTCTCGATCAAGCGAAAGGGCATGAATCCGTTTGCCGATACCTATCGTGGGAAAGACAAGGGCGTTCTCGAAAAGGATACCCTGGACCTTGTCGCCAAACTGCCGAAGCCGGCGAAAGAGGAACTCCTGCCCACGGCGCTCAGCGGCTACAACGGCGCCGAATTGGTCATCGAGGGAACGATCCAGGGCATCCAGGAGGTGCACTTCATTAACTCGATGGAGAAACCTCAAGAGTGGATCGACCAGATGCTGGCGGAGGGAAAGATGCCCGGCCTGCTGCTCACCGACTACACGGTCACCGTCGACAAGGTTCTGTTCGATAAGCGTGCCGACAACCCCAGGTTCTTCCCCGACTGGAAGCCGCTCGAACCGGGCCAGACCATCCTCGTGACGCGCCAGGGTGGAACTTACCGGGGCGTGACCAAGATCGAGGAGCCGGGGCCTCCGTTTGAGCTGGGCAGCCGCGAGATTCTGTTCCTGAGTGGATTTAGCCTGATCAACTATGATGTCCCAGACGATGGTCAGGTCAGGTATTCTACCGATTCGAGGAGGGGGCGATTCCTGATCGGAGCGGATGGCACGCTCACCGCTTTCACAGCACAGGGTCTGGGCGGAATCTATGGTGGACAGGACGTTGGACAGTTGGAGCAGGACATCGTCGAGTTCCTGAAGACGTCTCCAGTCAATGAGCGTATTCAAATACCACCGCAACCATGAGTAGTCTCTACAAGGTTACAGATGTAACACAGCCCCCGACTCGCTCGGGGGCTTATCTTTCGAGCGCAGTGTTTTCACGGGACAGGAAGTTCTACCCTGAGTCGTTATGGCTTCGCCTGGATATCCAGAACAGCAAGTCCCTGTTT
>DASSFZ010000560.1:0-3234 GCA_035693785.1 Anaerolineae bacterium | reverse complement strand
CTCCAGGCCGCACTCGCGCAGCGCCGCTTCATACGCCGCGTGCTGCCGCCGCGCCAGCTTCAAATCGACCGGTGGCGGTGGATCGAGCCGTGTGAGCGAGTCCGGGTATGTATCGCCCGGTGGGCGGACAATCGCGTAGGTAGGAATCATCCTTCCTCGTGCAGGCAAGTGATGTGTGATGAGTGACACATGACGCCGTTGGCTCTTGTCACTGATCACCGATCACCGATCACTGATTACTGTTTACTGATTACTGATCACTTTTCACTGGCCTCGGTGCGCAGCAATCGATCGAGGAACTGGCGGGTGCGCGGGTCAGCCGGGGACGTGAAGATCAGCTTCGGTGGGCCTTCCTCAACGATCTGCCCGTCATCCATGTAAATGACGCGATTGCACACCTCGCTCGCGAAGCCCATCTCGTGCGTGACCACCAGCATCGTCGTCCCTTCGCGGGCCAGCTCCTTCATCACGTCGAGCACTTCGCCGATCAGTTCCGGATCGAGCGCCGAGGTCGGCTCGTCGAACATCATGACCTCTGGCTGCATGGTCAGCGCCCGGGCGATAGCGACGCGCTGCTTCTGGCCGCCGGACAGACGCGCCGGGTATTCGTCGCGCTTGTGCATCAGGCCGACCTTGGCCAGGTATTTCTCTGCCAGCGGGATGGCATCCGCCTTCTTCATGCCTTTGACTGTGACCGGCGCTTCGATCAGGTTATCGATCACGCTCAGATGAGGAAACAGGTTGAACTCCTGGAACACCATGCCGGTGCGCATCCGGATGTGGCGAATCACCAGTTTCTGCTCGGGCGTGAGACGGTGGCGCTCGACGTTCACGACCAGCTCGTCAACCTCGATTCGCCCGTGCGTTGGCTGCTCCAGAAAGTTGATGCAGCGAAGCAGTGTCGATTTGCCCGATCCCGATCGGCCGATGACGCAGACGACCTCGGCTCGCTCGACAGACAACGAGATGCCTCTGAGGACATGCAGGGGACCGAAATACTTGTGCAGGTCGGTCACCTGGATGATCGGCATGCTTAGCGGTCCCCGCGCGCGAGCCGTGTCTCGAGCCGCGACTGAATGGCGGAGAAGATCAGCGTCATCACCCAGTACCACAGCGCGGCGACGAGCAGCGCCTCTAGCCCGCGAAAATGCGACTGGCCGACGTCTTTGGCTCGCCACATGATCTCGCGCACAAATCCGGTCATTGCGACCAGCGAAGAATCTTTCAGCATGGCGATGAACTCATTGCCGACGGGTGGGATGACGACGCGCAGCGCCTGGGGCAGCACGATGCGGCGCATGGTCTGGCCCTGTGTCAGGCCCAGCGCCAGCGCCGCTTCACGCTGGCCCTTGCCCACGCTTTGAATGCCGGCGCGGAAAATCTCACTCATATACGCGCCGTAGTTCAGCGAGAGGGCCACCACCCCGGCGACGAGGCCTGAGAGCACGATGCCCATCTGCGGCAGCGCGAGAAAGAAGAAAAAGATTTGCAGCAGCAGCGGCGTACCTCGAATGAGCGAGACGTAGAACGTGGACAGCGCGTAGATGGGCGCAATACGCGACAGGCGGCCTAGCGCAGCCAGCAAGGCCAGGACGCTGGCGAAGACAATCGACAGGAAGCAGATTCTCAGCGTCTCGATCGCGCCCTCGCTGATGTACCGCCAGTATTTGTCGATGAAAGCTCGGTCGAGCTGGATGGTCCGGATAGCGATCGGGCCTATCTGGATGGTCACGCTGCTAAACATGAACAGAAGAAACGCCAGCAGCGCCGCCCACGAGATGATCACCTTGACCGCAAACACGCGCTGCGCCTGGGCTTGCTGCTGGAGAATCTGCTGAGCCAGCGTCGGACGGATTGCTACTTGGGTGGCCATCGTTCCACCTCCCTAGGAAAAGTCTGCGGAGGTGGCTCCTTGCGCAGCACCCCGGAGCGAAGCGGACACGCCGCCGGATGGCTGGGCATGGAAGCCAAGTCCGCCGGTTTTCGGACAGGCACTGACTGTCGCCGATCGACGCGAGCGTCATGCGCCAGATCAAGGTGCGGAAGCGGCGGCCATCGACTGCACCGCCGCCTCCACTCCGGCCACGCTCGTCGTCTACGGCGCCGTCGTCAAGTCGGCGCCGAACCACTTTATCGACGAGGCCTTCAGCGTGCCATCGGCGTGCATCGCCGTAATGATCTTGCCGATCTCATCCAGCAAGCTCTGCGGGTCCTTGGGCGAGCTCTTGTCGATCGCGACGGCCAGGTTCTCGACGAACACCGGCGAGCCGACCTTCACGACCGGGATGCCTTGAGCGATCGCTTCGTCGACCACGGTGCCCGAAGTCAGAAAGGTGTCGAAATCGGTGCGGCCGGCCCGGATGGCCTGAGCGCACTCGGCGTCGGTGTCCAGCGGGAATACCTGCACGCCGGCCGGCGGAGGCACCTTGATGTCGGATGCGGGGATGCCGACATCCTGGCCGCTCAAGTACGATTCATACGTCGTGGCCGTACCGACACACACGGGTTTGCCCGCGATGTCGTCGACGGAATCGATGTCGGAACCCTGGCGGGCCGCCAGTTGCGCCGGCGTGAAGTAGTAGCCGGGCGTGAACCACAATATTTCCTGGCGCTGCGTGGTGATCGTCATCGAGCCGACACTGATGTCCCAGCGGCCGGCCCAATTGCCGGCGGTGATGATCTCCCACTGCGGCGTAACAAAGCACGGCTCGACGCCCAGCCGCGTGGCGATCTCGACGGCGGTGTCGATGTCGAAGCCCTCCAACTCAGCGGATGTCAGCTCGTCGGAGGCGCACTTCGTGTCGGCCTTGCGTGTCGCATCGGGGACCGACGACGACTGCGGCGCGTAGTTCGGGTCGGTCGAGATGCGGATCGTGCCGCGCGCCTTGATCTCGCCAAGCAGGTCGGTCGGCGCGCTGGGCTGGCACGCACTCAAGAGCACAATGGCGACGATCGACAAGCTGACGATGGTGAACGTCTTCTTCGTTGTAGCGGACATGTGTATCTCCTCCTGAGAGAATGTGCATGCGACGGTGGGTAGCCTGATCGTGTTTCGTGACGAAGTGTTCGATCACCTCCTTCATATATGAAGATGATGCGCATCTTCGGTGGCGGAGAGACGGAATATATTCATTTTAGCATAACCAAAGCGGGGGTCAACTGATGGTGGGGGCGCGAATATCGGCGTATAATTACGTTGCGCGCTTGGGGTGGGTCGTCCGCGTGCCTGTTGTA
>DASSFZ010000559.1:0-3203 GCA_035693785.1 Anaerolineae bacterium | reverse complement strand
GCGCGCACGTTCGCGCAAAAGATGAACGCGAAGCGCGACCTGGCTCGCTTCCCCGAACAGGCGATCAAGGCCGGCCAGATCAACGCGCTGGGGCTGATCGACGAAATCCTGCACTATGTCGTCGGCCAGTATCGCCAGCAGATGAGCCCCAACGTGATGGCGCAGGCGCTGGCGGCGCTGGACACGCAGCTAGGTAGGGAAGCGGTCGATGCGGCGCTGCGCCGATTCGCAGACGAGTTCCCGGCGCTGGCTGTCTATCGGCGCGAAATTACGCTCGACGCTTATCTCAACGGTCAAACCGGCGACGTGCCCAATCGGCAGATCATCCTCGAAGAAATGCTCATGCTGTGGGTCGCCAACATGAACCCGGCCTGCGCGCCGTTCATGGAGCTGTTCGACGACACCGCGCTCGAAAAAGAAACCACCTACCTGCGCGTCGTCGCCGGCCTGCGCGAGTTTTTCGATACACAACCGGTCTTCGGACCCGACAACCAGAACCTGATCGACATGCTGCGCAGCCCGGCTGTTGCCGTGCCGCACTCGCTGCCGGGGCAGCTCGAATACATCCAGGCGCGTTGGGGTCTCTTGTTGGGCCGGTATCTATATCGCCTGCTGGGTAGCCTCGACCTGATCAGGGAGGAAGAGAAACCGATCTTTGCCGGGTTCGGCCCCGGCGAGAAGGGTGTGCCCGTCTACGTGTTCGCCGGATTGGAAATCGAGGCCGAGCGCTTCACGCCCGATCGCGAATGGATGCCGCGCCTGGTGCTGATCGCCAAGAACGCCTACGTGTGGCTCGATCAACTGTCGCGCCGGTACCAGCGCCCGATCGCACGCCTCGACCAGATCCCCGATGAGGAACTCGACACGCTGGCGCGCTGCGGCATCACCGGCCTGTGGCTGATCGGCGTGTGGGAGCGCAGCCCGGCTTCGCAGCGCATCAAGCAACTCATGGGTAACGCGGATGCGGTCGCGTCGGCCTACTCGCTGTATGCCTACAGCGTCGCGAACGATCTCGGCGGCGACGCCGCGCTGCAGAATCTCAAGGAGCGCGCGTGGCGGCGCGGCATCCGCCTGGCCAGCGACATGGTGCCCAACCACATGGGCATCGACTCGCCGTGGGTGGCCGAGCATCCCGACTGGTTCATTTCGTCGGACGCCAGCCCGTTCCCTTCGTATGCCTTCGACAGCCCGAACCTGTCGAGCGACGAGCGTATGGGCATCTATCTCGAAGACCACTACTACAGCCGCTCCGACGCCGCCGTTGTCTTCAAGCGCGTCGATCATGCGAACGGCAGCGTGAAGTACATCTACCACGGCAACGACGGCACGAGCCTGCCGTGGAACGACACCGCGCAGTTGAATTACCTCAAGCCAGAAGTGCGCGAAGCGGTCATCCAGACCATCTTGCACGTCGCCCGGCAGTTCCCGATCATCCGCTTCGACGCGGCGATGACGCTGGCGAAGAAGCACTACCAGCGCCTGTGGTTTCCCGAGCCGGGAACCGGCGGCGCGATCCCCTCGCGCGCCGACTTCGGCCTGCCCCGGCGCCAGTTCGAAGCGGCAATGCCGGTCGAATTCTGGCGCGAGGTCGTCGATCGGGCGGCCGTCGAAGCGCCCGACACGCTGCTGCTCGCCGAGGCGTTCTGGCTGATGGAGGGCTACTTCGTCCGCACGCTCGGCATGCACCGCGTGTACAACAGCGCCTTCATGAACATGCTGCGTGACGAAGACAACGCCAAATACCGCTCGGTGATCAAGAACACGATCGAATTCGATCCGGCGATCCTCAAGCGCTATGTGAATTTCATGAACAACCCCGACGAGCGCACGGCGGTCGATCAGTTCGGCAAGAGTGACAAGTACTTCGGCGTGTGCGTCATGCTGGCGACGATGCCCGGCCTGCCGATGTTCGGGCACGGCCAGATCGAGGGCTTGGCAGAGAAGTACGGCATGGAATTCCGCCGTGCGCTGTGGGACGAGCAGCCCGATTCCGGCTTCGTTCAGCATCACGAGCGGCTCATCTTCCCGCTCTTGCATCGTCGTTATCTGTTCGCGGACGTCGAGAACTTTCTATTGTACGACCTCTTCACGCCGGAAGGCCACGTCGATGAAGATGTATTCGCCTACTCGAACCGCCCTTCGGGGATCGCAGGGCAAGCGGAGCGTGCGTTGGTGGTGTACCACAATAAGTTCGGCTCGACGCGTGGCTGGATTCGCATGAGCGCCGCATACGCTGTGAAAACCGGCGAGGGTGGTGACCGTGTGCTCGCGCAGCGCACGCTGGCCGAAGGGCTGGACATCCGCGACGAGGCCGGCCTTTACACCATCTTCCGCGATCACGTCACCGGCCTGGAATACCTCCGCAGCAATCACGATCTGGCCGAGAGCGGGTTGTACATCGAGCTGGGCGCGTACGAGCACCACGTCTTCCTCGACTTTCGCGAGGTGCGCGACGACGAGTGGCGCCAGTACGCGCAGTTGCACGCGTATCTCGGCGGGCGCGGCGTGCCCAGCGTCGACGAGGCGATGCGCGAGCTGTTCCTGCAGCCGATTCACCGTGCCTTCGCGGACCTGGTCAACGCGGAGGCTTTCGAGTGGATGAAGACACTCGCACCGGAGCGCCCTGAGGCGGACGAGATCGAGCGGAAAGTCGTGCGGCTGCTTCGCGAAGTTAAGCAGGCTTCCGGCGGCGAAGGCGACGAGGTCGCCATTGCGCGCGACATTCGGCTCAAACTGGACGCTGCTCTGTATCTGTTCCCCGCGCGCTCCGAAGAGCGGACGCCTGATGAGCCGGCACCTTCTTCCGACTGGAGCGTCTACCTGCATCAGAGGGATGTGCGGGGGCATGCGGCTGTCTGGGGCACGCTGCTGAGCTGGCTGTTCGTTCACGAGCTAGGACGGGTCGCCATGTCTGAGGATGCGGCGCAGCGCAGCCGCAGCGCGATCGACGAGTGGCTGTTGGGACGGATCATCGCCTCCGCGCTGCAAGACGCCGGGCTGGACGAAATCGCCGCCTGGCGCGCGGTCACGACCGTGCGCATCCTGACAGATCACCTGGATTGGTTTGCCGACCTCTCGCCGGAAGCCGGTTTCGCCTATCGTGTCGTCTCGGACCTGTTGAGCGACGACGAGGTCCGCCGCTTCCTCCAGGTGAACCGTCACAAGGACGTCCTGTGGTTCAACAAGGAATCCTTCGAGCAGTT
>DASSFZ010000558.1:0-2734 GCA_035693785.1 Anaerolineae bacterium | reverse complement strand
CGCGCCGCGCGGGTTGAGATCGGTCATAGGGAATGCCCCTGGCCAATTGCGCTGGCTGGATTGTAAAGTCCAGCCGCAAACGCGGACTTGGCAGTCCGCTTCGAGCGGTTTTCGCATGAGCAGCAGAATAGCTGCTCAGTGCGACTAGAACAATTGTACCATAAGGAAGGCGGGAACGGCAACGGGCAAACGATTTATGCCGTGCACGTTCCACATTCCCGGTAACTACTCAGCCCGCGTCATTGCGAGCGTTTTTTGCGAAGCAATCTCAGTGCCTATCAGCAAACATCGCCGGTCGAGTAGGAGACTGCTTCGTCGCACACAACGCTCCTTGCAGTGACGGCTGAGCAGTTACCATTCCCGGTTTTTGTAGGGGCGGCCCCGCGCAGCGCACCTGAAGCGCAGCGGAGCGGTGTATGCGGTCGCCCTGGGCATGGGCGAGGCCGGCCCCCGCCTTATCCCCTGATCAGTCGACGACACGATACGTATCGAAGACGAAGTGGAGGTGGCCGTTGCTGGCGAGGGCTGCCGGTTGTGTGTAATCCCACTTCTCGCCCTGAGGATTGGTCATGCACCCACCCGCTTCGGCGATGATGAGCTGCCCCGCCGCGCCATCCCACGGCTTGAGCGCCAGGTTGAAAAAGAGGTCAACCCAGCCGGCGGCAAGATAACACATCGCCAGCGCAGCCGATCCGATCGCGCGCACGGTGCGGCACTCGGTTCCGATGGCGTGAGCGAGCGCGAGCGCGCGTCGCCGATCCTCGGGCGACTGGCCCCAGTCGGCGGCGAGAATAGCCTCGGGCAATGCGCGCACGTCCGATACGTGAATCGGCGCGCCGTTCAGCGTCGCGCCGCGACCCGCTTCGGCCGCGAAGAGATGATCGCGCAGGGGATCGTATACGGCTCCCGCGACCGGCTGCCCGCGCTGCACCACGCCGATCGAGACGGCGAAGGAGGGAAACTGTCTCGCATAATTCGTCGTGCCGTCGATCGGATCGATCACCCACAGCGTCTCGGCTCCGGCCGGCGGCGCCAGGTCTTCCTCGCCGAGAATCGCCGCCTCCGGGAATCGCGCCAGAATCGTCTCGACAGCCGCATTCTGCGCGGCGACATCCGCTTCGGTCACGATATCGCGAAACCCTTTGTGAGTGACAATCTGGGGCTGGTCGAAGCGATCGAGCGCGACGCGCGCAGCGGCTCGCGTCGCGTCGATAGCAACTGCGAGAAACACAGATGGAGTCATCATGGGGCAACCAGTTGTTGGACGGCGTCCCGCGCCTGGCCGTGCGCCAACTCCGGCGCGTCGCCGGCG
Organism: Anaerolineae bacterium; assembly: GCA_035693785.1. Classification (GTDB taxonomy): domain Bacteria; phylum Chloroflexota; class Anaerolineae; order Fen-1058; family Fen-1058; genus DASSFZ01. The sequence goes on along the minus strand of DASSFZ010000558.1, from coordinate 1,422 downwards.
ACGACGGCCAGCACAGCGCGCGTCGCGGCCTCGGTCACGGCGGGCCAGTAGGACACGAGCGGGGCAGCATGCGCGAAGGGCAGCAAGTCGAGCGCGGCGACCATCATAGATTGCTCGTCGTGCTCCCGCCGGAGCTGATCCGCCGCCGAAGCGCGCAGGGGTAACTGGCCGGTGTCGAGCGCCCAGGCGAGCGTCTGCTCCGCTTCGGCGAACCAACGCACGAAGAGCCAGGCCGCCAGTTGCTTCTCGGGCGTGCTGCGCAGGATGAGCCACGATGGGCCGTTCACGTCGAGCGTGATGGGCTGCTGGCCGTACGGCACCGGGGCCATGCCCCAACGGAATCCGCTGCGACTCCTGACCGCGCGATCGATGTCGCGCAGCTTCGACGCCTGGGCAAAGATCATCGCGACACGGCCCGTGCTGAACGCTTCCAGGTCGGCGCCTGGACTGGGCGTCGGCCGGAAACAACCGCCCTGCGCCGCTTCGGAGAGCGTCTCGAGCACTCTGACCCCGGACTGATTGTCGAACCCAACGGTGTGACCATCCGGCATGAGCAGGGGCGCGCCCCGGCTCAGGAACCAGGCCGACACGAATTCGGGGCGCGGCGTGAAGCCAAACCCGTAGATGTCCGGCCGGCGGTCGCCGTCCCGGTCGACCGTGGTGACCAGGCATACTTCGCGAAACAGGGGCCACGAGCTCGGCGGCGTGAGGTAGCCGGCCGCAGCCAGGCGGTCGGCGTTGTAGACGAGCACCGTTCCGTCGCCGCCGACCGGGAAACCCACCAGCGCGCCGTCCCGATGCGGGTCACGGTTAGCGTCGAGGAAAGCCGGGTAGAAATCGGCCATGTCGGCGTCGCTCAAGCCGAAGCGGGGATCGCTTGCGTACGGCTCGACGGGCACGACCGAATCGCCCAGCCACGTCACGTCGATCGGCTGGCCGAGAAGCAAATCGGGAGTGCGACCCGATTCGATCGCGACCTTGAGCGCACCCGCTATGTCCGCCGGGCTGCCGTGATATTCGGGCACGACCAGGATGCGCCAGGGGTTCGTCGCATTGAATTGGTCGACCAGATCGAGCAGCGCGCGGCGCTCGTCGCCGTCGGCGCTGTGCCACAGGATGATCGTCTGGTCTGTGAGGCTGGGTGCATCGAGCGGTGCGGGCGGCGCGGACGGGCCGCACGCTGCGAGCAGCATCGCGGCCAGGACGAGGATCCATTGTCGAATCGTATTTCTCATGGCGACGGCGCGGATTATAACACGCGCGGAGCGCCTGTCCCTCACGTGAGACCCATTCGAGCCACGGCCAAGACCTCGGAAGTCTCAGATTGAAGACTTCCGAAGTCTGACACTCGCCCTTGACAGCCTCTCGATTTGGGCTATATTTAGTGTCGAAAGTACACCAATTAAGCCATCAAGAAACGTA
>DASSFZ010000557.1:0-2198 GCA_035693785.1 Anaerolineae bacterium | reverse complement strand
ACACCGTGTTCATGCGCGTCCCGAACTGGTCCAGCAGAAACACATACTCGACGGCAAAAGCCAGCAGCGCGCCGACGCCGAACAGCAGCAAAGCGAACGGCAGGGCCGGTTCGCCGCCGGGTGTGCGGCGATCATCGTCTGTCCTGCCACGCAAGATGATGACGATGGCCGACATGGCGACGCCCAGCAGCAGCGGCACGCCGAACTCGCCCAGACGCTCGACGACGACTTGGCTCAGGCTGATGCCCTGTTTCTCGCTGTCGGTCAACCATTCCTGAAACTTGTCGTAAGCTGGCGCGCTTAATCTCAACACGACTACAGTTGCACCTGTCAACAAGGCAGCTGCAATGATGGCGATTGCCATCCCTCTAGCGAACGCACCGAGTACAGCACCAATGGTCTGCAGGCGACGTTGTCGGATTGCGCGAATCAACCACATGAGGACAAATGCAAACTCGATCAGCAGGAACAGACCATAAATGTTTATAAGAAATGTGTCTTCGGATTGGCTGCGCGCATATTCATTCAACTTCAACACCGTTACTGTCGCAAGCGCTATCATGGCGGCCGAAGCGATGACGATTGCTACCCCTCCCGCTAACGTGCCGAGCACAGCACGGGAACCTGTCAGGCGGCGCGCCTGGATCGCGCGGTTCAAATGTACGACTATGAACGCTACGCCGATCAGCAGGAACGGCCCGAACATCACGAAGAACTGGGGCAGGCGCGTGGGATTATAAATGTTCGGCGCGAGGCCGGCTGCCTGTGAGCGAAAGCCAATGTAGAACGGCAGGTAGGCAATCACACCCATCAGCCCGCACACAACCAGCGCGATCAACGCGTCACTCCACACGGCCGATGTGCGAGCCGCCCCTGTCCGGCGGGCCGCAAGCCACCTTCCCAGCCCCCACGCTAGCGCCGCGATGAAAACATGAATCGGGAAGTCCCACGTATTCAGGAAACTCAGAGCGCCGAGGAAGATCGGATACAGCGCTGCGATTGGCGCCGCATCCCAAAACCACAACCGCCAGGTGCTCTTCTTGCCAGCCCCTTGAGTTCCCTCAGTTCCTTCAGTTCCCTTAGTTCCTCCAGGTTCTTCACCCAGATCGCCACCCATCTGATACAGGTTGAACGCCAGCGCCAGCGACATCAACGCATACGGCAGCGCCAGCACGTGCGGATGCATGTCGCCGAGCAGAAAGCTGAAGAACGGGAATTCGTCGATCAGCTCCTGGTGCTCCGCCGGATTAGACCGATCCGATCCGAGCGGGTAATCATGCACGACGCGCGAGGCGCGCCAGAACCACCAAATGCCGCGCACTGGATTAGGGTGACTACAACCATCGCAGAAGGGCCAGCGCACTTCGCCCGGCGTTTTCGGATCCGGCGGCGTGTTGATATCCAGAATATCGAGCCAGCGCCAGAACTCCGCCGATCCGACGCCGTTCGCGTGCGCCACGTCGAGCGGCCCCTGGAAGTTGCCCAGAACCGCCACAAACAGCGCGGCGAGCAGGCCCGCGCCGACGACAGCCCGACGCGTGCCGCGCTTCGATGCGGCAACCAGGTTGGCGGCCACCCCAAATGCGCCGGCCGCGGTGAGCGCGAACCACAAGGCATTGCTCAGGCTGAAGGCCACGCCGGAATTGACGGCCGATAGCTTCATCATCGAGGACATCATGACGTAGCCGAAGTAGTAATACGAGATGCTGAAGCCGGACAGCCACGGATCGTGCGGCGGAAACGTCTGCGAGCGATCGATCGCGTTCATGAATGCGAATTCCATCGGCTTCTCGGTCGTGCTCAGATCGGGATTGTGCGCCCGAAAGACTGCCCACGCCGCAAACGCGATCAGGAACACCAGCTCGTACGCCACGACCAGCCACCTGTGATCGCGAAGCCAATCGCGCAGACGCAGGCCGTCGTCCCAGCGCCGGTACACCCACGCGCCGAGCAGCGCGATCAGCCCGAACGACACGAGCAGGCCGCCCTCGGTGTTGCGCAGCCAGCCGAGCGTACCCAGCAGCCATAGGACGTAGTTGCCGAGCAGAAGGCCGGCCGGCTTGGCGACCGAGTAACCGCGGTCCGGCAGCCAGCGCAGCAGGCGAAAGAGGAGCGGCAGTGCCGCCCATCCCATCGCTTGCAATATGAGCCACCAGATTAAAACGGCAATCGCGTCAGTCATCAGTTATCAGTCATCA
>DASSFZ010000556.1:0-2673 GCA_035693785.1 Anaerolineae bacterium | reverse complement strand
GTCAACACCGCACCTGCGTCAATCGCCTGGGCGCAGGCGCGGCAGCCAGGCCGGCACCCGGTCGCAGTAGGCTTCCCACTGCTCGCCGAACTCGGCGGCGAGGGCCTGTTCCTCACGCCGCGCGCGGACGATCAGCGCCAGGAAATTCAGCGTCGTAAATACGAGCGTCCAGGTGCGATACAACAGTAATCCGCCGAACGACGCGGCCAGGATGCCCAGGTACATCGGGTGGCGCACGTAGGCGAACGGCCCACGCGTCACCAGCCGCTGATCGGCGTACAACTGCGCGCCGAAGCTGCTGGAGACATTGTACATCTCCCCTAGCGTCAGCCGCCCCCACAACACGAGCGCCAGGCCGGGAAAGTACAGCAGCGCGCCGAGCATTAAGGCCGCGAGACGCGCCGGGCGCGAGAGCGTCAACGGCAGAGGCCGCCACAGCAGTGCGCACAGCCCGAAGTAGGGGATGCCGATCGCGAGATACATCGGCGCGCGCATAATGCGCCCCGGCTCGCCGACCTTCCGGCCGAGGGGTCGGCGCAGCCCGCGAAACAGACCCCACAGGATGGCGCTCAGCGGTATCAACAGAACGATTCCACCGAGGCGTTGCACCCACTTCTCGATGGTGTCCGGCTTCATGCTGTTCCTAAATGGGCAGGTAACCCGATGTCGACCTGGGCGATCGCGAGTTCATTTTGCGCCTTGACCGTGCCGGAATACTTGCCAATCCGTGCAATCCGCCTGCCCTCGCCTGCTGTGTGCGGGGGTGGGAAATCCGTGTGTCACCCTCGCTCGCGCCGCCGCAGTGAGATCCACACCAGGGCGCCGGCCAGCACACAACTGGCCGCCAGCACCAGCACATTCACCCAGACCCTATCCGGCGATTCGCCCGACAGGGCGCGGGCGACGCCCTCCACCGTATGCGTCGGCGGGAAAACCTGCAGGATGCTCCATAGCGAGCTGCTCGGCACCGGCGCCAGGATGACCGGCGCCAGAAACGCCAGCATGGGCAGGCTACCCCACGTGTTGAGCGACTGCGTGTTGCCGAACATCCCGCCCAGCCACAGGCCGATCAACGTGGCGAACAGCGCGCTCAACACGCCGATCAGGATCAGCCCGCCGACGCTGTGAACCTCCTCCGGCGCGTTCAACAGGAAGATCAGGCCCGCCGACAGCACCGCGTACACCAGGCCGACGAGCGCCTTACCCGCGATGAGGTCGACGTACGACACCGGCGCGACCATCATCGCATCCAGCGTCTTGCGCTCCTTCTCCTCGACCAACAGCGTCGGCACCATGTACATGCCGACCATCGCGATGCTCATGACCGACCACGTCACGAGAAACCAGCCTTGAATCGAAAGCCCCTGCAAGGCTGAGGCCGGCGCCGGCGCAGACTCTCCACCCGCCTGCGGTGGATTGACGATCGTCTCAGCCAGATCGACCGGCAGCGGCCGGCCCGATTGGCTGATCACCAGGTCGATCACCAGGCGCCGCGCGTTGAAGCGGCGCTCCTGCGCCCCGTTCAACATCAGCTTCAGCGGCGGCCGTTCCCCGGCAGCCAGCCGTGCGTCGAAGTCGGCCGGCAGCACGAGGCCAGCCAGCGCCTCTTGCTCCGTCATCGCGCGCTCGACGTCCGCTTCGGAATCGACTTCCCACAAGCTCCAGCCGTCGGTCGCTCCAATCGACGTGACGATCTGCGACTCGCCCGGATCGTAGACGACGATCGTTGAGCCGGACGGCGTATCCCGGTACAGAAGCCCGAACACGATCGACAACGCGATCGGCATCAGGACGATGGCCAGCAGTCGAAAATTCTTCAGCGCGTCGACCAGGTCCTTGACGGCAATCGTTGCGACGTTTCTGAGACGCATGACATCTCCCACTGCTCGCGCCCGACCCCCTGCGCGATCGAGCGGCGGCAACTCAGGTGTCGACCTAAAGCTCGCTCCGTACAATCAAGACAGAGCATCCGGCATAATGCACCAGCTTGCGCGAGACGCTGCCCATCAGCCAGCCCTTGACCGCGCCGTAACCGCGCGAGCCGGCGACGATCAGATCGGTCACGTGCGCCTTGACATGCTCGATGATTTCGGTCGCCGCATCGCCGCGCACGAGGACGCCGGTCGCGGCGATGCCGGCGCTGCGCAGGGTTCTCACTGCGCTGTCGACGATCGCTTTCCCCTCAAGCTCCTCCGCCTCAGCCTGCCTGGCGGTGACCTCTTCCTCTAACGGCTCCGGCACCAGGGGCGGCATGTTCGTGCCTGCGGGCCAGGCGGGGGTTGAGACATACGGCTGTGGCATTGGCGGCAGGACGTGCATGACCTCTACGGTTGTGTTAGCGCGAAGCGGGAATTTCTTCAGATAGTCCACAGCTTCCCGGCTGTGGGTAGAACCGTCGGTGACGAGCAGAACGCGCCGCAGCCCGGCGTACGGCGCTCGCACGACCAGGACAGGCCAGTGCGCGTATTCGACCAGTTGCTGCGCCACGCCGCCGAGCAGAATGCCCAGTGTCGCGCGCAGGCCCTTCGCGCCGACGACGAGCAAGTCGGGCCGGTGCTCGTCGGCGAACTTCGCCAGCTCTTCAGCCGGATGGCCGTGCAGTATCCCGGTCTTCACGTCGAAGTTGCCGGATTCCAGGATCGATTGGGTCTTGCCCAACGCGGCCATCAATGC
>DASSFZ010000555.1:0-11685 GCA_035693785.1 Anaerolineae bacterium | reverse complement strand
CCCCCCTCCGGCTCCCCCCGTTCTGACGGGGGGAGGGAGGAGGGGGGCGTGCGCCTGATCCTGCGGGACGTCTCGCTGTCGATTTTGCCGCGCGAGTTCGTCGCCATCGTCGGCGGATCGGGCGCCGGCAAGACGACCCTGCTCGACGCGCTGAGCGGTGTCCGCCGCGCCGAAGGGCGAGTGCTGCTCAACGGCGACGATTTTTACGCGCACTACGCGCTGTACCGCGGCCTGCTCGGCTACGTCCCGCAAGACGACATCATTCACCTGGACCTGCCCGTCGATCGCGCGCTGCGCTACGTGGCGCAACTGCGCCTGCCCTCGGACACGTCAGCCGACGAGATCGAGCAGCGCATCCGGCGCGTGCTGGCCGAAGTCGAAATGGCCGATCATCGCGAGCAGATCGTGTCGAGCCTGAGCGGCGGCCAGCGCAAGCGCGTCTCGATCGGCGCGGAACTGATCGCCGAGCCGAGCCTATTCTTTCTGGACGAAGCGACCTCGGGGCTGGATCCCGGCCTCGAGAAGAAACTCATGTATACTCTGCGCCGCATGGCCGACGCCGGCCGGACGATCGTGCTCGTGACGCACGCGACGGCCAATATTCGCCAGTGCGACCACGTCGCCTTTTTGAGCGGTGGGCGGCTGGTGTTCTTCGGCCCGCCGGCCGCCGCGCTCGACTTCTTCGGCGCCGCCGACTTTGCGGACATTTACGCCGAAATCGAGCGGAACCCGGAGCTGTGGGAAGAGCGATACCGGGCCTCGACCACCGCGCAGCAGGTCTTGGACGCGCGACTCAGCGACCTGCCGGAAGCGCCGCGCTCAGCCACGGACATTTCGCTTCCGGCCCGGCCGCGCGTCAGTTTCTTGCGCCAGTTCTTCATCCTCACCCAACGCACGTTCGAGCTGGTCTTGCGCGATAGTGTGCGGCTGGCGGTCCTGCTGGCGGTGATGCCCATCATCGGCGTGCTCCTGTCACTGCTGGCCGATCCGGAAGCGCTCGTCGGCGCGAGCGAGGAGCGCGTGGCGGACATCTTGCACGAGACTGGCCGCTACTCCATCGCCGCGCAGGCGCAGTCGGTGTTGATGATGCTGGGGCTGGCCGCCGCGCTGCTCGGCATGTTCGTCGCGTCGTTCGAGCTGGTGCGCGAGCGGGCGATTTACCGGCGCGAGCGAATGGTCAACCTGCGGCTCGCGCCCTATCTCGGATCGAAAGCAGCCGTTCTCGTCGGGTTCGCGCTGATCCAGTGCCTGGCGCTGATCGTCGCCTTCGGCATCCGCGTGCCGTTTCCGCAGGCGGGCACATTCCTGCCCGGCCCTCTGGAGATCTACCTGACCCTGGCGCTGTCCGCTGCGGCCGGCACGATGATCGGGTTGTTCATCTCGGCGATCGTCAACAATGCTGCGACGGCGATCTACGTCGTGCTGTTCGCCGTGTTCGCGCAGATCATGTTCGCCGGCGTGATCTTCCCATTGCCGGGCGCGACGCAGGGGCTTTCGTACCTCACCGTCACACGCTGGACGGTGGAAGCCCTCGGCTCGTCGGTCGATCTGCCGGGCCTCAATGACCTCGGGCGAATCGAAGTGACCAAGACGGTCGAGAGCGTCGATCCCGTGACCAACGAAACGGTGGAGCGCCCGGTCACGGTGCGAGATCGCCTGCGCGTCGATTTTAATGTAAACTACGGGCATTCGCCGAGCTACGTCATCGAGCGCTGGGGTGTGCTGGTTGCCTTCTGCCTGCTTCTCGGCGGGCTGAGCGTGGTGGCGCAGAGACGCATGGACAGTTGACGATGAGATTAAGGCTGAACGCCGCCGGGCTGACCGACGTCGGTCTGGAACGCGAGCACAACGAAGACGCGATCTTTTATCTCGTGACGCGCAACGCGCGAGATGAACCGGTGGGCCTGTTCGTCGTGGCGGATGGCGTCGGCGGCCAGTTGGCCGGCGAACTGGCCAGCCACTGGGCCGTCGCGTCCGCGCGCGAGTCACTGCGCGATTTGCTGTCCCCTCCCGGACCAGACCAGACCGAGCCGGCTGGCATCGACCGCACGCCCGTCCTGGCGCCGTTGCGGTTCGGCGCGACCCACCCGGCCGACCGCGACTCGCTGCGGCAGCGTGTCTTGCGCGCGGTGCAGGCCGCTAACCGGACGGTGCGTGCGCAGGCTCAGGCTCAACCCGCAGAAGCCGGCAACGCCGGAACCACATTGACGATGACGCTGGTATATGGCGATGTGGCGATTATCGCTAACGTGGGCGACAGCCGCACGTACCTGCTGCGCGGCGGCGAGATGCGTCAGATCACGCGCGACCACTCTCTGATCGCCGGCCTCGTCGCGTCGGGCAACGTGAAACCGGAGGACGCGTATACGCATCCGGTGCGCAACGTGATCGTCCGCTCGCTCGGGCGCGAAGCGGAAGTCGAGATCGATCTGTTCGTAGAACAGTTACACCCCGGCGACACGCTGCTGCTGTGCTCCGACGGGCTGTGGGAGATGGTGCGCGAGGACGCGGTCCTCGCCTCGACGATACGCGGCGCGGCGACGTCAATGGACGCCGCCCGAGCGCTCATCGACGCGGCCAATGCCGCCGGAGGCGTCGACAACATCAGCGCCATCGTCGTGCGGGTCGAAACGTAGCGCACACTCGGATTCGCACGGATTACACGGATAGAAGCATCGTTCGGAATCGACCGGGTTAGAAATCCGTCAATTCGCAAGATCCGTTGTCCAAATGGACCTCGTCGGCAAGGAACTGGGCCAATATCGAATTACGGAAAAAATCGGTCAGGGCCGCCTCGCCACGGTGTATCGGGCCTACGAGGAGGGCCTCGATCGCTGGGTTGCCCTCAAAGTGATCGATCCCAAGCATGCCTCGGAGCCGGCGTTCCTGGCGCGCTTCAAGCGCGGAGCGCGCACCGTCGCCCAATTGCGGCACCCTCACATCTTGAGTGTCTACGAGTTCGGCGAGCGCGCAGGCGTCGTATTTCTGGCCATGGATTACGCGGACGGCGGCGCGCTGGAATCGCACCTGACCGGCCAGCCTATGGAGTGGAGCGCTGCGGCCGCGCTCATTCTGCCCGTCGCGCGCGCGCTGGCATACGCCCACAGCCAGGGCGTGACGCACCAGAATATCAAACCGGCCAACATCCTCCTGGCGCGGGACGATTGGCCCCTGCTCGGCGACTTCCAGATTGCGAGAATCGCCGACGTGCGCCGGTCGTTATCGGCAGACGAAGATTCGATCATCTCGCCGGACTATGCGTCGCCCGAGCTGGCGCAGGCTGTGGAAGTCGACGTGCGCAGCGATATCTACTCGCTGGGCGTGGTGCTCTACCAGCTTGTCACCGGCAGGCGGCCGTTCAGGGGCGACACGGCGCTGGACGTGCTGATGCAGCACGTCAACGTGACGCCTGAATCGCCGTGCGCGCTCAACCCCAGCCTTCCGGCGATGGGTGAGGCGATCATCCTGCGCGCGATGGCGAAGAACCCCGGCAGCCGCTACCAATCGACGGAAGAGGTGGTCAACGCGCTGCAGGTTGCGCTGACGCAGACCGCAGCCGGCTCGGTCGACGCCACGTACACGCCGATGATCGCGCGCTCCGGTACGTGCTCCCGCTGTGGCGCGAGCGTCAACACACTGGGCCGTTTCTGCCCTAAGTGCGGAGCGACGCTGCGTGCCGGCGTGCGCGCGCCGACGACGCCGCTGCCCAGCCTCGAACGCGCGGAAGCCGAGTCGCAGCGCGGCCAGGGCGCCCATTTCGTCCTGGCCTCCGGCAGCACCATCCTCCTGCCGCCGAAAGCCGAATTGACGATCGGCCGCGCCGACAAGCGTAATGAGATCTATCCGGATATCGATTTGGCGCCGCACGGCACGCCGGGCGAGGGGGTGTCGCGCCTGCACGCGCGGCTGTACCAGCGGGGCGGCGTGTGGGTGGTGGAGGATGCGGGCAGCACGAACGGCACGTTCCTTAACGGGCGCCGCATCGCCGCCGGCGAGGAAGCTCTGCTGCGGGACGGCGATCGGTTGAGGTGCGGCCAGCTCATACTCACGTTTCGATCGCGATAGTCTCGCATGCCACAAGCCCGGCTCCGTTTCGTCGTCGTTTTCGCCGTCGTCTTTATCCTCGCCGCGTGGCTCGTGTTCTCCCGGCCATCGGGCAGCTCCGTCCCGGCGCCCACGCTGACGTTTCCACCCGCGCCGCGCGTGACGATCACGCCGCCCTCGCTCGACGAGTTGGCGCTGCGCTACCCGAGCCTCGAACGCCTGCTGCGCGATCCCGAGACCGATTCCGTCTACAAGGAGTTCGTGCTCGCCTACGAGCAGGGCGGGCTTGTCGCCGCCGAGGAGCTGGCGCGCCGGCGAGGGCTGCTGACGCCGGACAACGAGGTGCGCGTCACGCTCGTCGTCGATACGACGGACACGGCACGCCTGATCGACGATCTGGAAGCGCTGGGCGTCAACGTCCTCGGCATCTATCGAGACCTGATCGACATTAGCATCCCGCTGAATGTGATCGCCGGTGTGGCACAGTCGGAGAACCCGGGAGCGATCTTCGAGCAGATTCGCGACGTCGAGCACGTCGTCGGACTGCGGCTCAACCCGCCGAGCGTGCCGCAGAGCGCGCGCCGCTCACCACGTGTGCAGCAGTCGTCGAGCCGTTCCATCGTGAGCGAAGGCGTGTTCGCGATCAACGCGGCGGAATGGCATGCGGCCGGCTTCACCGGTCAAGGCATCCAGATCGGCGTGCTCGATCAGGGCTTCGACGGCTTTCGCGATCAGCTCGGGCGCGAGTTGCCCGAACACGTGATCGCTCGCTCCTTCGTGAGCGGCGTCGAGCCTGACGCGACGGGCGAGAATCACGGCACGGCCGTGGCCGAGATCGTCCACGATGTCGCGCCGCGCGCAGAGTTGTTCTTCGCACACTACGACGGCGGGGACGTAAGCATGGGCAACGCGGTCGACTGGCTGCTGGAACAGGGCGTTCAGATCATTTCGCACTCGGCCGGAGGGCTGGCTGGCCCAATGGATGGAACGGGGCGCGACGCCGAGCTGGTCGACCGCGTCACAGCGCAGGACGTGCTATGGATCAACTCGGCCGGCAACAGTGCAGACGAGCATCTCCGCACCACGTATAGCGATGCCGACGGCGACGGGTTCCACGATTTCAAGCCGGAAAGTCCACTGCTGGCGTTTCGTCCCGTGCCCGATCAAACGACGCAAATCGTTCTCAACTGGGACGACTGGCCGCAAGCCGATGAAGATTACGACCTGTATTTGCTGGATCGCGACGGGGTCGTACTGGCCTCCTCGCGCAACATTCAGGCGGGCAACCGCGCGCCGGTGGAGCAAATCCTGTATCGGTTTGACGACGCGGGCGCGTACTACGTGAGCGTGCAGGCAAACGGCACGTCGCGGCCCGCGCGGCTCGACCTGTATATCCACGAAGCGCGAAGCATGGAATTCACGACGCCCTCACACAGCTTGGCCACGCCCGCCGACTCGCGCGGCGCACTCACCGTCGGCGCCGTTGACTTTCGCGACAACACGCTGCAACCGTACAGCTCGTATGGGCCTACCGGGGACGGTCGCCAGAAACCGGAAATGCTCGGGCCTGACGGTGTATCGGTGGCGACCTACGCGCCGGAAGCGTTCTTCGGCACCTCTGCCGCAGCGCCGCACGTAGCAGGCGCAGCGGCCTTGATTTGGAGCGCCCATCCTGGCTTTGACGCCGACGACCTCCGCGTCTCGCTCCTCGCCAACACGATACCGGTGAAGAGCGACGCCGGTCCCGACGCGACCGGATCGGGCGTGCTGCGACTGCCGGCGCCTCCGCGCGGCGTGACGAAAGCCGAGCCGGCGACCGTGGAAAATGCGCCCTCGGGCGTCGCGCCGGCCGGCAGCCCAACCGGCGCGATCGCGGCGGTCTGCGCAGCGGGCGCGGGCGCACTGGCTGTTATCTCCTGGCTCGCGCTTAGACGGCGTCCGGCGCTTCGCAAACAGGGCCGGCCTGTCGCCGACGAAGATACGGTCGACTGCACGACCTGTGGGGCGCAGATGCCATCCACGGCGCAGTTCTGCAGCCAGTGCGGTCGCTCTATTGACCTTGCGGCGTCTCGCGCGTGCACTCGATGCGGGGCGCGCCTGCGCCCCCGCGCCGCTTATTGCTCGAATTGCGGCGCGGAGGCGTCGATCCTGTAACTCAACCGCAACACGACCGCCGCGACGAGTATGCTACAATCGCGTGCAGGGGGACATGGAGCGGCACGTGACAAGCGCAAAAGACCGAGCCGAATTCCTCCGGCAAGTATTTCCCGGGTTGACCGACTCGTGGCTCTCGTACATGGCCAGCACGGCGCACTGGCGCGCGTACCCGGCCGGCACCGTGATCTGCCGTGAAGGGGATTACGGCGACACGTTTTTCATCATCGAGTCGGGAACAGTCGAGATCAGCAAGCGGCTCGACGGCGAAACCTCGCGCATCCTCGCACGCGAGGGCGCGGGCGAGTTCTTCGGCGAGCTGGCGCTGGTGCAGGGCGTTCCTCGAGTGGCGACGGCGACGGCGATCGAGGATACCGAGCTGCTGGAAATTTCCAAAGAGGATTTCAGCCAGTACATCGATAGCAATCCGGCGATGGCCGCGGCCATCATGCGCGCGGTCGCTGCACGGCTGCGCGACGCCGATCAGCGCGCGATCGCCGAGCTGCGCCGGAAGAACGCGGAGCTGAGAGAGGCTTACGACGACCTGCGCCGCGAAATCAAGCACCGCAGCGGATTCCTGACGACCATCTCGCACGAGCTGCGCACGCCGTTGACCTCGGTGAGGGGCTATACGCACCTGCTTAAGGCTGGCAAGCTGAAAGACGCCGACTTCGACCACGCCGTCGAGACGTTGACTCGCAACGTCGACCGGATCGTGCAACTGGTCAACGACATCTTGATCCTGGAGGAGATCGAGCTCGTCGTCCCGCAGATGGAGCTGATCAACCTGGAAAGCATCGTGCGAGGCATCGTCGAGCGGCAGACGTCCAGGGCCGGGGAATCCGGGCTGAACATCCTCGCCGAGATCGAGACCGGGCTGCCGCGCTTGCGCGGCGACGAATCCACGTTGTCGCAGGCGATCAACGCGCTGCTCGACAACGCGATCAAGTTCAGTCCCGACGGCGGCGACATCGTCGTCAAGGTGAGGCGCGAGGGGCGGCACGCCGTCATCGTGGTGACCGATCCCGGCGTCGGCATGGAGCCGGACGTCATCGGTCACATCTTCGAGTGGTCTCATCTCCGCGATGAGAAGGGCGATCACCTGTTCGGCGGCATGGGCATCGGGCTGCCGCTCGTGCACGCCGTCGTGCAGCACCACGACGGCACGATCGACGTCGAGAGCCAGCCCGGCAGAGGCAGCACGTTCACCGTTCGACTGCCGTTCCGGTGACAGGCGACCAGCGCCGAGATGGGAGCGGCGTCTCCGACCCGCTCCTCAAGCCGACCGGAGGTCTCAGCGCAGACTGTATCAAGGCAATTGAGACATACGGTCGGGAACCTGGCGGGGTCAGGAGACCTCCGCCGAACAAAGTACCCGATAATGCCATTGCTAAGCGATGCTTCGCAGCGCACTGTAGTATCAGGGCGGTGATCCTGCAATGCGCAGCAGGTCCTCACAGCGCAGTCCTAGCCCAATGTGACTGATCTGATAACTGAAGCCCTCGGCGGCCCACTCCAGGGCGCCCGCGTCCGCCTCATCTCGCCATTGACCTTGCGCATCCCAGGCGCCCTGCACACACACTCCTGGCTGTCCATTGACCGTCACTTGCTGTGTAGCAGCATCCGGGTAGGGGTCGGGGTTGTCCCATAAACCCTGCGTGGTCTCGATGCTGACCTCGCCTTCGCCCCAAGTGACCCCGCCTTCGCCCCAAGTGGGAGTGCCAAAGATGAGCCGGATCGTCTTCGGTAGACCGGTAACGTCCTGGTCTTTAATGACCAATCCCTCCGGTCCCCAGTGTGGCCATGCAGCGGCAAAGGGAACCTTCACCACCAGGGTCACAAACGTCAGGCTGGCGTCGCCCACCCTGCCGGTGATTTCCCAACACCCTTCACTCGGAAAGTGAATCGCACCGGCTTGAAATCCGATGTCACCATACCCTGAACTATCATAAAGCCCCTGGGCTGGCGGCGCGGGCGCGTCCAGCCGTCGACCCGTGACGGTCAGTTCGCCTCGAACCCCTCGATACCAGCCCATCTTCCAATTTAGTGAACCAGCTTCATTCGTCGGGTCGAGTCTGGCAACGATCTTTCCTCCAGGCTCGAGGGTGGTCCATAAAGCCCCGTTTCCGTAACCGGAAATAGGATTTACATAGTGCTCGTTTGGTGATGACGTCCCGACATTAGGCAGAGACACTGGACAGGAAGCGATGGCATCCTTTGTCAGCGGTGCTGGCGTGGGGAAGGGGGACGGCGTTTCTGCAGGGTTCACAGACGACGGCAATCGGGGAGTATGAGTTGGCACATGGGGTGATGGCCGCGCTGGGGTGGTCGCTTCGGAAGCCAACCCACTGGCGCCGGTACAAGCCGCTAACGCCGCTGCCAACAAAGACAAACCTAACAGGCACTTAAGCTGGGCCAAGGCTACGTACCTCCTCGTCGCATAATGTTCTCCAGTAATACACGTCTCGGCATGTAGAGGTTCCTTCACAGAAGTTCCTTTCCTATCAATGCCCGTGCGTCCCGCCAGTACCACCGGCAGTAAGAGCAGTGCACATGGGCGTGTCGGCAACCCCACTGGCATATCGTGGCTGCTGAGTCATTGCGGCGGTGATCCTGCCCCGGCCTCGCACAACGATGCGTGAAGTGCCCTGTCAACGCAGCGAGCGAATCTCACCCGGCAGGCTCAGGTGCACTCCCCAATCGGTAATAATATGACTTGTAGACCCCGCTGCAGTTTTGCGCGCAGATCGTGTTAGGGTTCTTGCATTCACAGCACCGGTAGTCATGGTTGTCATCGGCAAAGTAGCATGACCAGCACCACTGCCCGTGGGTGTATTGATCAGGACAGCCACCCGAGCAGGGCCCGGTGGGGGTGCAACACAACCAGCAACATTTGTATTGGCTGGTACCGTTCTGGCAATCCTCAGGGAGAAAGTGAGATGCACTCACGGGGGGGTGCCCCAGCAGCGCCAGCAGCGTGGCGAAAGTGCTGGCTCCCAGGCTTTTAAGGAATGCCCTGCGCCTGATATGCTTCCCGAGGGTTTCGACCAGCTTTTCAGTGGACATTTCACACCTCCTGTAGTGCACAGCTGCTAGCGTGGCAGGTCCTATACCTGCCGCAAGAAAGTCAGCCTTACGTTCCTTTACTGAGCCATACTATGAGAACAACCGTGGACCAGACGAGCCCCAACACGTGGATCCGTTGAAACAGCCGGTAGTGCCGGTATATCACATCCAGAACCCACGGGGTAGCGTCCGCATCCGGCATCAGTAACGGAGCGATCCAAACCGACAGCGCACGGCCAAGCCAGTACAGGACGAACAGCGCTGACCCGAACGCCGGCTCTCCCACGAGCATGGCGACGGCAACGAGCAGCCAGACACCGGAGAACGTGAGCCGGGCTGTAAAAACCAGCCCAAGGTCAAATCCCCAGAGCGTCGCAGCCACTGTGCCCGAGAACAGCTTGGCCCAAACACCTTCCGTCTGCCTTCTCAATTCGGGCAGGGGAAAGGAGAGCCATCCAACCTCACGAGCGATCGCGATCAACCCGACGGCGAGGGCCACCAGGATCCCGAGCCTGCTAACCTGTCCAGGCCAGAGCAGTCCACCTAACCACCCCACCACCGCACCGACCGATGCACTTGCCACGCTGCCAGCCAGGGTGTAGGCGATTACCTCTCCCAACCACTTCTTTTTGTATCCGGCCACCTTCCCGAGAGGCGCTAACGCTCCAACGAGCGACTGCCCTCAGAGCCCAACCAGTTGTGTCCAGCCGAGGATGAGCGCAGCCCCGAAGAGCCCGAACCGCGGCTCAAAAGCTGTAAGTGCCGCACCCACAATCAGGGCGATGGCTGGAATGGCCAGCGCCATACGCCTCAACTTTCTAGTCACATCTTCCTGGCTCGAAGCCAGGCGCCCAGCTTCGACCGCACTTTCTGCCATAATGTTAACCTACTCCCTGAGCCCCCACTTCTGCGGCTTTTTCGAGCATCTCCTCCAATTCCTCGCGCTGCGGTTGACCGTAGGATTGGATACGATTGTTGGAGTTGATGAGGACAGCTGTGGGAACGGTAGAAATACGATAGAGGCCGCTGATCTGGTCGTCCTCGTCTGCAACTACGGGCATGCTGAGCCTATGCTGCTCAGCGAGTCGGGCACAGTCTTCGCGCCCAGCCCGGCAGATCACGATCATATTTCCCTGTGCTTTGTGGTTCAGGTATCCCATGTCATCTTCAAGGATTGCTGTGCATGAGGGACAACTGGGGGAGACAAACAAGAGAGCTGTCAGGCGACCTACAAAGTCCGTACTACTGATCGGCTCACCGGAGAGAGCTACAGCGCTGAACTGCGGCGCTTCTTTGCCCGAACTCAAACCACGGCTGCCGGCGGCCACGCTGGTTTGCTGGAGCTGATATACGATACGCACCACGCCCAGCAAGATCAGGCTGTGCAAGATCACGAGTATCCATAGAGCGGCATAGGAGAGGTAAAAGGGGATCGACATATCCATATTATGCACCCTCCACCCCGTCTCCGGTTTTCGTGTTACCAGACGAAGATTGGCTCCAGCGCCAACGGCGAACTAAAGGGACCACCTCGGGCAGGCTCAGCATCCAGGCGGCCAGCAGGATGAGAAACGCGGCCAGAAACGCCGTTTGCAGTAAGTAGATGAACGTTGATACATCAGCAGTCATCGCTCCGCGACTTGGCAATGATGCGCCCCCTGTGCCTTTGAAGACCACCAGAAGCAGGACAGTAGTCAGGAGCAGCAGCAGGCGGGCCATTGTGCGGGGTGAGATCTGCTCGCTTGTATTCCCAAAGCAACCACAATCGATCTTCCGCCCCCGCCTCAGGTTGGTCCCGACCGCCATGAGGAAGACAATCAACATCACCGTGGCGAGCGGCAGAGCGGCGTCAGCCCACCAGCCCGTCAGGAAAGCAATCGCCAGGAAGGCTTCCAGCGGAATCAGTGCCAGGGCAAACACATAGGCGACCTTGGCAGGTAAGACCTTATACTCAACTACGCTCTGCACGAAGGCAAGCGGCCGGCGCAGTTTGGGCAGGGCCGAGAGCAGGAAAACAATGCCCAAGCTGAGTTGGGAAGCAAAGGCGAAATGAGGAAGCACAGAGATTTCCATCTGGCGAGACATACCCCCTTCGATCAAGGGCCCATACCCAGGATCAACGCTCGCAGGTCAAAATCCTCCCAATTCAGGTTGTTACTCACCGAGGTCAACCGCCACTTGGTCGACCAAATTTCAGGTCCGCGGTCTTTGCTGAAGCACACCCGTCCAAAGACCCTATTGGCAGCCTCCACGTGGCGGGGGACGTTGGTCCCGAAACGAGGGATGGCGTCCCAGCTGGTCCATATGGACAGGCTGTAACAGGTCGTGGGATCCTCGATGAGGAACGCCGCACGTAGCAGGCCAGGTGTCTGGGTCTGGGCGGCCTGCCGCACGACGCGACGATAGTCAAGGTACGTGGGC
>DASSFZ010000554.1:0-9935 GCA_035693785.1 Anaerolineae bacterium | reverse complement strand
AGCCGCACGTACCCCGAATTCATCTACGAGAATGCGATGATGCGAGATCTGGCTAACTTCCACGCCGAGCGTCTGGATCTGGTGTTCATGAAAGAAGAGGGAACCCTATGACGAACCCGCTTTCGGGCGAAACCTTCGACTTCGTCGTGATCGGCTCCGGATTCGGCGGCAGCGTGTCCGCGATGCGGCTGACCGAGAAGGGTTACAGCGTGCTGGTGCTGGAGCGCGGCAAGCGCTTCCGCGACGAGGATTTCGCCAAGAGCACATGGCATATTCGCAAGTACCTCTGGGCGCCGGCGCTGCGATGCTTCGGCATTTTGCAGATTAGCCCATTTCGAGACGTGGCTGTATTTCACGGATCAGGCGTCGGCGGCGGCAGCTTAGGCTACGCCAACGTGCTGGTGGAGCCGAGCGAGGCAATATACGCCGCGCCGGCCTGGCGGCATCTGGCCGACTGGAAGACGATCTTGCGTCCGCACTACGACACGGCGCGACGCATGTTGGGCGTGACACATAACCCGCGCCTGTGGCCGGCCGACTTGGTGCTGAAGGATGTTGCCGAGGAACTCGGTATGGGCGAGACTTTCCGTCCAACCGATGTCGGCGTCTTCTTCGATATGTCGAGCGCTGAAGTGCCCGATCCATACTTCGGCGGCGAGGGGCCGGCGCGCCGTGGTTGCATTTACTGCGGCGGATGCATGGTCGGCTGCCGGCACAACGCAAAGAACACGCTCCTCAAGAACTATCTCTACTTCGCCGAGAAGTGGGGCGCGCAGATATGGCCGGAATGCGAAGTGCGCGACGTGCGCGCGCTTGCGGACGGGCAGCCCGACGGCGCACGCTATGAAGTTACCTGCCGGAACGCGACGGCGTGGCTATTCAGGCCGGAGCGCCGCGTGCGCGCCCGCAACGTGGTGTTCTCGGCGGGCGCGCTGGGCACGATGCGTCTGCTGTTCCGATGCCGCGACGTCACGCGCTCGCTGCCCAATCTCTCGCCGCGCCTGGGCGACTCGGTGCGCACGAATGGCGAAGACCTGCTCGGCTCGATCAGCCGGGACTCAACGCCCGACTATTCGCAAGGGATTGCCATCAGCTCGGTCTTCCACGCCGACGCGGTGACAGCCGTCGAACCCGTGCGCTATCCGGCCGGGTCCGGATTCATGCGCTTACTGGCCGGGCCGTTGATCGATTCAAGCAAGATCATTCCCTTGCGGCTGTTCAAGATGCTGGCGCAGATTGTGCGCCACCCCGTCGATTTTCTGCGCGCGCAGGTGCTTCCTGGCTGGGCGCAGCGCACCACCATCTTCCTGGTCATGCAGACTGAGGATCAACACCTCCGCATGCGGATAGGGCGGGGGCTTTTCACCTTGTTTCGACGCGACCTCGTGACGAAGACTGAGAAGGGTCAGTCGCTCTCAGGCAGCGTCGAGATTGGCCATCGCGTGGCGCGCGCGTTTGCCAGGAAGACTAATGGCGCTCCGGCGACGGCGATCTTCGAGACACTGCTCAATATTCCGGCGACCGCCCATCTACTGGGCGGCTGCCCGATGGGGCGCGACGTTCAGGAAGGCGTCGTCGATTTGAGGTGCGAGGTGCACAACTATCCAGGACTATACGTCGTGGACGGGTCGATCGTCCCAGCGAATCCCGGCGTCAACCCCAGCCTGACGATCACGGCATTGGCCGAATACGCGATGAGCCACGTGCCGCTGAAAGATGGACATGCGCTGCGGCATACGCCCCTCGGTGTGGGCGATCGTCCGATGGCGGATCTAGTCGGGCGCCGGCCCGATCAGCCGACCGAGACGGTGTAATGTGTCAATCTGCGGAAAACTGGCTGAGGCGACGACATGTTCCCCAAGCGGCTGAGCCTTGCGCTCCTTGCCCTCTTGCTCGTTGCGATTGATTCCCCCAATCCAGCGTGGCAACGCGCGCCGACCGTCTTCCAGAAACCTGGTTTCTGGACGAGTAAAGACTCTAGCCTCGGACCTGCGGCGCAAGATCTGGACGACGGCACACTTATCGAACAATCGCTGTTTCGAAAACAGTACCCGAGGGCGGACCTTTACGAGATCACGTACATGTCCGATGGGCTGCGCGTGAAGGGCTTCCTGGCCCGGCCAACAGCAGCCGGAGTGTACCCGGGCGTCGTGGTGAACCACGGCGGCCTCGGGAGCATTGCCAATCCGGAGCGGGTGGCGCTGTTTGCGCAGGCGGGCTACGTGGCCATTGGCCCACACTATCGGGGTAACAGCGGCTCGGAAGGGATCGAGGACTACGGCCGTCAAGATGTGCACGATGTGCTGAACGCGATTAAGGTGCTCGAGTCCCTCGACTATGTGGACGCTTCTCGCCTCGGTATGTGGGGTGTGTCACATGGGGGCCAGATGACGCTGCTGGCAATTGCACAGGGCGCACCTGTCCATGCCGCTGTGACCTGGCATGGTGTGACCGATGTGGAAGCCCTGGTCGAGTTTAATCGAGCGAGCGGGGATGCCGGCTTGGGCAATGACGAATTAATGCGTGTCATCGGTGCGACGCCCGAGGAGGACCCAGAGGCCTACGCTTGGCGCTCGCCGATCCGCTTTGTCGACAAGATCAATGTGCCACTGCTCGTTATCCACGGCGCCGACGACCGCGCGGTGCCACTGGCGCAATCGGAAACCCTTGTAGCGGCCTTGCAGGCGCGTGGGGCCACCGTAGATCTTCGGGTCTATCCCGGGCAGGGGCATATGTTCCGGGGCTGGGCGCACACCGACGCTTGGACGCGTACGCTGGCCTGGTTCGCCAGATACGTACGTGGCCAGCCATAGCGTGATGAGCAAGGGGCTAAGTTCTTATGAACAATCGTATTGTGCGCTGGGGCCTCCTCAGCACGGCGCGCATTAACCGCGCCCTTATCCCGCCGCTGCGCGCCTCAGCGCGCAACGAACTCATCGCGGTTGCCAGTCGGGACCTGACAAAGGCGAGGACTTATGCTGAGGAGTGGAACATCCCGCACGCTTATGGCAGCTACGACGAGCTGCTGGCCGATCCGGAGATCGACGTAATCTACAACCCGCTGCCCAACAGCCTCCATGCCGAGTGGACGATCAAGACGGCGCAGGCGGGCAAGCACGTGCTGTGCGAGAAGCCTCTGGCCGTGTCTGTCGACGAAGTCGACGTGCTGAGCGCCGCGGCGAAGCAGGCGGGCGTCGTCGTCGCCGAGGCCCTCATGTATCGGCACCACCCGCAGACGCTCCAGGTGAAAGAACTGGTCGATGCCGGAGCCATCGGGACGCTGCGGCTCGTGCGCGGTTCGTTCACCTTCAACCTCACCCGGACGACCGACGTGCGACTGGATCGGGCGCTGGGAGGCGGCAGTATCTGGGACGTGGGTTGTTACCCGATCAGCTATGCGCGATACGTTGTGGGCGCAGAGCCTGTCGAGGTGTACGGCTGGCAGATCGCCGGGCCAAGCGGCGTCGACGAGACTTTCGTCGGGCAGATGCGCTTTCCGAACGGCGTGTATGCGCAGTTCGACTGCAGTTTCCGTGCCGCGTTCCGCACGCACATCGAAATCGTGGGCAGTGATGGGACGATCAGCATGCCGCATCCGTTCAGGCCGGGACTGAACGAGCGCATTTCGGTGGCGCGCGGCGACGATGTTCAAACAATCACAATCCCCGGCCAGGAGCTGTACATTGGCGAAGTCGAGGATATGGCTGACGCCGTTCTGCTTGGCCGCCCGCCACGCGTGAGCCTGGCCGACAGCCGTGGCAACGTGGCGGCGATCATCGCGCTGCTACGTTCGGCGCGTGAAAGCCGTCCTATCCCGGTTGGGAATTAGCCCGTGCGCATACCGCCGTATCTTGACTCAGCTATGCGCCAGTGCTATGCTATGGATAGCCTCGTGCACGCTTAAGTTCCCGACTTGGGGGTTCCGCCGATCGTCCCGCGCGGTGGATGGGTTATCGCGAAAGGAGGTGAGGTTCGGGCCTATGATTCCGTTGAGACAGCGCCGTCCAACCCGCTTGTTTCTGTTCGTTTCCGTCTGTCCCATTCCTGATCAGGAGGAAATGAAATGTCCCGCTCGAAACGCTGGCTTTCCGTCGCAGGGAGCCTGCTTATCATTGGCTCGGTCGTGCTGAGCGCCTGCCAGCCGGCAGCGCCTGCCGTGAGCCAGAAACTGGAGTTCTTCTCGTGGTGGACCGCCGGTGGCGAAGCTGAGGGTCTTAATGGCATGTACGAGGTGTACAAAGCCGAGAATCCCGGCATTGAGATCGTCAATGCTACCGTTGCCGGCGGCGCGGGCACCAACGCCAAAGCGGTGCTCGCCACGCGCCTGACCGGCGGTGATCCCCCCGACTCCTTCCAGGTGCACGCCGGCCTCGAGGTTCAGACGTACGCGCCTGAGCAGTATCTGGAGCCGCTGGACGACCTGTACGCTTCCGAAGGCTGGGACAAGGTCTTCCCCGGTGACCTGCTTACGCTGCTCAAGTATCAGGATCACTACTGGTCGGTGCCGGTGAACATCCATCGCTCGAATGTGCTGTGGTACAACAAGAAGGTCCTCGAGGACAATGGCCTCCAGCCGCCCGAGACGTTCGATGAGTTCTTCGCCGCAGCAGACACGCTCAAGGCGAAGGGCATCTTCCCGCTCGTCATGGGTACGAAAGACGGCTGGGAGGCCGGGCACGTCTTCGAGGATGTTCTCGCCGGCACGCTGGGCGCCGACGCCTATCGCGGTCTGTGGACGGGTGCCACGCCGTGGACGGATGCCAAGGTGACCCAGGCGCTCGAGAACTACAAGAAGATGTTAAGCTATGTCAACGAGGATAATTCTGCGCTGACGTGGGATGGTGCCGGGCAGTACCTGATTGACGGCCAAGGCGCGATGATGATCATGGGCGACTGGACGGCCGGCTGGTTCGCCAGCAAGAAGTATGCCGATTACGGGTGGGCGCCGCCGCCCGGCACTCAGGGCATCTTCGTCGCGCTGTCCGACTCGTTCGCGCTGCCCAAGGGCGCTAAGAACCGTGATAGTGCCCTCGGCTGGCTGAAGGTGTCCGGCTCGAAGGACGGCCAGGAAGCCTTCAACCCCAAGAAAGGCTCGATCTGCGCGCGCACCGATTGCGCCAACGATGCCTTCAAGACCGTCCCGGAAACGTACGAGTATCTGACCTCGGCGGCCCAGGACTGGCAGAGGGACAAGATCGTGCCGAGCGTGGTGCACGGCGCGGCGTCCTTCGAGAGCTGGGCGACCGAATACAAGGACATCATCGCCTTGTTCGTCCAGAGCGGTGATGTCGCCGGCACGCAGAGGTCCCTGCAGCAGGCGTGCGTTAACGCCGGCATCTGCAAGTAACCTGCTGGCGACGGCGAGGCGACCCGCCTGGAGGCAGGCCGCCTCGCCTTCTCAAAGCCTATCCCCAAACCCCAGCCGAGGCGGCCGCGTGCGCAGCCTCCCCGTGGGACATGCCGCCAGATGGCTGGGCGTGGGAGCCCGGCCCGCTGCTCTTTCGGATAGGCACTTCATCTGGGAGTCTTTCTATGCGGCGCCTGACTCGCGATCGGATCATCTCGATCATCCTCATTCTTCCCTCCGTCCTATGCATCGCGCTCTTCGTCTACGGCTTCATCGGTTACACAGGCTTTGTCTCATTCACCAAGTGGAGCGGGCAGCTTATCCCCGACTACACACTCGTCGGCCTGGGCAATTATCAGCGCCTGTTCGATATCAACGATGTCGCCGGGCAGCGCTTCCTCAAAGATCTGAGTAACACCGCCTGGTTTACGGTCCTGTTCCTGATCGCCACGATCGTCATCGGTTTCCTGCTGGCGGTGCTCCTCGACCAGCGCATCCGGGCGGAGGGCCTATTCCGCAATATTTACTTGTTCCCGATCGCAATCTCGTTCATCGTCACCGGCGTCGTCTGGCGCTGGATGCTGGCGCCCGGCACTGAAGCAACCGGGGCGGCGGGAGTTAACTTGCTTCTGGAGAAACTCGGTCTGGGCTTTCTGAAGAGCGGCTGGTACACCGATCCCAGCATCGGCATCAAGGCGGTGGTCATCGCGGCAACGTGGCAGATGTCCGGGTACACGATGGCTCTGTACCTGGCGGGGCTGCGCAGCATACCCGATGAGCTGCGCGAAGCGGCGCGCGTCGATGGCGCGAGCGAATTTCAGATCTACCGGTACGTCATGATCCCGCTTCTGTGGCCCATTACACTCAGCGCGGTCATCATCCTGGGACACATCTCGCTGAAGATATTCGACTTGATTGTGGCGATGACCGGCCCGGGCACGGGCTTCTCGACCGACGTGCCAGCCCTGTTCATGTTCGACACGACCTTTCGCGGCAACCAGTTCGCGCAGGGCGCATCCATTGCCATCGTGTTGTTGCTGATGGTAGCCGTGCTGGTCGTGCCCTATCTTAGCTATTCCTCTCGCCGCGAGGCCGAACGATGACTGCGCAACCGGTTCGCAAATCGTTCCGCCGGAGCCGGCTGCTGATCTACCTGTTCTTGATCGGCGCGGCGGCCGTTTTCCTGCTACCGGTGTACGTGCTGGTGGTCACGGGTTTCAAGTCGTTCCAGGAAGTCAGCCTGGCCACTATGTGGAATCCGCCTTCCGCATTCAGCCTCGCCTCTTTCCAGAAGGCGTGGTCCGGCAGCGAGGCCGAAGGCTTTCGTGGGCTGGCCGGCAACTTTCTCAACAGCGTGTACCTGGCCGTGCCTGCGACGCTGCTGTCGGCCATCCTCGGCTCGATCAACGGCTATATCTTGTCGAAATGGAAATTCCGAGGCGCGGATACGTTATTCTCGTTGATGCTCTTCGGAATGTTCATCCCGTATCAGAGCGTTCTCATCCCACTCGTGCAGGTGCTGCAGCAGCTCTCCCGGGTGACCGGGCCGATCGCCGAAGCGATCGCCTCGATGTCCGTCCCGGCCGCGCTGAGCGGGCTTCCTCCGTGGCTGGCCGGTTTCGTGCCGGCCTACGGCACCATCGGCGGACTGATCCTCGTTCATGTCATCTATGGCATCCCCATCACGACGCTGATCTTCCGCAACTACTACACCGCCGTTCCAACCGAGCTGGTCGAAGCCGCCAAGCTCGACGGCGCCTCGCTGCTGGGCATTTATCGCTGGGTGTTGTTCCCGATCTCGATGCCCGGCTTCGTCGTCGTGCTGATCTGGCAGTTCACGTCGATCTGGAACGATTTCCTATTCGGCGTTATCGTCACCAGCCGGCCGGCGGTGCAGCCGGTGACGGTCGCGCTCAACAACCTGGCCGGATCGTACATCGTCGAGTGGAACGTGCAGATGGCGGGCGCGTTCCTCACCGCGCTGCCCACGCTGCTGGTCTACATTCTGTTGGGCCGTTTCTTCATGCGCGGGCTGCTGGCCGGGTCGCTCAAGGGTTGAGGCTGCCGTTTCACCGCCGAGTGGCCATAGCGTTTGTCACGCCACACCGGGAGCGGTGGGGTGTATTCGTGGAGCGTGTCATGGACAACGATTTCTTTGCGGGTTACTTCGACGAAGTGCACGCATCGCTGCGTTCCATTGCGCGCGACCGAATCGCGGCGGTCGTTGCCCTCCTGCGGCGGGTGCGAACCGAGCGGCGGCGCGTGTTCATCTTCGGCAACGGCGGCAGCGCGGCGACGTCCTCCCACTTCGCTTGCGACTTGATCAAACTCACGCGCCAGCAGGGGTTGCCGGATTTCAGGGTGATCGCGCTCACGGATAACATGCCGGTGTTCTCTGCCTTCGCGAATGACCACGGCTACGACACCGTATTCGCCGCGCCCCTCAAGTCACTGGCCGAGTCGGGCGACGTCGCGATCGGGATCAGCGCCAGTGGCCGATCGGCCAACGTGCTGCGCGGCATGGACGTCGCGCAGGAGCTTGGCCTGTTCAAGGTGGGCTTCGCCGGATATGATGGCGGGCTGTTGAAGGACAAAGTGGATGTCTGCCTGATTGCACCGGGGAAGCATGCGTCGCAGATTGAGGACGCGCATCACGTGCTGCAGCATGCGATCTGCCGGGCGATCATCGAGACCTGAGGACGCGGCACGATGGAATCGCGCGTATTACTGGCGCTGGATTTCGGCGGCACGAAACACTCGGCCGCGATCGCCGCAATCGGATCGCGAGAATGGCAGGCTCTGCAACGAGTCCAGTCGCCGCCTGCGCCGAATGTGCACACCGACATGGCGCTGATGTTGGGCCTGGCGCGCGATCTCCTGGCCGGCCGCACACTTGCGGCGATCGGCGTGAGTTTCGGCGGGCCGGTCAATGCCGCCATGGGGACGGTGCTGCTGTCGCATCACGTCCCCGGCTGGGAGAATGTTCCTCTGCAAGACCAATTACGATCCGAGTTCAATGTGCCCGTGAGTGTGGACAATGACGCAAATGTTGCCGCGCTGGGGGAGTGGCAATTCGGCGCAGGCCAGGGGTGCGCCAGCCTTCTCTACGTGACCGTCAGCACCGGCGTCGGCGGCGGTTGGGTGCTGGACGGGCGCGTTTTTCACGGCACTGACAGCATGGCCGGCGAGATCGGACACATCATCGTTCAGCCCGACGGCCCGGCTTGCGTGTGCGGAAAGCGAGGATGCGTGGAAGCTATCGCCGCTGGCCCGAACCTGGCGCGGCGCGCACGCGAGCGCCTGGCCCAAGCGGTCGATCAGGAGACCCGACCCCATCAAGCGGGTCACATTCTGCGTGAACTCGTCGGCGGTGATCTGAGTGCAGTGAGGGCTGTGCAGGTCGCCCGCGCTGCCCAGGCCGGCGATCCGCTTGCATGCGAGGTTCTCGACGAAGCGGCTCGCGCATTGGGGCTTGGACTGGGCACGGCAATCACGCTGATGAATCCACAGCGCGTCGTGCTCGGCGGCGGAGTGACTAAGTCCGGGGAGCGCTACTGGCGCACCGTGCGCGATACGGCACGCGAAACAGTGCTGCCCGGCATGACCATAGACATTGTGCCGGCAGCCCTGGATGATGACGCGCCGCTGTGGGGAGCTATCGCACTGGCCGAAAGGCTACTTTGATGGCCTATCTCGACGGGACTGCGATCGAACTCGTGCGCAGTGACATTCCACGCGGGCATATTCGCGTGGCGCTGTTCGATTTCGACGGCACCCTTTCGCTCATCCGCGAAGGCTGGCAGGAGGTGATGCAGTCCTTGATGGTCGAGATCCTCCTGCAAACACCACGGCATGAAAGTGTCGACGAACTGCGAGCCGTTGCCACAGAGTTGATCGATCGGCTCACCGGCGAGCAAACGGTCAACCAGATGGCCGGGTTGGCACTGGAAGTGGCCCGGCGTGGTGGGCGGCCGGCAAACCCACAGGAATACAAACGGCAGTATCTCGATCGACTGCGGGAGCGAATCGAACCCCGTGTCGCCGCCCTCAAGTCTGATCAGGTTGTCCCCGATGAAGCGCTCGTCCCTGGCACACGCGCGCTGCTCGAGTCCCTCCGTTCGTGGGGCATCACATGCTATCTGGCATCGGGCACCGACGAGGTAGCTGTGCGCGGCGAGGTGACGGCGCTGGGCATCGCCGGTTACTTCGCGGAAATTCGCGGCGCGCGGGACGGCGATCCACGTGCATCGAAAAATGCCGTGATCGAGCAGATTATGCGGGAGCATAGCCTGCGCGGCGAGGAGTTCGTCGCGTTCGGCGATGGTTGCGTCGAGATTGAGAGCACAAAACGCGTGGGTGGCCTCGCGGTCGGCGTGGCGTCAGATGAGGTTAAGCGGCGTGGCGTAAATCGCCGTAAGCGTGAGCGCTTGATTCAGGCGGGAGCGGATATTATCGTTCCAGATTTTGATGAACACAGAGAACTGATCGCTTTCCTGTTTGGCTTGTGACGAAGATCTTTCACGTCTCCCAAGCTTGCCCGATCGGTTCGGGAGAATCGCATGTCCTACGCGAGGTTCGACCGTAGTCG
>DASSFZ010000553.1:0-6127 GCA_035693785.1 Anaerolineae bacterium | reverse complement strand
TAGTTGAGCAGCTCCCACGTCAGCTCCTCGCGCTGTTCCATCGGCTTGAGCACCCGGGTGAGCGTGCCGCGCGCGCGGATGCCGAGCAGATCGATATCCTCGACCGACCAGTCGACGGCATTCTGCAGGAATTGCAGGTTGTTGAGATAGCGGTCGCGCGTCAGGTTCGACGAGATCTGCAGCACGACGTCGTCGACGAACTCGGCGCTGCCGATCACGACCAGCCGGGCCGTGTCGGGCGACTCATCGATCACGCTGACCGGTTGGGCCGGGGCCGGCGTAGGCGTCGGCTCCAGTGACGGCTGGCTGCTCGTGTCGAGAGGGCTTCCCGCCTCCGGCTGGAAGGGCGACGGCTTGCCTTTGAAATAGCTCTGAAACACGCCCTGGACGGACACCGCCAGTGGGTATGACTTTGGTTCGCCCTCGACCGGGAAGCCCAGCTCAGGATACGACTGGAAGTCCGGCTGGATGTTGGTGTTGGTCGTCAGCCAGGCGAGCGGGCTTGAACGCAGCAGCACGCTCCTCTGGCGCTCGGCGTTCTTCTCGGCATCCAGCTCGACCGGCGAGGCCCAATTCATCGTCACCGCCGGCAGCCGCGCGACGATCGGGCTTTCTGGATCCATTCCGTCGGCGCGCACGTCCGGGAAGAACGGATAGTTGATCGCCTGCAGCTCCTGCACAACCAGCCCGCCCACGTTGCGGGCGACATACGTCGGGAATGGCTCGTTCTGCGGATCCAGCACGAGAGACTGGCCGACGTCGACGCCGTAGTGCTGCAGCATCTCGCGCAGGCCGTTCTCGAGCGGTTGGAGCGCGAGGCCGCCGCCGAATGGATCGGGCGTGATGGCGTAGTTGCTGGCGGCGACGATGACCGAGCCGCCGCGCATCAGGTATTGGTCGATCGCGAAGCGTTCTCTATCGGTCAGGTTCTGCGGCGCGATCACGACGAGCGTGTCGACGTCCGGCGGCGCCTGGCCGCTGGACAGATCGGCGCCGCGCACGGTGTAGTCCTGGCCGAGCTGCTGCCGGATGAGCTGCCAGTCGGAGATCGGCTGCTGCGGCTGGCCCAGGACATTCGTCGTCGGCGTGGCGGGTGGCGTCCACAGCCCGACGACCTTGAGGAAGCCCGTCGACGATCGCTTCAATGCCGATTCGATCGCGGAACGCACCCCCGCATCACTCACGTCCGAACCGGGTGACAAGATTCGCGTCTGATCTCCAATGTGCAGCAGCATGTCGAGGTAGTACGAATCCTCGGAGAAAAGCGAGACGGGGATCGGCTGCAGCTTATACGTGTCGACCAGCGCCTGTCGCGTAAGAGAACTGCCCGCCTCGTCCGGGTTCACTTCCTCAAACGTGAACTTGCCATTCGATTGCGCTGCGATGTCTTCTGCGACTTTCCGAATGGTCTCCGGCGCGGACTGGAGCGCCTCGGGCAGCGTATCGGGCGTGACGACGAGCGTGAGCTGCACCGGCTCTTCCATCGCGGCGAGCACCGCATCGACGCTCTGGAATCCGTACAGCACTTTCTTGATCGATCGCGTCAGGTCGTATTCCAGGTTGCGCAGGCGCACGTCGAGCGTGCCGTCGCGGTTCGACTGCACCTCGATCAGATCGCGAAAGTTGAGCACGGTGTTCTGGTCGCCGTAGCGCACGAGGACGTCGAAATACGAGTTGATCAGCGACGCTTCGTAGCGCCCGGACACTTGTAGGGGCGTCGGCTCGATGCCATACGTCTGGTTCGCCTCGGCTTCGATCGCCGGATCGGACGCAGGATCGACGACGTCCGCCGTGATCTTTCCTGCCGAGGCGACCGCGTACTCGCGCAGCATGTCGGCGATGCGCGGCTTGAGCGGCTCCAGCAGCGGGTGTGTCTTGTCGCTGATGTAGGCGCGCATGACCAGCGGCTCCTGGAGGCTGGCGAGCAGATCCCGGGTCGTCTGCGATAGGCTGAACTCCTGCTGCTGCGTGAGATCGACGCGCAATCCCTGCAGCGTGTAGCTCCACGTGTTGAGCAAGACCAGATTCAGCCCGACGAGCACCGCCGTGAGGCCTATATCCCGCCGATGGACACGCCCCCGCTCGCCTGCGCCCCAACGCTTGCTGTCGAGCGACACGACGTTGAGCACGATGAAGAAGACCGTCAGGGACAGATAGTAGAGGAGATCGCGCGCGTCGACGACGCCGCGCTCGATGCTCTCGAAGCGGCTGCCGGTGCCGAGCGCGCGGAGCGCGTCGCCGAGCGCGCCGCCCGCGAAGTCGGTCATGAAACCGGTGCCCGCCACGTAGAACAGGCCGCCCAGCAGCACGGTGGCGATCAGCGCGACGATCTGGTTGTCCGTGCGTGACGAGACGAACAAGCCAATGGCGGCGTATGCCCCCGCCATGAGCAGCGCCGCGAGGTAGCCGCCGATCACCGGTCCCCAGTCGAGATTGCCCAGGAGCGATATGCTGAGCGGGAGCGGCAGCGTGAGCGCGAGTGCCACGGCGATGAGTGCCATGACCGCCAGGAACTTGCCCAGCACCAGTTGTGCCGGACGCACCGGCAGCGTCAGCAGCATCTCCAGCGTGCCCGATCGCTCTTCTTCACTCCACTGGCGCATCGTCAGTGCCGCGACGAGGAAGATCAGCAGCACGGGCATCCAGCGGAATAAGGGGCGTACGTCGGCGATGCCGCGCGCGAAGAAGGCTTCGGGTCCCCAGAAGAAGACGCCTAGCGTGAAAGCCAGAAACACGCCGACGAAGATCAGCGCCATCGGCGAGCTGAAATAACTGTCGAGTTCTTTACGCGTGATGGAGGAGATTTGCTTCATGGGTCACAACCCTTCCGGCTCATCCTCGTCCTCGAAGGCCGTGGTCGCCAGTTGATTGAAGACGGTCTCCAGTGTGCGCACGTCCCGGCGCAGCTCGCGGAGCGGCCAGGCGTTTTGGCGGGCCACGTCGTACACGCTGGGGCACAGGTCGACCCGCTCCGCGCCCAGCACACGGAAGGCCGGATAGCCATCCAAAACCTTCATCGGCTCGACACCGCGCACGCCGCTCATCTCCCGCAACGCGCTTTCGACTCCCTTCACATCGTCTTGCAGGACGAGGATGGCGTCTGATGTACTCGCCAGCTCGGAGAGGCGCGCGTCGGCGCGGATGCGGCCGTTCATGATGATGATCGCCCGATCGCACAGCGCTTCGACTTCGGGCAGGATGTGCGTCGAGAAGAGGATCGTGCTGTGCCTGGCGAGCCGCCGAATGAGACTGCGGATCTCGATGATCTGAGTTGGGTCGAGGCCGATAGTCGGCTCGTCGAGGATGAGCAGTCGCGGCTTGTGGAGGAGTGCCTGTGCCAGGCCGACGCGCTGCCGATAGCCCTTGCTCAGCTCGCCAATCGGGCGAGTCAGATGGTCGGCCAGGCTGGTCGCATGCACGGCCTCGGAAATCCGGTCCAACTGGTCGGCCTGCGGGATACGCCGCAGGTCCGCCATCATCCTGAGATACGATTGAATCGACAGCTCAGGGTACAGCGGCGCATTCTCGGGCAGATAGCCGATGCGTGCCTGCACTTCGAGCGTGTGCGTCAGCACGTCGAGTCCGTCGACGCTGGCCTCGCCTTCGTCCGGGTGAAGATAGCCGGTGAGGATCTTCATGAGCGTCGTCTTGCCCGCGCCGTTCGGGCCGAGCAATCCGACGATCTCGCCTTCGGCGACGTGGAAGCTCACGCCGCGCAGCGCCCGAGTCTCGCCGTAGGACTTCGTCAAATCGACCACGTCGATCATAAATGCGACCTCCGCAAGTCAGGTTCGTGCGACCGTAAATTATACAAGAAGTAGCAGTTGTCCCCAGCAGGTCGCTTCATCACAGCGCCTGCCCGTGGAAGAACAAATGTACCACGAGCCTCGATCGCTGGAAACTCGACAGCCATGAACAAGAGGCCTGTCCGGGCGCGACGGATGGCCAGTCAGCCCGGCTACAGCGATTGGAAATTCTAAACGGGAAGCATTAGACCAGAATGAGAGTGAGCTAAATACTTGCTTGAAATTCATTTTACTCTCGTCTTTCCTTGTGCTATACTTTGTTCGCCTACGCACATTCCGTCGAGGAGTGTCTGCATGAAGCACTTTCTCTCGTTGGCCGACTTGACTTCCAAGGAGCTGATCGGCCTGCTGGATTTGGCGGTGGCGCTCAAGGCCGAGTGGAAACAGGGCGGAAATCCGCCGTATTTGCAGGGCAAAACGCTGGGGATGATTTTCCAGAAGCCCAGCCTGCGCACACGCGTGTCGTTCGACATAGCCATGCTGCACCTGGGCGGCCACGCTTTGTACCTGTCGCCGAACGAGATCGCCCTCGGCCAGCGCGAGTCGGTCGGCGACGCGGCCCGCGTCCTGAGCCGTTACGTCGACGCGATCATGGCCCGTGTGTTCAGCCACAAGGACGTGCTCGACCTGGCCCGGCACGCCTCGGTGCCTGTGATCAACGGATTGAGCGACTACAGCCACCCTTGCCAGGGAGCCGGCGACCTGCTAACGGTGTACGAGCGCTTCGGCAAGCTCAAGGGGATGAAAATCGCCTATATCGGCGATGGGAACAACGTCGCCAACTCCCTGATTTTCGGCTGCACGCTGGTTGGCGCCGATTTTGCCATCGCCACGCCGATCGGCTACGAGATCAAGGGCGACGTCGTGGCGAAAGCGCAGGCATTTGCTGCCAAGTCCGGCAGCCATCTTTACTTCACGCACGACCCGAACGAAGCGGCCCGCGAGGCCGACGCCCTGTACACGGACGTGTGGACGAGCATGGGCCAGGAAGCCGAAACGCAAAAGCGAATCGATGCTTTCTCGCCACGATACCAGATTAACGCAGCCCTGCTCGCCAGAGCGCGGCGCAACGCGATCGTCATGCATTGCCTGCCCGCGCACCGAGGACAGGAGATCACCGACGAAGTCGCCGACGGGCCTCAGTCCGCGCTCTGGGAGCAGGCCGAGAATCGCATGCACGCCCAGAAGGCGATATTACTTGAGCTGCTCGCGCCCGAGCGTGCAAGGGAAATTCACGCGCGGGCCGCAGCGCGATTGTCCGAGATCCCGGCTGCAAGGGGGTCCCCCACTGGGGCGCGGGCCAAGCCTGCCGCCGGGTTGAAGCGCGCGGCGAAGGTCAAGCCGTCCGGCAAGGGCAGGTCGAAGCCGGGGGCGCAATCGAAGAGGCGTTGAGTCTGGCGGGCCTCGTTCGACGACCTGCATTCTGGATTGTTTAGCGAGATCGATATGCCTGGAGATCGCCAAGCCTACCAACAAGCGCTGCAGCGCGCCGCCGGCCACGTCGCCGCGAAAGCGTGGGCGCGGGCCATCGCCGAATATCAAAAGGCGCTGACCCAGTTTCCCGACGATGAGGAGACGTGGTCCAAGGTCGCCGACGCGCTGGAGCGCATCGGCCGGCTCGACGGCGCGGCCCGCGCGTACGCGGCCATCGCCGATCTGCGTCTGCGGCGCAACGACGTGGACGCGGCGGTCGACATCTGGGTGCGCGCAGCCCGGCTCGATCCGAACAATACCGACATTCAGCGCCGTCTGGCCCGCGTGTACCGGCATCAAGGCAAGACCAAGCTGGCCATCCGCGCTCATCTGGCGCTGGCGCGCATTCACAACAAACGCGGACAATTTCAGGAAGCCGTCGAGCAGGTGCAAGCGGCGGCCACTCTCGATCCGGACGATCCGGACATCTTGACGGCGATGGAGCTCCTGCGCGGCGGCCAGCCGGCGCCACCTGCGCCGCCTCCTGCGCGCAAGGTCGATACGTCCATCTTCGATTTGCCGATCGAAGAAGAAGCGGAAGAGTTGCGTGGCAGCCCGGTCGAAATCGCGCGTGAGAAAGCACTATCCGAGCTGGCCGGCTCGATCTTCGAGGAAGTGCCGCCGACGCAGCAGTTGAGCAAGGCCGAGATCGACGCGCTGGTCGGCCAGGCCATCGACTATCAAACGAGCGGCGAGGTGCAGGCGGCTATCGACGCCTACCAGCGCATCATCAAGGCGGGCGCGCAAATGCCGGCCGCTCACTTCAACCTCGGTCTCCTCCTGCAGGAGACCATGCACTTCGACGAGGCTATCCAGGAATTTCAGCGCACCGTCGAAGCGCCGGAGTA
>DASSFZ010000552.1:0-2253 GCA_035693785.1 Anaerolineae bacterium | reverse complement strand
TGCTGACGGAGGACGCGCTCGACGTGCGGCTCGACTACGAATCCGTCGCCGCTGCCGGCTCGATGCTTGGCTCGGCTTCGGTCATCATTATGGACAACACGGTCGACGTCGCCTGGGCGGCGCACAAAGTGACGCGCTTCTTCAAGCACGAGTCGTGCGGCAAGTGCACGCCGTGCCGCGAGGGGACGCACTGGATGCTGCAAACCTACGAGAAGATCGCGTCGGGCAAAGGGCAGAAGGCCGACGTCGAACAGTTGGGCACGGTTGCCGGCCAGATGGTCGGAAAGTGCTTCTGCCCGCTCGGCGAGTTCGCCACCGGCCCGGTGCTGTCAAGCCTGAAGCTGTTCAGGGGCGACTACGAGGCGAAGGTCGATGGCGCGAAGGCGGCGGCGAAGCCCGCGGCCAAGCCGGTCGCCAAACCTGCGCCCGTGAAGCAGGCAGCGTAAAACGTGACGGGTAAAACGTGACGCGTGATTGATTAGGTTCTTTGCCCAACCGGCATCTGCGCCATTCGTGTTGACTGGCGGCACGGCTCTGGCCGCTGGCGTGGCGCGACGTGCAAAGCCGGAGTGACTGCTTTATTATTTCAACGGCAGGGATACTGCGTAATGGCCGATCTGGTTAACCTCTACATTGACGATCAACTCGTCTCCGTCCCCCGGGGCACGGTCGTGGTGGAGGCGGCGAAGAAGATGGGAACCGACATCCCCGTCTTCTGCTACCACCCGAAGCTCGAACCGGTGGGCATGTGCCGCATGTGCCTGGTCGAGATCGGCCGCCCCAAGCTCGACCCGGCGACCAAGCAAGTCGTCGTGGGGCCGGACGGCCGGCCGGAGATCGCCTGGGGGATAAAGCTGGAGACGGGCTGCACGACGCCGGTGAGCGAAGGCATGCGCGTCCGCACGAAGAGCGACAAGGCCAGGGCGGCTCAGCGGGACGTGCTGGAATTCCTGCTCACCTCTCACCCGCTGGACTGCCCAATCTGCGACAAGGGCGGCGAATGCCCGCTGCAGAACCTGACAATGGGCTACGGTCCCGGCGTGTCCCGCTTCGATTTCGCCGGCAAACAGCGCCTCGACAAGCACTTCCCGCTGGGCGATCTGATCTTTCTCGACAAGGAACGCTGCATCCAGTGCGCGCGCTGCATCCGCTTCCAGGACGAGATCGCCGACGATCGCGTGATCGGCTTCAACGAGCGTGGGCGGACGCTGGAGATCGCCACATTGAGCGAGCCAGGGTTCTACTCCAAGTTCTCGGGCAATACGACCGACATCTGTCCCGTCGGCGCGCTGACGACCAGCGACTTCCGCTTCCGCGCCCGGCCGTGGGAGATGACTAACGTACCCTCGATCTGCCCGCACTGCGCGATCGGCTGCAACATCACGCTCGGCACGCGGCGCAGCAACGCGCGTAGGGGGCACTGGGACATTCTGCGCGTGATGCCGCGCCAGAACGAGGAAGTCAACGAGATCTGGATTTGCGACAAGGGCCGCTTCGGCCATCACTACGCGCTCAGCGAAGAGCGCCTGGTGAAGCCCTTGATCCGCAAGGACGGCCGGCTGTTCGTCGTGTCGTGGGACGAAGCGCTGGCGCTCGTTGCGGCGAGGCTGAAGGCCGCCGGATCGAATGCCGGCGCGCTCATCGGCGATCGCCTGGCGAACGAGGACGTGTATTTGATTCGCAAGTTGTTCAGCGAAGGCCTGCAGTCGGCTCGCATCAACGCCCGCCCTCACGTCGCCGCCCACGAGATTGCAACGCGCTACGGCGTCGGCGCCGGCAGCGATTTCGGCAAGATGGGCGAGGGCAGCGCGATCCTCGTGATTGCCGGCGACGTCGAAGAAGAAGCGCCCGTCTGGTTCCTGCGCATCAGGGGCGCGGTCAAGCGCGGCGCGCAACTGATCGTCGCGCATGGCTACGAAACCAAGCTGGATCGCTATGCCCGGCTCGCGCTCCGCTACAAGCTCGGCGCCGAGTCGTACGTCGCCTTCGGTATTCTGAACGCCTTGTTGAGTGAAAATCGGGGCGAAGGCGTCGAGGGTTTCGCCGAAGTGAAGAGCAGAGCAGCGGAGTACTCGCCGGAAAAGGTGGAGCAGTTGACGGGCGTGCCGGCACCTGCGATCCGCGACGCGGCCCAGATCATCGCCGAAGCGACTGACGTTGTGATCATCTTCGGGCAGATGGCTCTCAATCTCGTCAAGACCGGCGGCGAGATGCTGCCGCAGGCATCGGCGCTGGCGCAGGCGTGCGCGAATA
>DASSFZ010000551.1:0-4061 GCA_035693785.1 Anaerolineae bacterium | reverse complement strand
CGGCAGCTCGTGGCCGAGCGGCTGGCATTGGCGCGCGAGCAACTGCCCGAGGGCGTCAGCCCGGCGATCGGCCCGGTGTCGTCGATCATGGGCGAGATCATGCTGGTCGCGCTACCGCTGGCGGCCGGGCCGGATGGCGAGCGGGCAACGCCGATGCAGGCACGCGAGTTCGCGGACTGGGTGCTGCGCCCCCGGCTGCTCTCGATTCCGGGCGTCTCGCAGGTCGTCCCGATTGGTGGCGACGTGCGGCAGCTTCGCGTGGAACCCGATACCGCACGCATGGCGCAGTTCGGCGTGTCGCTGACACAAGTCGAAGAGGCCCTGCGCGACTTCTCGAGCAACGCAGGCGGCGGTTTCATCGATCTCAACGGCCGCGAGTACCTGATCCGGCATGTGGGCCGGACGCGACAGATCGAGGACCTGCAGGGACTAGCCGTCGCGTGGGCCGACGGCCGGCCGATCCTGCTCACCCAGGTGGCCGCCGTGCGTTTCGCGCCGGCGCTCAAGCGCGGTGACGCTGGTTACCAGGGAGCACCTGCCGTCATGGTCAGCGTGCAGAAACAGCCCGCAGCCGACACCGTGAGCGTGACGCGCGCACTCGAACTGGCGCTGGCGGAACTGGGGCCGGCGCTTCCCCGCGGACTCAGCGAGCCGAAAGTGCTGTTCCGCCAGGCCGATTTCATCGAGGCTTCGGTGACGAACGTGGCGCACGCGCTGCGCGATGGCGGCGTGATGGTCGCACTCATCCTGTTCGCGTTCCTTCTCTCCGTGCGAACCACGTTGATATCGCTGCTGGCGATCCCACTGTCGATGGCCGTCACCGCGCTCGCGTTCAGCT
Source organism: Anaerolineae bacterium (assembly GCA_035693785.1). Taxonomy (GTDB): domain Bacteria; phylum Chloroflexota; class Anaerolineae; order Fen-1058; family Fen-1058; genus DASSFZ01. Next base: position 3,223 of record DASSFZ010000551.1, on the reverse strand, counting down.
GGCTCGGCCAGTCGATCAACGTGATGACGCTCGGTGGCCTGGCCATCGCCATAGGCGAGCTGGTCGACGATGCCGTCGTCGACGTCGAGAACATCCTGCGGCGGCTCAAACAGAACCGGACCGCACCACAGCCGCGGCCGTTGCTCGCGATCGTGCGCGACGCCAGTGTCGAAGTGCGCTCGGGGATCGTCTACGCCACCGTCGTGGTGGTGTTGGTGTTCGTGCCCCTGTTTGCGCTGCCGGGCATTGAAGGACGCCTGTTCTCGCCGCTCGGCATCGCCTACATCGTGTCGATCCTGGCCTCGATGGTCGTGTCGATGACCGTTACACCGGTGCTGTCTTTCTACCTGCTGCCGACGATGAAGCGCATCGGCCACGGCGACAGTCCGCTGGTTGCGTGGCTGAAGCGCAAGGACGAAAAGCTGCTGGCGTGGTCGTTTCCGCGGGCTCGCCCGCTCGTCTGGACGGTCGCCGCGCTGGTCGCGATCGCGGTCGCCAGCGTGCCGTTTCTGCCGCGCGCGTTTCTTCCTGCCTTCAACGAGGGTTCGCTGGTGGTGTCGCTGATGCTGAATCCCGGTACGTCGCTGGATGAAGCCAATCGACTCGGCGCGGCGGCAGAGCAGTTGATCATGGAAGTGCCGGAAGTGTTGCAGGTTGGCCGCCGGACCGGCCGGGCCGAGCTCGATGAGCATGCCGAGGGTGTGCACTCCGCCGAAATCGACGTGGACCTGCGGCGATCCGAGCGCGGGCGCGAGGAAGTCATGGCCGCAATCCGCGCCCGGCTTTCCGTGCTGCCGGCGGCCGTCGCGATCGGACAGCCGATATCGCATCGCCTGGACCACCTGCTGTCGGGCGTCCGGGCACAGATCGCCATCAAGATTTACGGCGAGGACACGGATTCGCTGCGCGGTATCGCTGAGCAGCTGCGACAGGCGTTGTCGGGCGTGCCGGGGCTCGTCGACCTGACGGTCGAGCGACAGGTGCTGATCCCTCAGATCACTGTCCGGCTCGACCAGCGCAAAGCCGCGCAGGCCGGACTTACGCCGGGCGAGGCGGTGCGCGCACTGCAGACGCTCACCGATGGACAGCGCGTTGCCGATATCGCCGATGGATCGCGGCGCTACCCGCTGGTGCTGCGCCTGTCGGACGAGCGCCGTTCGCCCCAGGACCTGGCGATAACCCTGCTCGACACGCCCGCCGGGCGCCTGCCAGTGAGCGCGATCGCGAGCGTCGAGGAGAGCGACGGGCCGAACCAGATCGGCCGTGAAAACGGGCGCCGCCGCATCATCGTGTACGCCAATACGGACGGCAGTGACATGAATCGTGTGATCGAGGACGTGCGCGAAGTGCTCGACGCGGCGAGTCTTCCCAGCGGCTACTTCATCAGCCTGGAAGGTCAGTTCCAGGCGCAGGAGCAGGCGTCGCGACTGATCATGGGGCTGTCGCTCGTGTCGTTCACGATGATGTTCCTGGTGCTGTACTCGCGTTACCGGTCGGCCGTGCTCGCAGCCGTCATCATGGCGAACATCCCGCTCGCGCTGATCGGCAGCATCGTCGCGATGTGGCTCTCGGGCATCACGCTTTCCGTCGCGTCGATGGTCGGGTTCATCACGCTTGCCGGGATCGCCACGCGCAACGGCATTCTCAAGGTCAGCCATTACGTCAACCTGTGCCGCCTCGAAGGCGAGACGTTCGGACAGCCCATGATCGTGCGCGGCTCGCTCGAGCGCCTGACTCCCGTGCTGATGACGGCGCTCGTCGCGGCGTTCGCGCTCACACCGCTGCTACTCGCGGGCGACCAGCCCGGCAAGGAAATTCTGCACCCGGTCGCGATCGTTATCTTCGGCGGCCTGGTCAGCTCCACGCTGCTCGACACGCTGTTGACGCCGGTGCTGTTCTGGCTCGTAGGCGAGCGCCCGACCCAGCGCTTGCTGCAATCGACGGCGGAGCCCGGAGCGGCTGTGGGCACGCCTGCGCAGGCGTTCTGAATAACCGATCGATGAACAGGCCCCGCGGCGCCGCCTGTCCGAGTGCGCTGCTCGAATCGAGGCAACCAGATGTCCAGGACAATTGCGAAGATAGTTTTCATCCTTGCGTCCGCGCTCGCAATCGCGACGGCTCATGCGCACGGCGATGCACCGGCCAAGCACGGCGGCATCGTCAAAGTTGCGAACGACATTACGTTCGAGCTGGTCGTGAAGCCGGACGCCGCCGAACTGTATCTCGACGATCATGGCGCGGCGCTCGCCACTGCGGGCATGCGCGGCAAGCTGACGGTCCTGAATGGAACCGAGAAATCGGAAGTCGACCTGAAGCCGGCCGGCGACAACCGCTTGGAAGCCAAGGGCGTGAAGATCGATCCCGGCGCCAAGGTAATCGCGGCTGTCTCCTCGGCCGATGGCAAATCGACGATGTCCGTGCGGTTCGCGATCGCCAGATCGACGACACCCTAGCTGAACTTTCGTCCAGGACGCCTTGGCTGGACTTTCGGGATCAGCCGGGACCTGCCGCCGACCGGCGTCCGGTGCCCGACTCGACCGCCAGCGCGTCGCACGTGTCACCGGCGACGAGCTGCCCGGGCGTCAGGCCGAAGTGCCGCCTGAAGTGTCGGTACATGTGCGGCTGGTCGAAGAACCCAGCCTCGGCGGCGACCATGGCCGTCGGCATGCCCTTGCGCAGCAATTCCATGGCGGCGTTGATCCGCAGCCGCGACAGGTACCGATACGGCGGCATTCCCACTTCGCGCCGGAATGCCGTGTTGAACTGGAAGATCGTGAGTCCCGCGATGTCCGCGAGCTGCGAGAGCGTGACGGGTTCCAGCAGGTGCTGCTCCATGAACAGCACGGCCTGTTGGATCGCTGCGGTTCGCACTGCGTTCGAGCGCCTGCGATCCGGCGCGACAATGTCCTGCGTGAACAACATCGGCTGGCCTCTTCGTGCCTGTGAGTGAGCCTACCGCTGCCCACGCCAACAATAGTTGCGAGTGGATTCGCCTGGGAGGGGATAGTTTTCGAATTACAGACACGTGTGGCAGCTTGTGCCAAAGAGTGCGCCGGAGGCCTCTCTGCCTGGCTCAGCCGCGGGTAGCCAGCGCTGTGTCCAACGCCCTGAAGCGGTCCGCCTGATAGGGCCTCAAGTCGATGCTGGTCGAGCCGGCCTGGATCAACTCGGCCATCGTCTCGCCGACACCGGGGCCGACCTGGAAGCCACTGCCCGAGAAGCC
>DASSFZ010000550.1:0-14986 GCA_035693785.1 Anaerolineae bacterium | reverse complement strand
CCCACCGTGGTGACACGTCTCGGCGCGTCCGGCAAGGGCTTTGCCACCCTCAATGCCCCTATGGGAACTTCGGGTTGACTGGGCAAGTGAAGGAAGCTGTGTGAAGCCGTCCAACCCTCGCCTCGATCTGTTCATCACCCTGCTCGGCCTCGCCGGCATCGTCCTCTTCCTGTCGCTCTACGACTCCGCCTTTCCCTCCGCCGCGATCGACCTCACCCTCTCGCGCGATGAGATTGCACGACGCGCCGAGGCCTACATTCAGGCTCAAGGCTACGACGTCGAAGGCTACGAATTCGCGCTGACATTCGACGAAAGTGGGTGGGCCTCTGTCTATCTCCAACGCACCGTCGGCATCCCCGAAACCAACCGCCTCATCCGCGACGAGGGAGTGCCAATCTACTACTGGCGTGCGCGCTGGTTCAAGCCACTCCAGAAAGAAGAGTTTTCGGCGTCGCTGGCGCCGGATGGAAACGTCGTCGCCTTCTCGCACAGCGTCCCAGAGGATCGCCCAGGCGCGGCGCTGGAGCAAGAACAGGCGCGCGTGCTGGCCGAAGGGTACGCAACCGGCGATCGAGGTTGGTCGCTGGCCGGCTGGGAACTCACGAGCGCCTCGTCGCAAGACCGGCCCGGCGGCAGAGTCGATCATCATTTCGAGTGGAAGCAGCGCGACTGGTCGGTAAGCGACAGCGAGATGCGCATTGCGGTCGACGTGCAGGGCGATCGCGTCGGTGGATACGGCTACTGGCTCAAAACGCCGGAGAGCTTCGAGCGCCAGTTCCTGGAGCAGCGAAATCGCGCCTGGTTCGTCAACGACCTCAGTTACACGCTCGGTTTCTACGGCTTTGCATTCGCGGCCGTCGCCGCGCTCGTGGCAGCCGCGTGGCGAAGCACACTGAACTGGCGTGCCGGTCTGAAACCTGCCCTGCTCGTCGGCGTCGTCAGCTTCCTGGCGAGCCTGAATTACCTGCCGCTCGCCAAAGCCGGCTACGGCACGACGCAGGATTACGCCCTCTTCTGGATTCAGCGCGTGTTCAACATCGCCGTCTCGGCGGGATACGACGCCGCGCTGGTGTACCTGTTGTGGCTCGGCGGGCAGTCGCTCGCCAGGTGGGTCTGGCCACGGCAGGACAAAATCCTCCCGCGCAGCGACGATCGCCGAGGCACACTGGCTCGGTCAGCCTGGCGCGGCTTGATGCTGGGCGGCATTTCGGGGGGGTACGTCATTCTGTTCTACCTGATCGCGACGCGCCTCTTCGGGGGCTGGACGCCGCTGCAAGTAAGCTCGGCGTCTACCTATGCCACGCCCCTACCCTTCCTCGGCCCAATCGAGACCGGCCTGACCCCGGCCATGACCGAAGAACTTGTTTTCCGGCTGGTCGGCATCGCGCTCGTTTTGCTATGGACGCGCCGGCGCTGGCTGGCCCTGCTGATCCCCGGCGCGCTGTGGGCCTTCGCGCACCTCGGCTACGTGCGTGACCCGTTCTATCTGCGCGGCATCGAGCTGACGATCGAAGCCGTGTTGCTGACCGGCTTGTTCTTCCTGCGCTTCGATCTCATCACGACGATCACCGCACACTTCGCCTACAATGCAAGCCTCGGCGCCTTGCCCCTGCTCCGCTCAGGCGAGCCGTACTTCGTCGTGTCGGGACTGATCGTCGTCGCCGCGATGCTGTCGCCACTGCTGCCCGGCGTCGCAGGGAGGCTTCGACGTCTACGCCACACACAGGCCCCGATCCCGCATCCGCGCGTTGACGTCGCAGCGCAGTCCGATCTACCCCGGCTCTTGCAGCTTCCCGTCGAAGGCGTCGACTGGCCTGCTCTGTTCGGCGATCCAAATACCTGGATCATGTGCCTGCGAGCCGGCGACGCTATAATCGGAGTCGCCGCTGGCTGCACGAAATCCGATGACACCGCAGAAATCACCGTCGTCTACGTCGATCCGGCATGGCGGCGGCGCTATTGGGGCAGCGCGCTGATCGACGATCTCGCCGGTCGAATGTGCGAGCGCGGCGTCCAGACCATCGAGGTGACGGCCGGCTCGAAGGACCAGACGTGTGTCGGTTTCTGGGCCAGTCAAGGTTGGAAGCCCACGACGGCTATCTTTAGCAAGTCGTTTGCGCTGAAGGAAGGGCAGCGCAAGCGGTCGTTTTTCAGACGTATCCGAGAATCGCTCACAAGCGGCGAAGAGATACGCCTATAGAGACTCGCTCGAACTCACAACACCGGTAGGAATGCCCGGGGCGTAACGATACGCACGCTTTCATACTGACATGTTTGGCGCGCACGGCTCGTCGCTGATGACCTGGCACAGACGTGGCACGAATGGCGACTCGCAGCGCAGAGTGCAGGACGAGTATAAGCGAAACGGTAGTACAATAGCTGTATCAGGTTCTGCCTCACACACTCACCCCAGGAAGGGCATATGGAACAGTTGCTGTGGACGTTCGACGACGCACTGCGCTTCGTCCATCACCCTGATCATCCCGTGCGGAGCTGGGCGCTCGCGCTCATGATCAACCGTTTCCCCGAGCGCGCGGCCGATGCCGTGGTCGACCTGCTCGACGACGACAACACATACATTGTCATGCGCGCAGCCGATTTCCTGGCGGACACCGGCGACAGGCAGCGCTACGGGCCGGCCTTGCTGGAGCGCTTGAAGCAATGCACGGACGAACGCTCCGGCTACTATGCCGAGGCGCTGGGCAAGCTGGGGTATCGGCAAGCGCTGCCGCTGATCATCGACCGTCTGCGCCCGAACCCACTCCAGCTCAAACATAGCGAGTTCATTCGCCATGTTGGCGCGCTCGGCGCGCTAGGCGGCGATGAGGCGCGGCAGGCCCTGTGGTCCATCCTGGACGCGCTGCCCGTCGATGCGCACGCCCTTCACCACGTCGCCGATGCGCTGCTTGAGGCAGGGTTGCCTGACGATGTTGATCGGCTGGTGCAGCGCTATCGCGACTGGCTGCCCGCGCCATACCGCACCCGGATGTTGGCCGCGTTCGCGTCGGCATGCAATGTGGATCGGCTCCACGAGGAGATGAAAGCAGAGGCGAGGCACGGTTTCAACGCGATGGGCAGACGCGCCGCCGAATGGCTTGGACAATTGCCCAGACTGAGCGGCGAGAGCCTCGACCTGCTCGGACAAGCCATCCGGAAGGATTCCAGCGACGTATTCAACATTCTGTCGGCGGAGGCGCAGCGGCTGGTCGAAGCGCGCGGTGACGATGTTGCCGGCTGGCGAGCGGCCTGGCGGCGCGGCGAGTCCCCACCCGGCTATCGGCGGCAAGTGTTGATGACGCTCGCATTACTGCAAGCCTTCGCGACGCGCCCGGCCTCTCGAGCGCAGGTGCGCCGGGACGAGAACGTCATGGGCTTCGCCATGCTGTGCCAGTTGAGCGTCGATCGTGACGACCTGGCGCGGCTGGAAGAAGCCAGCGATCAGACCGAGACGCTGCTCGCCATTCTGAGCGACGATCGCCAGCACGTCCTGCCGGACATCGTCGAACGGGTCGCCGCGCTCGGACCGTCGATCGCGCCGCGCTTGATCGAGATGATCGATCCCGATAGCTGGAGCTGGGGCACGATCCGGATCGTCGAAACGATCGCGCAATTGGCTCGCAAATTCCCAGGCAGTTGCGACGAGGCCGTGCCGTTGCTCGTCGAGACCGTCGACGACGAGCAGGGCGACTACCTGCTGGAGGCCTGCGAGACGGCATTGGTCGCCATCGGCCCGGCCGCGGTCGAGGCGCTTGCCGAGGGGATGCGCGACGACGACATCTCGCGCCAAATCTATCTTACCGGCGCGCTGGCGCGGATCCCGACCGAGCGTGCGGCGCGCGAACTCATAGACTGGATCGAGAGCAGCGACGGAGCCGAGGAATACCAGATCGAGGCGCTGAAGGATATCGGCCACCTGGCGGCGATCGATCTATTGGACGAGTGGTGGGAACCGGGCGATTACCTGTTGTCCGAAGCACTGCTCGTCCTATGCGAAGTGAATGGCATTCAGGCGCCGGAGCTGCCCGAGTGGCGCGACGATGTCGCCGAGCAGGACGAGGAGATTGAGCAGGCACTCTCCGAGGCGCGTGGACCATTGATCGATCTCTATCCGCCTGACCTGGACGAAGACGAACAGGAGGACGTGCTTGACGCCCCGTTATTGGCGACCGGAATGCGGCGCGAGCCTGGACGGCCCAAACAGCGTCCGGCAGGCAAGCGTCGCGAGGTGAGCAAGAAGGAGAAGAAGAAGCGCGCCGCGCAGAAAAAGAAAGCGAAAAAGAAGAAGAAATGAACCCGCTTCAGCCGCCCCTCAATCCGGTTTCTGTCCTACGACCACGCGGATGCCGTTGAACGCGCCGAACTCGCGCCGCTGAACGATCCGCAGCCCGACCTCGCGCATCAGTACGGCTTCGTCGCGCATGAAGTCGCCGAATAGCGTCCACACCCGCGCCAACCCCCGGCCGATCCGGTTGCCATCACTGGGGATGCCCGCATCGACGAGCGCCAACACGCCGCCGGGTCGCAGCACACGGAACATCTCGTGCATGGCTGCGCAGCCGTCGGGAATCGCGCTGAGCACGAACGTCAATACAATGCCGTCGAAGCAATGCGCCGCGTACGGCAAGCGGACCGAGTCGCCTCGCACAAGGCGCGCAGGCAACCCGACGCGGCGCAGGCGATGCTGCGCTCGTCGCAGCATGCCCGAGGACAGGTCGAAGCCAATGGCCTGCGGGTAGCGCGTGGCGATCTGCGCCAGCAGCACGCCCGGCCCAGGACCGATCTCAAGGATCACGCCAGTGGGCGGCAGCCACTCCAGCGCCTCCTGAGCGTAGCGCAGCCACATGGGAAGCAGCCGCATCGCAGGCGCGTAGAACGGCGCCAGTCGATCGTATAAGCGCTGGTAGTCCATTATTCTTTCACTTAAGTGGCGCGCGTCCACGCCATTTCGCGCCACGCCGCGTTGGGCGGCATGTGCGCCCGTAACTGATCGAGCGGAATACCGTCCACGCGAGTGACGATGATGGCGATCGGCAGTTCGTGTGTGACGAGACCGACGCGTTGGTCTGCGCAGCGCGCGGCGAGTTCATTCACGGCAGCCAAAACGCGATCGGCCAGTTCGTGGATCGACTCGCCGTCGGGCGGGCGTGTCGCCAGGGGCTGCTCCAACCAGAGTCTCATCTCCTCGGGCCAGCGCGCGCGAATCTCATCGGAATACAAACCCTGCCATTTGCCGAGATTCACTTCGCGCAGGCGCGGTTCCAGTTCTACCTCGAGCCCCAGTGTCTCGCCGATAATCTCCGCGGTCTGGCGCGCGCAGCGCAAGTCACTGCTTCGCACTGGATCAACTTGGAGCCTATCCGTAATTGGCCGGGCACATGCCGAAGAACACACCCACCGCCGCCGAAAAACCGAAGGCCAGCACGATGGATTCCATCGACACCACCGTATCGATCAACCCCGACGCATTCACCAGCGCCGAGACGCCCGCGCTAGCCAGGATGCCGATCACGCCGCCCAGCACTGACAGCGTGAGCGTCTCGGTCAAGAACTGATACAGGATGTCGCCCCACCTTGGATACGACAGTCGTGATCCGCTCCCGCAACGGGGCGGCAGGCCCAGCTCACTACTGCCCCGGCGACGCGCGCCCCACCGCCCGGCCCCTGATTCAAGCGGCACTCTGAGGTTAGCGGCATTCAAAATACGTACTGGTTTAGCGTTCAACTTGGCTCGACACCGTCCACCTGTGCCAAAGAGCCGGAAAAGAGCATCCATTTGACAATAGACAAGCGGCGGCGAGTGATCTACATTAGGATGAGATGATCAACCCGGAAAAACGCTTTGAAACTGACGCCCGATCCGCGCGAGGTTCGTGTGGCCGAGTTGGAAACTCAACTAGATGTGGATCATTCTAAACGCCGATGACTTTGGTCGCTCGACCGGCATCAACACAGCCGTGATACGTGCCCACCACGAGGGCGTGCTCACCAGCGCCAGCCTGATGGTGACCGGGGACGCCGTCGAGGAGGCGATAACGTTGGCTCGGGAAACGCCGACGCTGGCCGTCGGACTGCACGTCGTGGTGGCAAATGGGCGCTCTGTCTTGTCACCCGGCGAGATACCCCACCTGGTCGATGGCGACGGCCATTTTTCCAACGACCCGATTCGCATCGGCTTGCGCTACTACTTTAGCCGCATGGCTCGTGCGGAGCTGACGCGAGAATTGGCTGCCCAGTTCGAACGGTTCACGACCACGGGGCTGCCGCTCTCGCATGTCGATAGCCACCTGCACCTGCACCCGCACCCGATTGTGTTCGACCTGATGCTGCCGCTGGCCGTGAAGTTTGGCGCGCGGGGCGTTCGTCTGCCTCGGGACGAACTCTGGCTGGCCTTGCGACATAATCGGCAGCGGGCCGCAACGAAGATCATGTGGGCCATCGTCTTCCGTCTGTTGTGCCGTTGGTGTGTGAGCCGCCTGCGAAACCATCGCCCGATCGTGGCACATCGGGTGTATGGTTTGATGCGGACCGGCTAGATGCGAGAAGACTACGTGATACAAGTTCTGCGCCGCCTGAGTGTGCCGACGGCCGAACTCTATTTTCATCCAACTACAGGATCTGGGAGTGAGACTCTCGGCCCCAACGCCGGCGATCTAGCGACGCTCCTCAGCCCGGCCGTGCGGCAGGTGATCCAGGAGCGCGGTCTGCGCTTGACTACCTATCCGGCGCTGCACGCTGCAACGCAAGGTTCATCGGCGCCTCTTCATCCGCCAGATGACACGAGCCATAAGGTGAAGTGAGATGTTGCAAGGCTTGCTCGTACTGCTGATCATTTGCAGTTGGGTGTATTGGCTGGTCGCCCTGTGCCTGGTCTATGACTTCTTCCGGCGAGCCAGGCCCCTGCCGGTGCGTGACATGCTGAGCGCGCTGGTGTGGCTTGCTGGCGGCTTTGGCCGGCGCGTGATCTGGCGTGGCGAGGAGTTCGTGTTGGTGCACGAGGGCCGGATGCATCCTGTGTCGCCAGGCACGGTCGGTTCTGAAGCGGGACACCTGCGTGGTGGCTCGCGTGGCGGCACGGCTGTAACATGAGCACCTGGTCGGAGCAGACCATGCGTGCGCTCATTCAAGGACTTGATCGACTGCTGCGCTGCATCTACGACGTGTACGAATTCTGCGCGGCGCCGAACTGCCTTTTCCGGCTGCGCATGTCACGCGCACCTCATGTCCTGCCTCTGCCTGACGGTGAGGTCGGTGCGGGCGCGCCGGTCGTGGAATTGCATCTGTGGAATGAACACATTCCACGCATTCCGGATGAAGGTCCCGACATCGCCTGGGCGCGACGGGTGCATCGCATGTTGATCGATTCGTTTCAGGCTGTGGCCGTCCATATTCGACACGATCCGCGCTTGCTGAACGCGCAGGCTGTGGGTGGTGTCACGGTGCTGCTCACGGTCGGCGACCCTTCCGGCGGAAAGAGTCTCATGCGGCGATTAGGCTTCACGGTTTTGCCGTACCATACTCCGCTGGGACGCTTCGGCGAGTTCTGGGAGAACTTCTATACGTGGATGCTGATCTGGACCTTCAACACAGCCAGCCTGCGACAGCGGCGTCTGCTCCGGCTGCGCCGCAGCGAGGTATGGATGTCGGCAGAGGAATTCCTTCGACGTTACGAAAGGGCGTCAGGCGTCAAGCACTCTGAGCGAGTTCTCACCGCAGACTGCGAAGCGAGCTGAGAACGCAGAGCGTTCCTCTTCTTGGATTTCACAACGATGAACCGTGAGAGCTAGCAGTCCCGGACGAGCTGCTCCAGCCACTCGACACCCTCGTGCTTCCTCTTCACCACTCACTTGCCGGTCACCAGGAACCTCCACAGCACCGGCCACGTTTGGGGATTCAAGTTGAAGAACGCCGGCACCCGCGCCCGATATGCGCGATAGCTCTCACCGAACCGCTCGATCAGCTCCGGCTCTTCGACCCAACGCAACCAGGCCGTCATGCTGAGCGGCACGAAGACGCCGGCGAACAACGCGAACCCGCTGCCATTCCAGAGAATGAGCGCGAACGCGATGCGGATCACGGCTGAATAAATCGGATGCCTCAGCACGCCATAAACATTCGAGTTCACCAATCGGCTTTCACTTGAAAAGTAGACGTACATCAGCGACAGATTATCCATGCCGAAGACCATCAACGCGCGCAGCCACAGCACGATGCCGGTGACGAGCAGATACACGAACGGGATCAGTGCGATCTCGCGCGGCAGGATGCGTGCGCCTTCAATCCATGCGAAATGGGCTATCCCCATCGCGACGAGCGTCAGGCCCGGAATCGCGCACCAGCGAAAGGCGATCGAAAACGCGCGTTCGTCCCAACGAGCTTTGAGAGAGTCACGACGCACAATCATCTGCGCGACGATGACCAACCCCAGCCACATGACAATGCCCTGGCTGATCAGCGTCGAGCCGACGAATAGTCCATCAAACACCTGAAAGAATTCTCTTGCGGCGAGAGCAACACCGGCGATCACGAGCGTCAGCAGCAGGCTGTTTGCCGGGGAGGACAACCCGGAACGCTTGAGGAAGATGTCTGTACCAGGAACGAGACTCACGGTGCTCCTCACTTGAGCAGGCGTTTCGCCAGCAGCCGCGCCCCGCTACCTGGGATGTCCCACCGGTATTAAATACAGCGGTTGCTGGTCAGGCGGCAGCGCCAGAACCTGCTTCACTTGATCATCCCAGAACGCGCCGATCGGCACTGCGCCGAGATCGAGCGCGACCGCCTGCAGCAGGACGTTCTGCGCGGCATGACCCGCCTCCAGATGGACGTAGCGCGGGCTGCGTTCCTCGCCGTACTTCTGCGTCGTGCGCGCGTACACCGCCGCGATCACGATCACCGCCGGCGCGTTCAACACCGCCTCTTGCCGCAGCGCCGCCTCGTGCAACGCCTGCCGCACATCGCCTTGAATCTGTACAGTCAGGCGATGCGTCTCCGGTTCGTAATGATATACACCCTCGCGCATCACCGCGTAGACTTCCAGCGGATACAGCGCGCCGGCCGAGGGAGCGGTGCGTAGGCCGGCCGGGTGAGTGACGCCCTGTCCTGCCCACAGCAGTTGCCCCAACTCCGCCAGTGTGAGCGGGGTGTCCGAAAAGTCGCGCACCGACCGCCGCAAGGCCAGCGCCTCTTCGAGCGTGAGCCTGCCCTTCAGTTGAGGAGTCGGCAGTGCAATCGCTTGAGGCAGAGGAGTGCCAGTCATGCTGATGTGTAGTGACGGAGTGGATGCAGGCCTGATCGTCATATCTGCTCCTGTCGTCGGTGCACAAGCCGCCAGCATCGCGACAATCGCAAAGAAAAACCCGTGTCGATCGTGGGTCATGCACGGCTTTCCCGCAACCCACCACGCAGGCGAGTCAGCAATTCGGCCAGCTCGACGCGCTGCGCCTCGTCCAGACAGGCCCACGGCGCGAAGAAATAGCGGTCGGTGTCGCGTTCCACCTGCTCACGGAAGGCCCGTCCCGCTTCGGTCAGGCGCGGCGCCACCTCCGGCCCTTTGACGAAGCCGCGTGTGCGCAACTCTCTCAGTGCCTCTGCATAAACGTCAGGCGAGTGACCGCGTCGACTCAGTCGTTGGCACACTGCCGCCAGCGAGTCTGCTTCGCCACGCCAGAACACCGTGAGCGTTTCCAGCGCGGCGGCGCTCAGGCCGCCTGGGTGCCAGGCCGCCAGATGAGCATCGTCGCGGTAGCCGCTCAAGCACGAGACCGCCTGCTCGATGTAGGGCAGCGGCGGACTGGTGGCCGGCATGAGCTTGAAACTCAGGCGAATAGACCAGGTATCGGGCGGGGGTGGTGTGTTCAGGCTGGCTTGCACTATCTGGTCGAGCAGGATCGCCAGCCGTTGTGAGTCGGCCAGAGGCAGTGGATCAACCTGGGCCATGACCGTGCGTGCTTCCTCGATGAGCCGTTGAACCTCAGCCCGACCGAGGTCATTCAAGCGGTATTCGCCCGGCGATACCTCAGTCATGTAGCCCTTTTCAGTTACGGCGGCCAGTCGGGCCAGATAAGTCTCGGCGGCGGTGTACGGGCCGCGCACAAGCAATCGGGCCGCGCTCGTCGTCTCTGGTACGAAGGTGACGGCTGCCAGCAGCAAGCCGATGGTGGGATCGTCCAATCCGCTGTCGGCGCTGAAGCGATTGAAGACTGGTTCGTAATGAGCGACAGTCGCGTCCTCGGCCTCACCGGCCAGATTCCAAAGTGTGTGGTTGTCCATAAGAGGAATCCCCCTGTCGTCGGCTCACACCGACGCGATTGCCTCGCGAATGGCCTGGCGCACCTGCTCTTCGGTGACCGGCCCAAAGAACCTGACCTGGCCGTTGATGAAAATCCCGTCGGCCACGCCATATCGGTCAAGCGCGTCGGCGCCTGCCGGCATCTCTTTCACCGTCACTCGATCACCGAACTCGCTGGCCGCCTTCCGAAGCGCCAACACTGCCGACGCGCCCACGGGGCAGAAGCGCGACCCGATAATGCGCACCTCGACCGGCGCGGTTCCTTCGCGCGTGATGCGAGATGACAGGGGCTCCACCTGGACACTCTCCTGGCTCAAGGGCAGATACATCAACCTGCCTGCGCCAGTATCGCGGATTACCCGGAAGCCGCGCCTGGCGAAGTGGCGCTGGTGCATGCAGTCTTCATAGTCCGTGCCATCGACCAGGATGCCTTTGTAACCATCAGCCCGCAGAAAATCGACAAACGCATCAAAGAGCATCCGCAGACCGCCTCGCCCTCGGTGTTGGCGCTGCACCCACTCGCAGTAGATGAAGGCGACCCTGTCTTCAATCCGATAGGGCACCAGCGCCTTGTCTGAGGGCGCCCAGTAGATATGGCCGATCACCTGACCGGCGTCATCTTCCAGGTGAAAGCCTTCCACGTGCTGCCCCAGGTTATCCGCGAACCAGGTTCTGGAAAGAGGCAATCCGTCTGCCCAGAAAGGGGACGGGCTTTCCGTTGCGCAGGGGTAAGCCTTCTCTGCGTCCTGTCTACTCGTTATGCGGTACGCTTTCATGATTGACGTCCGAACCTTGCCGGGATTTCGGCTCACTGACTGACCGCAGATGCCAGGCGGCCAGAATCGCCTGCACCTGTGCGGCATGCTCCCGCTCGTGTTCCAGGAACCGGCGCAGCGCCTTACGCGCGGTCCACGGCTCGTCGGGATGCTGCGTCCAGCGGGTAGGATAAAAGATACGCGATCGTTCTTCTTCGGTTAATCGTCGTAGCCGTGCTATCGCCGTGCTGCGTTCCATCGCCAGGAACTCGAGGATAGGCAAATTCTCATCGTGCTCCCACTCGGATGGCAAGGTCTCGGGCGGCACCAGGCGAGAGACGTACCACTCCTCAGCATTGCCGATGTGGCGCAGCACACGGCGGATAGTGAAGGATTGGGGATCGGGCTGCCAGTCCAGCGCCTCATCAGACAGAATCTGCCCTGCGACCCCCGAAGGGGGGAGTGTCGAAGGGTCACGCACGAGGGCCAGCAGATCGGCGCGGCTGTACGTCATGAGGCGGAAGTGACGCTCCATTTCTTCCGAGGTGAGAGGCTCACGGTCGGGCGGGAAAAGCGCGGCGGCATCCCCCGGGTCGAAGGGGCCAAAGCCGATGCTCTCGCCGGCGATCGCGATCTCGATCGATTCGTCTTCGGGCAGAGCCGGTTCACCGTGGTGGCGCAGCCAGGCGTGGTAGTCGCGAATGGCGTCGGGTAACTGTCGCCATGCGGCGTCGCGGCTCGGTGCGCGAACGATGCAGCCGGGCAGGTCAATGACATGAGCCATGCAGAGGCCACCGTCGGCGATCTCCAGGTACACAGGGTAGCGAGACATAGAGCATCACCCATTCACTGGTGCATTCGCCAGCCAATGCCGACATACACCAGTTGCCCGGTCCGCCAACGCGCCTGCGCAGAAGCCAGAAAGACGATGACATCTGCCACGTCCTCCGGCTGGCCGGCACGGCGCAGCGGTGTCTAGGCCGCTATGCCCGATTCGTCCTCAGGTGTGATGTAACCGGTCTGGATCGGGCCGGGGGCGACGATGTTGACCGTGATGCCGTATTGGCCCATCTCCGACGCGGCTGAGCGGCTGTACGATTCGATGCCGTTCGCTGGCCGCGCGACGGACTCGCTTCATGATTCAGTTGCCTGGCTATGGCGTCTCAAGTATAAACCGAAGCGGCCGGGGAGTCCATGTATCGCGATACAGGTGGCGGGTACAAATCGGGGTACATGCGTTGCCAGATGCTTAACCCAGGTCTGGTCACGCACGCTGCTGAAGCAGGCGGCTTTCGGTGTCGAAAAGCGCATCACAATCAAGGGTTGAATTAGGGCAGCCAAGACGCTGCTCACACATCTGCAGCAGGCACTCGGTGAATGGGCGGCGTTCGGTGAACTGTGTGCTCAAGTAGATGTGACGCACCAGTGTGAGGATGGTGTAAGCCCTTACGCCGACGCGAGTTGCCTCGCCGGCAAGCTCCACCAACCTTTCTTCCAGCGCCTGTTCCCTATTTCGTAGTGCCATTGGATTGCCCAGGGTGCGCAGACTCTGTTCCGTGAGGTGCGCCACGAAGTTGCCAATGTCCAGTCCGGGGTCCCCCCCGCAGTACAAATCGAAATCGACGAGGTACAGACGAGGCCCGTCCACGACGACGTGGTCTGCGTAAAAATCCCGATGGATTCCCCGAAATGTCGGCTCTGGAGTCGTTGCGCCGAGCCGGTCGCACGCGTCAAGAATTCGTTCCAGACGGTTCACCCACTGCGGATTCATCCGAGCGACGAGCGACAGGCGCTCATGCAGAATTCTCAGTTCATCTGCCATGGTGTGGCGGCGGGTGGATGGGATTCCCGTTTGGTGGAGTTTATGGATCGCCTCCGCGATCCGTCGTGCCAGCCCTGTCCCGCCCGATTCTGTCAGTAGCCGGGTCGCGCTTACACCTGGTACCTTGTATTGGAGCCACATCTGGAATTCCGGAATGATCCCAACTGGCTCGGGTACGCTAATCCCATCTGGGCTATCTGCTCCAAAACCAGCGTTCCAGAGCGACTCGATCAGATGGCAGGTTGTATGATCCGGTCCTCGCGCCCGCACCTTGCCGATCAGGGTGATCGCCTCGGCTCCTCTCCTCTCGATGTCGTACTCTATCAGGCAGCGCCGTCCGGGCTTGTGCCGCAGCACACGGATCGCACGTAGCTGGAACGGCTTGTTTCCTGCCGTCAGGGATGGCAGGCAATCTTCAAATCGACGCTGCACCGTGAGAGGGTCGAGGACCTGGGTGAGAAAGGGCATGGCCGGGTCGTCCGCAACGCCGAACGGGTCGGTCACAAAGATTCTCAGCGCTTCGGTCATCTTCAAAGGACTAGTTCATGGTGCGCTAAGGCACAGGGATCGGAGCAAGGATCGTCTCAACTCGGTCAAGGCTGGCCGCGATCCGCTCGGGCCAATCGGATTCGTGGTAGCGGAAAAAGCGCGGTGCAAGCCGGAGCAATTCCACGGCGGTGTACAGTTGGATTTCGTCATCCGCAACGGGCTGACGGGTGACCGCCGCGTAGCCTGCCAGCAGGGCCTGCACCAGCGGTTCTACCCGGTTGGCGGGGAGATTGCCGCGCATGACCTCGTGCTCGAGATGGGCCGCGAACAGCCCCAGGTCGATCATGGGGTCGGCACAGACGGCTCGATCGAGATCGAGGATAGCCGCTGTGTCGCCATTGAGCAGCACTTGCCACGCGTGAAAGTCCCCGTGGATGAGACTGTAAATAGCCGATCTCTTTACCAGATGAGCAGCAATCCGGTAGGCCAAGGTCTCGGCCAGCCGGGCGAGGGGAGGGCAGATCAGGCCGAGCATAGACGCCTCGGCGAGCAGCGTGCTCGCCTCTGTTTCACGCGTCAGGTGCGGCAATCCGGCAGGAATCTGTGCGTGAAGCTGGGCGATGGCGGCGCCGACCGTTGCCAGGGCATGGTCGTCGAACTGGGGATCCAAGATCGCCTCGCTCAATAAGCGGCCGGGCAGCCATTCAAACGCCAGGGCAGTGTGACGGTCAGACTTGCCGATCCGTGACGCGAGCCGGAGCGGCGGACGCGATTCGTAGGGTTTCCGGCGGCGTTGCACCAGCTCATAACCCGGCTGGGTGTAGAGTTTCAGCACGGCCTGGGCTCCATCCTCGGTCACCAGCCGGGCAACATACCGCCGCTCGGGCTTATACACCAGGCGTTGCAGCGTGCCCACCCAGAGGCTGGGGCGATCGGGAAAAAGCTTGCGCAGCAGGCGAAGTCGGGTCTCGGCACCCCTCAGGGAGGGGAGCGCCCTCACCTTGGCATCATTCGGGAAAGCGGACACGACGATCTGACAATCATCCAGGGGAATGCGCCCCCGGCCCAGCGCTCCAGGCTCGCCGGGCTGTTCAAGCGCCTTTTGCAGCTTCTCCGAAGCGGTGACCCCGTAGGCTTTGGCGTAAACATCAACGACCGTCCCGGCCACTGTCAGCCGGTAGCCGACGAGGCAAACCGTCCCGGGTTTGTACTTCACGTAGGTGATGCGGGCTGCCCCCAAATCGGCGTCGGGCAATGACCGCCGCAGAGCACCGACAAAGGCCTCCGGGTCAAGCACGGTAGCTAGCCCCGGAAGAGCGGGATCGCGCCTCGCGAGATCCACGCTATCAGATGATAGCGCAGATGCTCTCCTCGGTGGCGCGGTCGATCGGATTCTTGTACCGCTGAATGTGTTGTTTTCTACTCGATGCACAACAGGCTCCAACGGCTGGCCGGCGCTCCCCTCCCGTCGCGCTATCGCCGACTCCCACCACTGGCGACACCGCTCGGCAACCGCTATGACATCTTGTGAGATGGTGGTGACGCCCCGCTCATAGCCAAGGGCAGTCAATAAATCCCCGGCGAGCGCCTCGAACAGCTCCACGTCTCGTTCCCTCATTTGAGTGCGCCAATCCC
>DASSFZ010000549.1:0-3242 GCA_035693785.1 Anaerolineae bacterium | reverse complement strand
TGTTCCTGTTCGTCATCACCTTCGTGCTGAACATCATCAGCCGCGCGGTCGTGCGACGCTTCCGCGAGGTGTACGAATGAGCGTGGACTATCGCGTCAAGCCGGGCGAGGAGTTCGAGCAAAACCTCAGCAGCCGCAACCGCTCGGCGAGCATTTGGCAGCTCATCTTCCTGGCGGCGACCATGGTGTGCGTCGTCGCTCTGTTGACACTGCTGGTCAAGATCGTCAACGACGCCTTTGGCTACGTGGCCTATCAGAACGAAATCGATCCGGAGACGCTTCTTCAGTCAGTCGGGGCATCGGCAGACACTACGCTGGCCGATCTGCCCAAGGAGACGCTCACCGAGATCTTCCGCGCCAGCGTCTCGGCCGGCCTGTTCCGCCGCTACAACACCGAGAAGCCGTTCGAGGAGCGCACGCAAGAGGAGGTGCTCGCGCTGGTGAATGAGCGTGTCGTCCAGCCGAAGATCGTCAAGACCTGGGGGCTGTTCGAGTCGCTGCTCAATCGCGATGCGATCGAGACGCAGACGGCGGCCATTCCCAACGCGACGCTCGAGTTCCGTAGCTGGGTCAGCGCGGAGTTCCTCGCCAATCCACAGTCGCCGGAACCCGAGACGGCCGGCGCGCGCACGGCGATCCTCGGCTCGCTGCTGACGATTCTCGTCACCCTCCTCGTGTCGTTCCCGATCGGCGTGGGCGCGGCGATCTACCTGGAAGAGTATGCCGCCGACAACCGGCTCAACCGTCTGATCCAGGCCAACGTCAACAACCTGGCGGGCGTGCCGTCCATCATTTACGGCATGCTGGGCCTGGCGATTTTCGTGCGCCTGCTGGAGCCGGTCACCAGCGGCGTGGCTTTCGGCGCCGCAGGCGGCGGCGAGACGTCACAGAATGGGCGCACCATTCTCTCGGCGGCGCTGACGCTCTCGCTGCTGGTGCTGCCGCTGATCATCATCAACGCGCAAGAGGCGATGCGGGCCGTCCCGCGCTCGCTGCGCCAGGCCAGCTTCGGGCTGGGCGCTACCCGCTGGCAGACGGTGTGGAATCACGTCCTGCCCAATGCCATGCCCGGCATCCTGACCGGCACCATCTTGGCGATCTCGCGCGCCATCGGCGAGACGGCCCCGCTGATCGTCATCGGCGCGTCGACCTTCATCACCGTCGACCCGAGCGGGCCGTTCTCGAAATTTACCACGCTGCCGATCCAGATCTACCAGTGGACGTCGCGCCCGCAGGACGAGTTTCGCAACCTGGCGGCGGCGGCCATCCTGGTCCTGCTCATCCTGCTCTTGACGTTGAACGCGGCGGCGATCATTATGCGGAATCGATTCAGTCAGAGGAGAGTGTCATGAGCGCAACGGGAATCGTGGCTAACCTGAGGGAGCGCGCCGCGGCGCGTGAGGCCGAAGCGATGGAGACAGCCTACGACGGCGCGTATGCCATTGAAGCGCGCAGCATGTCCGTGTACTACGGCGCCTTCCGCGCCGTAAGAGACGTCGACCTGCACATCCATCCTCGGAAGATCACGGCGTTGATCGGGCCGTCGGGCTGCGGGAAAAGCACCGTGCTGCGCGCCTTCAACCGCATGAACGATCTGATTCCCTCGGCGCGCGTGCAAGGGGACGTGCTCTTTCACGGGCGCAACCTGTACGCACCCGAGGTCGATCCGGTGGAAGTGCGCCGCCGCATCGGCATGGTCTTCCAGAAGCCGAACCCGTTCCCCAAATCGATCTACGACAACGTGCTGTGGGGCGCGCGCATCAACGGCTATCGGGGCAGCGCCGACGAGCTGGTCGAGCGCTCGCTGCGCGCGGCGGCGCTGTGGGACGAGGTGAAAGACAAACTCAAGCAGAGCGGCCTGTCGCTGTCGGGCGGACAGCAGCAGCGCCTGTGCATCGCGCGGGCCATCGCCACGCGGCCGGAAATCATCCTGATGGACGAGCCGTGCTCATCGCTCGATCCGATCGCGACGCTCAAGATCGAAGACCTGATGCGTGAGCTGGTGGAGGACTATACGATTATCATCGTCACCCACAACATGCAGCAGGCCGCCCGCGTGTCGGATTACACGGCCTTCTTCAACATGGATGAGGATCGCGCGGGTCACCTGGTGGAGTACGATGTGACGAAAATGATCTTCACCACGCCGAAGGAGCAGCGCACCGAGGACTATGTGAGCGGGCGGTTCGGCTAATGCGGGAGCTGATACCCTTCTTCGCCATCCAGGTCATGCGCATCATGGCCGACCGCCTGCGGCGCCTGAGGGCCGCAACGGAGACGATTGAATGACGAGCCGACCTCGCGTGCTGTTCCTGTGCACAGGCAATTCGGCGCGCAGCCAGATGGCCGAGGCCCTGCTGCGCAAGCATGCCGGGGATCGCTTCGAGGTGCACAGCGCGGGACTTGAACCAAAAGGCATTAACCCGTATACTATACGTGTCATGGACGAGATCGGCATCGACATCCGGGGGCAGTCTTCGAAGGACGTGATGACGTATATGGGCCGCGTGCATTTTGGATACGTGATTACCGTGTGTGACGATATACCATGCGCATCCTGGTGACGAACGACGACGGCATCTACAGCCCCGGCCTCCTGGCACTGGCGGAAGTCGCTTCGCGTTTCGGGGAGGTGCGCGTGGTGGCTCCGGACGTCGAGCAGTCCGCCATGGGGCACGCTATCACGATCATGCGCCCGCTGCGCTATCATGCGGCGCAAGTGGGCGGCTTTGAAGCCTATCGCGTAAACGGCACGCCGGCAGACTGTGTAGCGCTGGGGCTATATGAGGGGGACGGGGCCGATCTGGTGCTGTCAGGGATCAATCTGGGCAGCAACCTGGGGCACGATACCTGGCACTCAGGAACGGTGGCGGCGGCCAGGCAGGCTCGGCTATTCGGTATTCCGGCGGCGGCGTTCAGCGTGATGCTGGACAGGCACGAGCCGAACTTCGCCGCCCTG
Source organism: Anaerolineae bacterium (assembly GCA_035693785.1). Taxonomy (GTDB): domain Bacteria; phylum Chloroflexota; class Anaerolineae; order Fen-1058; family Fen-1058; genus DASSFZ01. The sequence goes on along the minus strand of DASSFZ010000549.1, from coordinate 284 downwards.
CAGCCCTACGCGGAACAGGTGATCCGTCTGCTGCTCGACCTGCACGAGCCGTTTCTCGTCAACGTGAATTTCCCGCTCGAGCCGCGTGGCATTCGCTGGGCGCGCCAGTCCGTGCGCGCCTACAGCGGCAAGATCGTAGAGGGTGAGGACCCTATGGGCCGGCGGCATTATTGGTTCGCCGCGACGCCGCTGATCGAGCCGGAGGAAGGCACCGACCGCTGGGCCGTGGAGCACGGCTATATCTCGCTGACGCCCCTGCGTCTAAACCTGACCGACGAAGAACG
>DASSFZ010000548.1:0-6067 GCA_035693785.1 Anaerolineae bacterium | reverse complement strand
CCTGCTCGTCGCCAACACGGATCGCGCGATCGACCAGGTGACCGACATCGCCGTCAACAGCGGCGGCTACATCGTGAGCAGCCGGACGTGGTTCGACGGCGAGTTCAAATTTGCCACGCTGACGATGGGTGTGCCGGTCGATCAGTTCGAGGCCGTGCAGCGCCAACTGCGAGCCATCGCCGCCACAGTGCTGAGCGACACCGCATCAGGCCAGGACGTGAGCGAGGAGTACGTCGATTTGCAGTCGCGCCTGACGAACCTCGAAGCCACGGCCGCGCGCATCCGCGAGTTCCTGGATCAGACCAAGACCGTCGAAGAAGCGCTGCAGGTGAATGCCCGCCTGACCGAGGTGGAGAACGAGATCGAGCAGATCAAGGGTCGCATGAACTACCTGAAAGATCGCGCCGCGTTCTCAACCATCGTCGTGAACCTCGAGCCGCAGCGCCCGACGCCTACGCCGACGCCGACACCCACACCCGTGGCCTGGATGCCGGGGAAGACGGTCGAGGCTGCGACCGGCACACTGGGCAACATTCTGCGCGCGCTGGGTGACATGCTGATCTGGGTCGTCGTCGTGGTCGGGCCATTCGCCGTGCCGGCGGTGATCGTGGGTGTGATCGTCGTGCGCGGGCGGAAGAAGAACGTGAAGCGTGATACGTAAAACGTAATGGGCGACCGGGTTCCGATCGCCCTCGTTGTGATCAGAGCCTCCAGCACAAATCTAATACTGCTCCAATACATCTCTAGTGCCAGCCAGATACAATTTGGCTGGCACTTGTCTTAGAACCCTTGCGAAGGCCCATCAACCTTCGCAAGGTCCAGTACCTCACGTTTTATTGTCTATATTTTTGGATTGGAGGCAGGTGATGAATCTGAACAAGTTTACCGAAAAAGCGCAAGAAGCCGTTCTTGGATCGCAGAGGCTCGCGGAGGAATTCGGCCACCAGGCCATCGAACCCGAGCACCTGCTGCTGAGTCTTCTGCGCCAGGGCGAGGGCGTCGCGCCGCAATTGCTCCAGAAGCTCGGACAAAGCCCCGAGCAAATCGCCGCCATCGTCGAGCGTGACCTGCAGGGCAGGCCGCGCGTTTCGGGGTCGAATACCCAGGCCGGGCTGAGCCGCGCGGCAAATGACGTGCTCAGCGCCGCAGAGAATGAAGCCAGGTCGATGCGCGACGATTTCGTCAGCACCGAGCACATCTTGATCGCGCTGGCCCGATCGCGCACGGCGCTCGGCAGCATGCTGAACGCGCGCGGCGTCAGCGCGCAGGCGATTCTGCAGGCGCTCGTCTCGGTGCGCGGATCGACGCGCGTCACGTCGCAGCATCCCGAGTCCACCTACCAGGCGCTCGAAAAGTACGGGCGCGATCTCACGCAGTTGGCGCGCCAGGGCAAGCTCGACCCGGTCATCGGCCGTGACGACGAAATCCGCCGCGTGATTCAGATCCTCTCGCGGCGCACGAAGAACAACCCGGTGCTCGTCGGCGAGGCGGGCGTCGGCAAGACCGCCATCGCCGAGGGACTGGCGCAGCGCATCGTGCGCGGCGACGTGCCGGAAGGGCTGAAGGACAAGCGCATCGTCGCGCTCGACATGGGAGCGCTCGTGGCGGGCGCGAAGTATCGCGGCGAGTTCGAGGAGCGCCTGAAGGCCGTGCTCAAGGAAGTCGCCGATTCGACGCGGGTGATCCTCTTCATCGACGAGCTGCACACGGTCGTCGGCGCGGGGGCAGCCGAGGGCGCGATGGACGCCAGCAACATGCTCAAGCCGATGCTGGCGCGCGGCGAGCTGCACACTATCGGCGCGACGACGCTCGACGAGTATCGCAAGCACGTCGAGAAGGACGCCGCCCTGGAGCGCCGCTTCCAGCCCGTGTACGTCGACGAGCCGGGCGTCGAAGAGACGATCAGCATCCTGCGCGGCCTGAAAGAGCGCTACGAAGTGCATCACGGCGTGCGCATCCAGGATTCGGCGGTGATCGCGGCGGCGACGCTGAGCGACCGCTATATCACCGACCGGCAGCTCCCGGACAAAGCCATCGACCTGATCGACGAAGCCGCGTCGCGGCTGCGCATGGAGATCGATTCCAAGCCCGCCGCGCTCGACGAGGTCGACCGCAAGATCATGCAACTGGAGATCGAGCGTGAGGCTCTGAAGAAGGAGCGGGATAAGGCTAGCAGAGAGCGCCTGGAGAAAATCGAGAAGGAACTGGGGGATCTGAAGGAAGAATCTAGCGCGCTGCGCGCGCATTGGGAACTGGAGAAAAACGCGATCACCTCGCTGCGGGCGATCAAGGAGAAGATCGAAGCGACGCGGCACGAGATCGAAGTCGCCGAGCGGAGCGCCGACCTCGAAACGGCGGCCCGGCTGCGCTTCGGCACGCTGCGCGACCTTGAGAAGCAGCTCGCCGAAGGCGAGGCGCGTATCAAGGAGCTGCAGAAGGGGCAGCGCATGCTCAAGGAAGAGGTCGAGGCGGAAGACGTCGCCGAGGTCGTCGCCAAGTGGACGGGCATTCCGGTGAGCCGCCTGCTCGAAGGTGAGGTTCAGAAGCTCCTGCACATGGAAGACCGGCTGCGCAGGCGCGTGGTTGGGCAAGACGACGCGATCCGCGTCGTGTCGAATGCCGTGCGCCGGGCGCGCGCCGGCCTGCAGGATCGCAGCCGGCCGATCGGCTCGTTCATCTTCCTCGGCCCGACCGGCGTCGGCAAGACCGAGCTGGCCCGGTCGCTGGCCGCGTTCCTGTTCGACGACGAGAGCGCGATGGTGCGCATCGACATGAGCGAGTACCAGGAGAAGCACACCGTCTCGCGCCTGATCGGCGCGCCGCCGGGCTACGTCGGCTACGATGAGGGCGGCCAGTTGACGGAGGCCATCCGCCGCAGGCCATACAGCGTCGTGCTGTTCGACGAGATCGAGAAGGCGCATCCCGAGGTATTCAACGCGCTGCTGCAACTGCTCGACGACGGCCGCCTGACCGACGGGCATGGCCGCACGGTCGATTTCAAAAACACCCTCGTGATCATGACCTCGAACGTCGGTTCGCAGTGGATCAAGGAGCTGGGCGGCGGCGATCCCGCCGAGATGCGCCGGCGTGTGATGGCCGCCATGGAGCAGAGCTTCAAACCGGAGTTCCTGAACCGCGTCGACGAGATCGTGATCTTCAACAACCTGACGCGCGACGATCTGGCGCGCATCGTCGAGATTCAACTGGTCAGCCTGCGCCGGCTCTTGGCCGACCGCAAGATCGATCTGCAGTTGAGCGATCGGGCGAAACATTGGCTCGCCGACAAGGGGTTCGACCCGGTCTACGGCGCGCGGCCGCTCAAGCGCACGATCCAGCGTGAGCTGCAAGACCCTCTGGCGCTGAAGATTCTGAGCGGCGTGTACGGAGAAGGGGACGTCGTCTCGGTCGATGCGAACGAGGATGGGTTGACCTTCGTGAGTGAGGAGCGCATGGCAGAGGCGGCGTGAAACGTGAAGCGTGATGCGTGACGAGGGTTATAATTGGCTCCAGGAGCCAAGCATGAAACGCATCGATCAGCGCGCCGAACACCGCCTGCAATCCGAGAGCAACATCTGGGTCGCCACCGTGCGGCCGGATGGCCGCCCGCACCTCACGCCGGTGTGGTTTGTCTGGCACGACGGAAAGGTCTACATCTGTATCGATCCGAACAGCGTCAAGGCGCGGAACATGACGCGGAACGATCGGGTTGCGTTGGCCCTGGAAGACGGCTCGTCGCCGATCATCTTCGAGGGCGTCGGGCGCGCCGTCGGCGCGTCCGACTGGCCGCAGGGTGCGATCGACGGTTTCAAGCGGAAATACGACTGGAATATCGTGACGGACGGCCAGTACAGCGTGCTGGTCGAAATTACGCCGCACAAGCTCCTCAATTGGAGCGGCGGCGGGTAATCGGTGGTACAATTCAGTCGGATCATCAAGTAGCCAGATAGTCAGGAGTGGACTTGGGCAGCAGCCCGATATGGCAGGTGGAGTGCAGGCTTTAGCGTGCTCAAGTCCCAAATATGGCAGCCTAGGGGCTGCACTCCGGTGATTTGCCAGAGTCCAGTCATGTAGTTGTGCTGCGCCTGAGCGATAAGCGATATGCGATGAGCGATATGCGATATACGGAGCTAAGCCAACATGATGCGATTTGATCGATTCACCGAGCGCGCGCAGGATGCGGCCAACCGCAGCATCGAAATCCTTCAGCGCTTCGGGCATAATCAGGTGGACACCGAGCACATCCTCCTGGCGCTGATCGAGCAGCCGGAGGGCGTCGTCTCGCAGATTCTTGACAAGATGGGCGTCGACGTCAACGTGATGCGCGGCCGTCTCGACGAGGTGCTGCGTCACTCGCCGAAGGCGGCTATCTACGGCGGCGGCGCCGGCCAGGTCTTCATCACGCCGCGCGTCAAGCGCATTCTGGAGCTGGCGCAGGAAGAGGCCAACCGCTTCAAGGACGAGTACATCTCGACCGAGCACATCTTCCTGGCCATCCTCAGCGAGCGCAACACGGCGGCGGCGCGCATCCTGGCCGAATCGGGTGTGACGAGGGATCGGGTCAACGATGTGGTGAAAGAGATCCGTGGCGGCCAGCGCGTGACCGATCCCGGCGCAGAGTCGCGCTATCGCACGCTGGAGAAATACAGCCGTGACATGACCAAGCTGGCGAAAGAGAGCAAGCTCGATCCGGTCATCGGGCGCGACAACGAAATCTTGCGCGTCATCCAGGTGCTGTCGCGCCGCACCAAGAATAACCCGGTGCTGATCGGCGAGGCGGGCGTCGGCAAAACGGCCATCGTCGAAGGGCTGGCGCAGAAGATCGCGATCAACGACGTGCCGGAAATCCTGATGGGCAAGCGCGTCGTCGCGCTCGACCTGGGCGCGATGGTCGCCGGCTCGCGCTTCCGGGGCGAGTTCGAAGAGCGGCTCAAGGCAGCCGTCGAAGAAATCCAGCGTGCGCAGGGCGAGATCATCCTGTTCATCGACGAGCTGCACACCGTCGTCGGCGCGGGCGCCGCGTCGGGTGCCCTCGACGCGTCGAGCATGCTCAAGCCGGCGCTGGCGCGCGGCGAGCTGCAGTGCGTCGGCGCGACGACGCTCGACGAGTATCGCAAGCACATCGAAAAGGATCCGGCGTTGGAGCGCCGCTTCGCCCCGGTGTACGTGGATGAGCCGACCGTCGACGAGTCGATCGAGATGCTGCACGGCCTGCGCGATCGCTACGAGGCGCATCACAAGGTGCGCATCTCGGACGAGGCGCTGGTGGCGGCGGCCAAGCTCAGCCAGCGCTATGTCACAGAGCGGCACTTGCCCGACAAGGCCATCGATTTGGTCGACGAGGCGGCGGCCAAGCTGCGCGTGGCGCTGTACACCCTGCCGCCCGATCTGAAGGAGCTGAAGGGGCAGATCGATCGGACCCTCGCAGAAGAAGAAGCCGCCGGCGCGACGCGCGATTACGCCCGCGCCGCCGATCTGAAGACCAGGCGCTTGCGCCTGGAAGACGAATTCAGCCGGAAAGCGGAGATGTGGCGGCGCGAGAAGAACATCGACGAAGTCGTGGACGAAGACGACATCGCCTCGGTCGTGGCGCAGATCACCGGAATACCCGTCGCGCAAATGATGGAGACCGAGGCCGAGAAGCTGCTGCACATGGAAGAGCGGCTGCACGAGCGGATTATCGGCCAGGGCGAGGCGATCGCAGCGCTGAGCGACGCCATCCGCCGCGCCCGATCCGGCCTCAAGGACCCGCGCCGGCCGATTGGCTCGTTCATCTTCCTCGGCTCGTCGGGCGTCGGCAAGACCGAAATGGCGAAGGCGCTCGCCTGGTTCATGTTCGACGACCCTGACGCGCTCGTGCGCATCGACATGAGCGAATACCGCGAGCAGCACACCGTGTCTCGCCTGTTCGGCGCGCCGCCGGGTTACGTCGGCTACGAGGAAGGCGGCCAGTTGACCGAAGCGGTGCGCCGGCGCCCCTACCAGGTCGTGCTGTTCGACGAGATCGAAAAGGCGCATCCCGAGGTGTGGAACTCGCTGCTGCAAATCCTGGACGACGGGCGCATGACCG
>DASSFZ010000547.1:0-2617 GCA_035693785.1 Anaerolineae bacterium | reverse complement strand
GAGACGCTACTGCTGGGCAATTTACTCATCTTGATCGCGTACGCAATCGAATCCGCGCCAGCCAACCGGGCGCGCCTGCTCCGCTGGGGGCTGTTCGGTTTGTGCGCGGGTTTCGCGTTCTGGACCTTCGGGCTGATTCTGGTCTATCTCATACCATTGTCGCTCTGGCTGCTCTATCGGGGCCGCTGGAGTGCATGGCGCGGATACCTGATCGCCATTGCCGGATTCGCCGCCGGCAGCCTGCCGTGGTGGGCGTCGATCGGGCAGTTCGGCGGCGCGCTCCTGGGTGAGCTGGCCGGCTCGGCCATCGCGAACACCGTCGCTGCGCCGACGATTCTGGAAAGCCTCGGCGTGCGCCTGGTCGATTTCTTCGTGTTCGGCGCGACGGCGTGGCTCGGGCTGCGCTACCCATGGTCGCCGGATCTCGTCATGCCGGTTGCCGGGCTTGCCGTCGTCGCGATCTACGCGGGGGCGTTCGTGCACGCCACGCGGCGTGGGCCTCGCCTGCTGTGGGGCATGATCGGCGTGCTGCTCCTGACGTATCTGTTGACGCCCTTCGGCGGCGATCCGTCGGGCCGATATTTCGTGCCCCTGTATTTGCCGCTGTCGATCTTCACGGCGATGTGGCTCGACCACTTGCGGGAAAGGGTGAGCGCCAGGTGGTCAAGGTGGCTCGCCAACCTGTTGATTGCAGTCGTCGTCGGGTACAATCTGGTCGGCACGGCGCTGGCCGTGCAGCAGCCGCACGGTATCACGACGCAGTTCGACCGCGTGACGTGGCTCGAGCGCGGCCGCGAGCAAGCCTTGATTGATTTCTTGCTCGCGCACGGCGAGACGCGCGGCTACTCTAATTACTGGGTCGCATACCCCATCGCCTTCCTGTCGAACGAGCGTATCCTCAGCGCGCCGCGCTTGCCATACCATCTCGATTTCAGCTACACGCGGCGTGACAATCGCGTCGCGCGCTACGCCGAGGCGGCGGCGGAATCGCCCCGCGCATTTTACATCACGACGAGCCATCCGCAGCTTGACGCGTTGATCCGGGATCGGCTTTTGGCGCTGGGCGTCACGTTTCGGGAAGAATCGATCGGCAGCTATCACATCTTCTACGCTCTGTCGCGCAAGGTCGAGCCGGACATGCTCGGCCTCGGTGAGACGACTCCCCGATGAATCGACGCAGTACTTCTCCTGCACAATTCTTGCTGCCCCGTCTGGAAGACGTCGTGTTCGTCACCCTCTTCGTTGCGGTGATCGCCCTCGGGCCGCGTTTGCTCAACGGCGACGGCGATCTGGGCCGGCACATCACCATCGGTGGATACATCCTGGAAAGCCGCAGCATTCCCACGCGCGACGTTTTTTCGCACACGATGACCGGCGAGCCGCTCACGCCGCACGAGTGGCTGTCCCAAATCGTCTTCGCGCTTGCCTACCGGTTCATGGGGCTGGATGGCGTGGTCTTGGTGTGCGCCCTATTGATCGCCTCTACATTCACACTGCTGTATAAGAACAGCGTGCGGCGCAGCGGGGCGCGCCTCGTCGCGCTGGGGTGGGTTATGCTTGCAGTGGCGGCGTCCAGGCTGCACTGGCTCGCACGCCCACATTTGTTCACGATGTTGTTCGTCGTGTTGTGGACGGACGGCCTGGAGCGCCTGCGGCAAGGTGGCCCAAGTCGCTGGCAGCATTTGCCGGCGCTGATGCTGCTGTGGGTCAATATTCACGGCGCGTTCATCGCCGGGTTCGTGATTTGGGCTGCGTACCTGGTTGATTACGCGTGGCAGCGCTGGATCGCGCGACGGGATGCGGAAGGCTCGGCTCGATACGGCCGCCAGCTCGTGCTGATCGGCGCGGCATCGTTCCTGGCGTCGTTTCTCAATCCAGCCGGCGCAGAGCTGTGGACGACGAGCCTGGGCTACGTGAGCAATCGATATCTCGTCGGGCACACCATCGAGTACTTATCACCGGATTTTCACGAGGTCAACACATGGCCTTTCTTGCTCATGATCGTGCTGTCGATGATGCTGCTCGGGACCGCGCTGGTACGGGTGCCGACTGCTTCACTCCTGCTGTTGGCCGGATGGACTGCGCTCGGGCTCTATAGCGCTCGGAACGTGCCACTGTACGCCGTAATTGCTGCGCCGATCCTGGCCGTCGTGGTTGGGGCGAGCATGCGCACCGGCACTCGCCTGGCGCGCTGGCAGGGCGTGGAGACGCGCGTAGCCGCGATCCAGACGTTGCTGCGCGGTCACGTGTGGCCGGTCATGACGACCCTTCTCCTTACGTTCCTGCTGGCAAATGGCGCGAAGATCGACGTAACCCGTCGTGGCAACCGTTTCGACCCGGCCGTGTTTCCCGTGCAAGCCGTCGACTGGCTGGAGGCGAACCCTCTACCAGGACGGATATTCAACTACTTCACGTGGGGCGGCTATCTCCTGTATCGGATGTGGCCGGAACAGACGGTCTTCATCGACGGGCAGACCGACTTCTACGGCGAAGCCCTCACCCGCAAGTACGAACAGGTCATCACGCTTGCGGATGGCTGGCAGGATGTCCTGCGCGATTATCGAGTGGACTGGGTCCTGATGCCGTCTGATTCGAGATTGGCGCGCTCCCTGACAGT
>DASSFZ010000546.1:0-2720 GCA_035693785.1 Anaerolineae bacterium | reverse complement strand
CAGCACCTCTCGCCGCACGCCGCTCGACTGTCGATAACCCCTGCGTGCGACTCCTGCCAGGATAATTGCGGCCGCCAACGCGCTCACCAGTCCAATGACGCCCAGGTCGACGCCGATTTGCAGGAACAGGTTGTGCGCGTGCCCGAAGTTCACGCCGGGCTGCCACAGCACGTAGGGATACAGCAGCGGCGAGACACGCGCGAACGTCCCCAGTCCGATGCCGGTGAACGGAAAATCCTGGATCGTGTTTAGCGCATTGCGCCACACCTCGATGCGGCTGTGCCACGCCGATTCGAGGTTCGCGCTGAAGATCGCGTCGACGAGGCGCTCGGGTCCAATCACGACGGTCGCCGCGCCGATGAGCAGCGCGCCGATAAGCAATAAGCGCCACGGCCTGCGGCTGCGGACTGCCAGCCAGACGAGCATCGCCACCGCGAGGACCGCCAGCCCCCAACGCGACTGCGACAGGATCAAGACACCGCCCATCAGGGCGACGATGGCGCCGGCCAGGAGTCGAGTCCACCTGGCGGAGGGCGCCCATCTCCCGCCCCTCATCGGCACGTCAGTCACCAGCACCGCGATCGCAACCGGCAGAAGAAAGACAAGCGTGCCGGCCAGCTCGTTGGGATGGATCCCGCCTCGGATCGAGTTGGGGATGTCCCGGATCAGGCGCGGCAGGTTGTCGTAGATAGGACCCAGTGCGGGCAGCTTGTACGCGAACCAATCCGTGCCCACCAGGCCGATCAGCGCGACCCCGCCGCCGATCAGCGCCAGCCCCCACGTGAGGAGATGAAGGCGATCGGGCCGGCTGCGGACGGCATCGACCGTCGCGTAGAACAGGCCGGCGCCGAGCAGCAGGACGGTTATGCGCGGCAGGGACAAGCTGATGTCTGACGAGGCCCACACGCCGATCGGAACCACGAATAACAATCCCAGGATCGGCCAGTCGAGCGGAGTGCGAGGGATGAAATGGCCCGCAGCCCGGCGGCGGAGGATGAAGAGCAGCACGATCGCCAGCGCCGCCAGCCCCGTCCACAACGGCGCGAATGTCGGGAACAGCAGCGGCGGCGCGATGAACGGGTATAGCCACAGCGCGCGATCGACCAGTCGCTCAGTTGCCGAGGCTGGTCGAACTGTCCCCTGCGTGGCTCGTTCGGATAGGATGGCCGAGACGTTCTGCATAGCCTGGGGGTTCGACGTTCGTTCGCTCTCTTTCGGAGCCTGGCGGGTGGCGTCTTCCTCGTGCGACGTGACCAGCACATCGAAGAAGGTGTTGGCCTATCCACCGGTCTCAAGTTGGTCTGCTACGTCGCGGAGCCACTTCACAAAGTCCTTGACTTGAACCTGGAACAGATGCCAGGTCGACGGATAGTCGGCGACGAGGCGCGCCACCCGCCGTGAATCGAGTTCGTAGCCATAGACGTTTCGCACGGCGTGCCGAAAGGCCAGGTACTCTTCTAGCCGCCGCGCGGTGTCTTGTGCCAGGACAGCCGGGCGACCTTCCCGTTCGATGCTCATGCGGTCAAGCAGACGCTTGTGCCAATCATAACCTGAAGGTAAAGCGCTGTTCAGTTCCGAGGCGATGAGCCGGAAGATGCGCTCACAGCCGGTGTAAAAATTGTGCAATTTCAAGGCCAGGTTCTCGTGAAAAAGCGCCGCGCGTGCCGGATCGCGCTGAATCTCGCCCTGCACGTATTGGATGTCTGCCTCCAGTCGTGCCAGCTGTCGCAGCTCGTTTTCAATATCAGCAGCCAGTTCTCGAAGCTCGCTAGGCGACATCTCTCGCATAGACGCATTCTCCGGTGGCAAGGACGCGCTGCCGAAAATGAGGATCGAGGTCTTCGAGTGGTTTCAGATCTACCCACCGTCGAGTAAGACGGTTGATTGCGGCCAGGGCTGCAAAGTAGTGCTCGGGCGCAATACCTTCGACGGCCAGATCGATATCTGAGTCGGGCGCAAAACGCCCGCGTGCCAGGGAGCCGAATAGGATAATGCGTATGGCACCAAACTGGCGAACGAGGACGTCGACGATCTGCTCCAGATCGGCCCGCGCCTGCTGGGCCAATTGCCGGTTTTGCGCCTGTCGTTCTGATCTGCGCCGACGCCAATAATCAACGTGCTGTGGCTTCACTCGAGTTTCCATCAAAGATCTCAACGGCTTGCGACAGGGCGACCGCCAGATTGGGCGATCGCCAGATTGGGCGACCGCAAGTGAGGGCGACCGCAAGGGTCGCCCCTACGATGCCTGGGCCGGCCGGGTGGCGGCCGGCGACTTCTCGGGCGCCGGCCGGCGCGCATCGATCACGAACGCCGCCGCGACACCGACCATCAAACCCAGCAATCCCCCCAGCACAGTGTTAAGCCCTTTACGCGGCGAGACCGGGTCGGTCGGCACGGCGGCCTGGCTGGCCAGGCGCACCTCGCCGCTGGCGTCCTGAGCGGCAACGCTAGCCTCGTCCAGTTTGTTCGTGAGCGTCAGATACGTCTCGCGGGCTACGTCGCGGTCGCGCACCCGCCGATCCAGCTCGACCTGCGCTTCCTGCTGCGCCTTCTGCAGCGCCAGAATCTCGGGTTCCAACGCCGCGGTCTGCTGGCGGATCTCGACGGCTTTATCCTGCAGCGCGTCGACGAGCGCGTCCAGCAGGGCCGCCTGCTCGCTCACGGTCCGATCGGCCAGCGATCCGACGCCGCCAATTTGCAACTGAACCGGCACGCTGGCC
>DASSFZ010000545.1:0-20650 GCA_035693785.1 Anaerolineae bacterium | reverse complement strand
CGCCAGCGCGTCTGTCGTGCGCGCGGCGATCGTGGGCGGGCTGGTGCTATGGGCAAACTACCTCGGCCGCCAGGCGACCGCGCTCAATTCGCTCTTCATCGCCGCGATCCTGATGACGCTTCTCGATCCGTTCACGCTGGGCGACGTCGGCTTCCAGCTCAGCTTCGCCGCGACGTTGGGGCTGGTGCTGTACACGCGTCCGCTGCAAAATGCCGCCGAGCGCGGACTGGCGCGCTGGACCGGACCGGAACGCGCGAAGAAGACCGCCGGCGTGTTGAGCGACGCCGTCATCGTGACGCTCGCCGCGCAGATCACGACGCTGCCGATCCTGGTCGTCACCTTTCGGCAAATCTCGCTCCTCACGCTGATCGTCAACGCACTGGTGCTGCCGGCGCAGACGGGCGTGATGCTCTTCGGCGGGCTGGCGATGCTGGCGGGCATGGTCTTCCTGCCGCTCGGACAGGTCGTCGGCTGGGCGGCGTGGCTGTTCCTGGCCTGGACGATCCAGGTTATCCACCTGTTCGCGTCGATCCCCGGTGTGTCGATCGAACTCGGCTACGTCGATCCGCTGTGGGGCGTGGCCTATGTGGCGGCGCTTGCCGCCATTACGTTTTACGTTTCACGCAATACGGAACAGCGAGCGGAGATAAGGCGCCGTATGACCAAAATGATCTCTGTTCGCCTGGCCTTACCCGCCATCGGCATCATCGTACTGCTGGCTGTGCTTGCGCTGTCGTGGCGTCCGGATGGCAAGTTGCACGTGCACGTGTTGAATGTGGACGGGATGCCGGTCTTCGTTCAGACGCCGTCGGGCAGGCAGATTCTGATCGGTGGATCGAACAGCCCGTCGGCGCTGCTGGCTGCACTGGGCAGCCGGATGCCGTTCTGGGATCGGGACATTGATGTCGTGGTTGTGACAAGCGACGACGCGAAATCGATGAATGGATTGTTAGCGGTAGTGGATCGCTATCGCGTCGGAGCGATTCTGTCGGTTGACATCGGAAATACGCGCGCCGGGCGCGAGTGGCTGGACATGATCGCGGCGAAACAGATTGACGTGATCGAGGCAGGTTTGGATGTCGGGATCGAGGACGGCGTGTCACTGTCGAGGGCCGAAAGCGGATGGGTTCGGATTGAGCTTGGCACAATTCGGTCGGCATCGGCGAGCCCGGATCGGGATCACGCGTAGATGTGCTGGTACTGGAGGAAGTGACGGAGAAGACAGCCGCGTGGCTCACATTGAATCTGCCGCAGATTGTCGTCACGCGCTCGCCGGTCGAACCGGACAGACTGGTCGAAGGGATCGCTTTTGTCAGCGTAGAGACGTATCCCATCGAGTTGATCTTCGACGGGACGCAGTGGAGCATTCACGAGTCGCCGTGAACAGACACTAAAGTCACCAGGGGTGGATCGAGGAAATCGACCGGGTTAGTTGCGCAGGGATGGTTTTCAGAGATAATTGATGAGGGGATGGCCTTCGGCTTATCGCGCTATCGTCACAGTCCGTCCCGAGTTGCTCTGCGAGAGATTGGCGGCGCTATGCCGACGCTTCACATTCGGTTATTGGGTGAATTCAGCCTGGTTTACGGCGATGAGTTGCTGCGGACGGTCCATACGGCGCGCTTGAAGTCGGTCCTTGCCTATCTCCTGTTGCACCTCGATGCGCCTCAATCGCGACAGCATCTCGCCTTCCTCTTTTGGCCCGATTCGACCGAAGTCCAGGCACACAACAACTTGCGCCAATCCATTCATCGGCTTCGACAGGCGCTACCCGATGCGGAAAGCTTTCTGCACAGCGACGCGCAAACCGTTCAATGGCTGCCTGATTCTCCTTTCACGCTCGACGTCGACGAGTTCGAGAAGGCTATCCAGCAGGCTCAATCACCCGAATCGCTGCAAGAAGCGGTCAACCTCTATCGCGGAGAACTCTTGCCGGGCTGCTATGACGATTGGATCCTGCCCGAGCGCGAGCGATTGAAGCAAGAGTTTTGCGCAGTGCTGGAACGTTTGAGCCTGCACCTCGAAAATCTAGGTGATTATCGGTCTGCGACTCGCTATACGGAGCATTTGCTGCGGTCCGATCCCTTGCGTGAGGAAACTTATCGCCGGTTGATCCGCTTATACGCGCTAAGCGGCGACCGCACGGGCGTAGTGCGTGTCTATCAAACTTGTGTCAGGGTCTTGAAACGCGAGCTGGATGTCGAACCGAGTCCTGAGACCCAAGCCATCTACGCAGAGTCAAAGAGCGTGCAGGCGCCGCCTGCACGCTTTGCGTTGTCACCACAACGACAAATGAACAATCTGCCGACGTATTTGACGAGTTTCATCGGACGCGAAGAAGAGCTGGAAGACCTCAAGCGCATTCTTTCCCCGCAAGGCATTTCGGCGCCCGTGACGCACCTGCTCACCTTAACGGGGGCCGGTGGCTGCGGTAAAACGCGACTGGCCATTCAAGTGGCCAGCCATTTGGCGCATGAATTTGCCGACGGCGTATGGTTTGTGGATGTGGCTACGCTGACTGACCCCGCCCTGATTCCACCTGCCATCGCTTCAATTCTCGGCATCCAGGAGCAGCCGGGGCGTGATCCGCTCGACACGATCGTGAACCGGCTGCGATCAAAGGAATTATTGCTGGTATTCGATAACTGCGAATACATGGTGTCCCCCTGTGCTCGAATCGTCGAATCGTTGTTGCACTCGTGCTCGCATTTACGCATTCTGACGACGAGCCGCGAAAGGCTGGATGTGATTGGTGAAAGAGTGTGGCCTGTTTCTCCTCTCTCACTGCCGGATGTGAACGATCTCTCGACTGCGGCGCTCTCACGGTCAGATGCCATTCGCCTCTTCGTCGAACGCGCTGGCGCTGCGTGGCCGACTTTTACCCTCAATGCAGACAATGTCGCGCCGATTGCTCAAATCTGCCAGCGCCTTGATGGACTGCCGTTGGCCATTGAACTGGCCGCCGCGCGCCTGACGATGCTGACACCATCACAGATCGCCGCACGACTGGATAATGCCTTTCAACTGCTGGCGCAAACCAGTCCATCGATTCCACGGCGCCACCACACGCTGCGCGCGACAATGGATTGGAGTTATGAGTTACTTTCGGAGAAGGAGCGTACTCTGTTCCGGCGGTTATCGGTCTTTATGGGCAGTTTTGCCCTGGAGACCGTCGAAGCAGTCTGTGCCGATCGGGAGGAGCAAGGTAGCCTCTCGATCTCCGAGATTCTCGATCTCCTTTCCAGGCTCATTGACAAGTCGCTCGTAGTTGTTTCCGATTGGAGGCAAGGCGGCCAGTCGCGCTATCGGTTATTGGAGCCGACCTGGCAGTACGCGAATGAAAAGCTGCTGCAATCGAGCGAATCAGAGCGGCTGCGGCTGCGTCACCTTGAGTTCTTTCTGAATCTTGCCGAGGAAGCCGAGCCTCATTTCAGCCACACCGAGCAAGTGATGTGGTTCAACCAACTCATGGCTGACCATGACAATCTGATGTCAGCCCTCGACTGGTCACTCGGGCGTGGCGAGCTTATTGCGGCACTGCGCCTGACCGGCGCGCTGTGGTATCTCTGGTTGGCGCGTGGTTATTATACGGAAGGCGTGAGACGGTTGATGCAAGCCATCTCGCTGACCAAAGGGGCGCCGCCTTCTTCAGCACAGGCCAAGGCGTTGTGGGCCGCGGGTGCTATAGGCTTGTGGTCAGAAGGTGATTGGTCCCGCGCGCGTCCTTTCCTTGAAGAGGCTGTCGCAGTAAGCAGGGAATTAGGGGACAAGACGATTCTGGCTGGGTCACTTGGCACGTTGGGAGCTACCGCGTTCAGTCAGGGCGACTATACAGCCGCACGATCGTTCTTGACGGAAAGTTTGGCGTTGTTACGAGAGTTGGATGACAAGCACGCCACTGGCTGGTCTCTCACTTATCTGGGTGATCTTTCTCGCGCGCAGCACGATGACGAACAGGCACACAGGCTGTATGCCGAAAGCGTAGCTCATTTTAGAGCTATTGGAGACATCAATAGCGCGGGTTACCCGATTCGCCGCTTAGGCGTCATGGCGCTCAATCGAGGCGACTATCAACAGGCCATCGAATGGCTCAAGGAAAGCCTCGCGCTAAACAACAAAGTGTGCTACCCGAAGGGTATTGCCGCGTGCCTGGGAGCACTGGCTGGAGTGGCGCTCAAGCAAGATCACCAGATCCGTGCGGCAAGGCTGTTGGGAGCGGCCGAGAGCCTGTTGAATGCCGTCGCAGGCAAACTGTTCCCAACGGATCAAGCGGACTATGACCGCGCTGCAACTGCCTTGCGCAGCCAAATGACTGAGCAAACCTTTGCCGCGGCCTGGGCTGAGGGTGGAGCAATGACACTGGAGCAGGCGATTGACTATGCGCTGAAGACCGAGACCGATTGAAAAGTGAATCACGATTGCCGGGAATCATGAGGGGCGAAAAGTCGCCCTTTTTGTTTGCTGTAACGCCGCCATAACGCTTTCATAACGGTGGGTGTGCTATGCTCACTTCAAACTCGTATCCGATCCAGCTATCGCAAAAGGAGGTGTGATATGAACCGATCCTCAACATACCGTTAGGCGGCATCTTCTTTAAGGAGGGAGAGAAATATGGCATGGAACGGCTCTCGAGAGGTGGCCTTCATCCTCGCGGATGTCCCCGATTTTCCTCGCCCGCCAGCAGAGTGGGAACGGCGGGTGCGCGAAAGAACCTTCTACGATCCTGTCACGGGGGCGGATCTCAGGGCCTTCATTCGGGCGGTGTCGTACGGCAGGGCACGACTGACCGGTGATATTTACGGCCCTTTCAATGTGGCGCTCGCCAGAAATCCTGACGGTAGCGTGCATCTTGGCGTCACGATGGACAATGCGATCAGGGCGGCACAAGGTCTCATCGAGGGGTATTTGTATGCGTGCATTGTCTTCACACAATCTCCCGGTCCGGCGTGGGCCTTTTGGGGTTATTCACCGGGGTACTTCTACAGCCCGCAACACCAGCAATATCCTTCGACCTATACTTCAACCATTACGGGGACATGTTACGTCGACACGGATGATCCCCTCGGGGTGTGGGCTATGGAGAATCTGCATGCGATCACACAGTTCGGGGACCTATATGGCATTTCCGACAGCCCCGGAGCATTTGATGTCATGGACTGCTCCTGTGGAACTCATCCCTCCTCATTCACGAAGTCGAAGTTGGGATGGCTCGATGGGAGTGAAGTCGTTGTCATCCCGCCGGGCACTCCGGCGAGAACTGTGACTCTTCAGGCGTTGGGCAGCCCTCGCCGGCCAGGCAGCGTGTATGCGGCCAAACTCACTTCGACAACAGGATCGCAGCGGTATTTCCTGGTCGAAGCACGCATGCGGGTGGACCGATACGAGAATGCCACTCCAGGCGTGTCCACCGGCATATCAAGTGAGGGGGTCGTCGTGTACTGGATCGATGAGTCTTCGTGGCCACCGGTGCACCTACGAAGACCGGTACTGACTCCCGGAGCTGAGTTTGCTGACCAAGTAGAAGGCGTTAGGATTTCGGAGGTGGCCCAAGCTCCGTCTGGCTTTGCCGTGCGGATTGAGCGAGGCGAACCCGCCGAATGCGATTGGATTCGTACGCAGTTGGACGACCTGGGGACCCGGATCGATGATTTGAGGCAGGATCTGGTGGAGGAGGCAGATCCTCGTGTGAGAGCGGGGATCCTTCAGGAGATTCGCGCACTAGAATCACAAGCTCAGCGTCTTCGGAATCGCGCAAATACACTTGGTTGCAGCTTATGAAGATGAATCGTCTAACACAATCGCCCATGGGTATCGTGCGTAGTCTGGCTATTTTGGCTCTTATCCCGCAGGCGTTAACACCCATGCATAGCGCTTTCGCGCTCGACAATGTGGATACGACGCATCTTGGCGTGGGAACCCTGGTCGTCCGACTCCTCAGCGGTGAGTTGTTCCCGGATTGTTCAGGCACCCTTATCGCGCCTCAGGTGTTTCTCACCGCCGGTCATTGCACCGATGCCGTGGAATCGTGGCTGAATGCGGGCTTGATCCAGACCGCTTACGTCAGTTTCGACTCACCATTCACCCAAAGCGCTTCTCTGGTGAATATCACCGACCTCGTCACGCACCCCGACTATAGCCCTGCCGTCTATAACATCAACAGCGATACGCACGACCTCGGCGTTGTCCTGCTCGCCACACCCGTGTATGACCGTCCGATTACTCGCCTTCCGAGTGCGAGTCTTCTAGATTCGCTGCCTCTTAAGCCAGGCACGCCGGTAACTGCGGTGGGCTACGGCATAGATAGCAACGATGTGCACGGCGCCCCGTCGCCGGGCTTTGGCTATACGGACACAGGATTCCGGGCTTCGGGCACGCTTTCGTACCGCGCATTGGCCCCGGCCTTCATTATGGTCACGCAGCTAGCCAACCAGGGCAGTGACAACATGTGCTTCGGCGATTCGGGTGGCCCCGACTTCGTGCAAGTCAATGGCCAGGAGCAACTGGTAGCCATCAACGTCGTGGTTAATTCGTACTCCTGTGAAGAAGTGGCGTGGCTGTACCGGCTCGATACCCCACAGGCGCGGGCGTTTCTCGGGCAGTACGTGGCCCTGCCCTGAAATGAAGCAAGTGACCTTGAGTGATGCGCCGCGCCCTCGGACACATCTCTTCACGGTGCGAGTGTGGCTTGAAGACTTGGGTGATGGCAAGGCCGAGTGGCGCGGCCAGGTGAAACACGTGATGAGCGGCGAAGTGCGGTACTTTCGGGAATGGCAAACGCTGTTGGGGCACCTTAAAGCCGTGTTGGCCCGTGCGGAAAAGGTGAAAGAAGAAACGCCAGAGAACAAAGGCGCGTGAAGCAGGTGACTCATGAATTCAAGTTTGAGATCACCCGCATCCTGCGAGCTGCGATTGAGGAAGCCCCGAAGCATCCTCAGGCAGGCTGTGGCAAAGTCCATGCGCCGGCGATGCAGAGAACACCAAGATCACTGAAGAGGACAGTAAACCATGAACACTCAAAGACTTTCACGCTTGCTCTTATCTGGATTGCGTCTGTTGTTGTTGACGACGTGGGTTTTAGGATTGTGGCTGCCAGGTGAAACACGACTCGATATTGGCACGGCATATGCCGGCACTGGACCGACCCTCAATATCTTGCAGGGGGGTGGCGAATCGACGATGGATGGCCGCTGCATTGAATACTCCGTCTACAGCTATGTCCAGATCGTCGTGCCGCTTGAGTTTACTGTCTACACCTTCAAAGTCTATTACAAACATACTGCCGATTATCTCTACTTCTGCTTTAACAACCCGTACTATTCGCCTGACGGCCCATCAGACGTCAAGGTCTACGTTGATCGTGACGACGACGGCGGCGCAGCAGATGGAAATGACTTTGTCATCTTCATTCAGCCCGACGGCAATCCGGGTGCAGCCTATTGGAACCCGGCTACCAGCGCATTTAACGGTCCTGATCCCGGCGGCTGGTCGGCGGTCAGCCGGACCTACACTGTTCTGGGACAGGTGAGATGGGATGCCGAGTTTCAGATCAGCCGTCATACCATGGGAGGGTGGAAACATACGGCCGGATTGTCGCTCGTCCATCACTACGTCGATGCCTCTGGCTTCGATTTCACCTCAAGCTGGCCGAACTCTAGCAGCGAGATGGATCCCACTAGCTGGGGGAATGCGAGCCTCAAGACCGGCGAAGTGACGATCGGACAAAGTGACGTGGTGCCCACTGTCGACGGTAACTGCCCTGCTACATCCGGATTCGAATATGCCGATGCCGCCTCTGTTTCCTTCTCAAGCGCGCTCGCTGCAATCACAGCCTATGTGAAGCATACGTCCACGGATCTGTACGTCTGCATGGCTGGTCTGACTGTCCCGGCCATTGCCTTGCAAAACAGCCGCAATGCCGTCGTATACATCAACCGGGCTGGAACAGGTGGTGATTCGCCCGGGCCGGATGATATGGCCTTTACCATCTCTTACAGCGGAATAGTCAGCGTGCATCGCGGAAGCGGCTCGGGCTTCGACGGCCCCGACCCCGGCGGCTACTCGATAGCTCGCACGACCGTGGGAGGCGAGCTTCCACAGTGGAGCGCTGAGTTTCGCATCAGTGGCGCGACGTTGGGGGGTGGTTGGGCACGCGATATCGACATCACCTTCGCCGAACAAGAGGTCAACGCGACTGGAGATTATGCGGGTTGGCCGGGAGGGTCGCGCTGGAACATCCCGAACACGTGGGGAGTTGGGCACTTGACGACCAGCCCGCTGCCGGCTGGGGCTGACATGCGACCTACGGCGATTGAAGTCACGCAGTCCGTTCAGGATATCAACAACAGCGTGGTGCTCGTCGCTTCGAAACGCACCTTTGCCAGAGTGCATGTGGCGAGCAATGCCAATCGTACCGGCGTGACGGCGCGCCTGCTCGGTTTCCGCAATAGCATTCCGCTCGGTGTCTTGACGCCGATCAATCTCGGTGGCGTGATCAATGTCGTCACCTCGCCCGATCGAGCGCAGTTGAATGACAGTTTCCTGTTTGAACTGCCCGCCAACTGGATTGTGCCTGGCACCATCACGCTGGAGGCCGAGATCAATCCCTTCCACGGCATACGGGAAGACAACTACGATAACAACACAGTCACGACCGGCGACCTGACTTTTCGAGCGACTAATCCGCTGATCCTGCGCGATGTCAATTACGAATATTTCCAAAGCAATGGTGCGCTCGTCTCTGCGCCGACGTTCGACCAGGACATGCTAGAGTCGCAGCTCCGGCGGATGTACCCGATTAGTTCGCTGAGCGTCCTGCGGCGTACCTTGATACATTTCGGTCCGTTCGTCGGATTCACGAACCAATTTCCGTTCATCACCATTGACGATCAGCCCAACGCCGTGATCGTGATTGCCGAACTGCTAGCATTACGCTCGATCGTGGAGCCTGCTAACCTCGCTGCGGTGTACTATGGCATGGTCTACGATCGCGGCAATATGAGCGGCTTCATGCGCGGCCTGGGGTTCGGATTCCCGATCGGGACTGCAGCCGGCCCGACGGGTCCCTCTTCGTGGGGCTGGGACTTCGACGGCAGCTATGGCGATTGGTATGGTTCGCACGAGATCGGCCACACGCTGTGGCGGTTCCATACGGATGCCTGTAATACTGATGGCCCCTATCAGTCTTACCCTTACCCGAATGGTATTATCGGCGGACCCGACGGCAATACTTCACGCTTCTTTGGGTTTGATGTCGGTGTTGGTGTGGCGAATTTACCGATACGCGTAATGCCCGGGGACACCTGGACCGACATCATGTCCTACTGCGATAACGAATGGATCTCCGATGTCACTTACACCGGCATCCGCGATTATCTGCAGATCGGCTGGCCGCTTGCGGCGGGCCATAGCGATCGGAACATCGCTGCTCTCAATATCCGATCAAGCCAGCCTTACACCACGGGCGATTTTCTGGCCGTGTATGGCGTCATCAACTTTACGGATCAGGTTGCCGCGTTGCCGTACCTCTCTCGACAATCGCAGGTGAGTCAAATTCCACCCTTGATCGCCGGGCCATATCACATTCGTCTGTTGAATGCCAGCCATGTGCAATTGGCCGATTATGCCTTCACCCCGCTCGCCAATTCGGAAGACACTAACCTGACGGCAAAGACGGGTGTGATTGCGCAGACGGTTAACTTCATGCCCGGCACGCGACGCGTGGCGATCTTTTCCGACGTCGTCAACCGCGAGATCGCATCCGTAAACGTCAGTGCCAATGCGCCGACTGTGACTATCACCGCCCGCAGCGGCGGGCCGAGCCTGGCGGCGAGCCAGCCGGTAACACTCACATGGCACGGCGCAGACCTCGATGGGGATGCACTCCGCTACACGCTGCTTTACAGCTTTAACGGTCGGACCACATGGCGCGCGTTGGCTTCAGGTATCGCATCGACCACAATCGCGGTTGATTCTGGTCAGTTGGAAGGCACGAGCGGAGCCAGCACAGGTTACTTCCGCGTTGTGGCGAACGATGGCGTGTTGACCGGTTCCGCCGATAGTGACTCGTTTAGTGTGGCCGGTAAAGCGCCACTCGTAGCAATCGATAATCCGGCTCATGGCAGCGTATATGCCTATGGCCAAACTGTGGCCTTGGAAGGTTATGGTCAGGACTTTGAAGATGGAACTCTGGGCGACGCTTACTTGAGTTGGAGTTCAAGCCTGGATGGGCCTTTGGGCATCGGACATCTGCTCCACACGTCACTCTTATCAGTGGGCACCCATGCCATCACCTTAACTGCCACTGATTCCAACGGACTTACCGGCGGAGCGACCGTTGTCATCAACATCGCAGCCGATGTGCCCCAGCCCAATCCGATGTTGAGTGTTGCACCGGACTCGCTGTTGTTCCTCGTGCAGCCCGGCGGGCCTAATCCCGGTCCGCATACTTTGAGCATTCGCAATCTCGGCACAGGATCGATCAATTGGACAGCGACCAGCGACGCAACCTGGGCCACACTCAGTTCGGCTTCGGGTACAGCTCCATCCGACGTAACGGTCAATGTTGACGCACGGGCATTGCCTGGCGGTCCCACTCGCGTAGCCCACATTGTGATCACTGGCGCTGGAGCCTCAAACAGCCCACAGCTCATTACGGTCGTTGCCCAAAATGTGACGGGCCAAGCGTCTGTTTATCTACCGCTGGTGATCAAGGAGTAATGCGGTTGCCTCCTGCAGCACATGTCACGACCAGCCAGGTCAGCCGCTCGATACGAAGGAGACGACACCTATTGTTGGAAAGTGGATCTATCGAGTTGATCTTCGACGGGGCGCAGTGGAGCGTTCACGAAGCGCCGTGAACAGGTGCTGGTGGTCTGTCGGCAGTCCTATTTGGGCAGGCACACCATCCCAGGCATCTGCTTGAAGTGGCTGTCGAATGCGAAGACTTGCGGAACTCTGAGTCGTTGCGACATCACCCAGATGCTGCAGTCGACGTACGACCAGTCCTTGTCGTCGTATTTCTGAAAGGTGGCCCAGACCTCGCGTTCATCGTCAGGCGAGAGCGCCACCCACCGATAAACCGGTCACGTCATCTGCAAATCCTCTATGCCCAGCGAAACCAACTGCATGCGGACACGCAGGCGCGCGAGCGGAAGTGGAGGGTCTTCGCCTGAGGCGATGATGACGTGCAGGGCCGGCGGCATGTAATCGAGTAGCATCGCCATGGCCTCATGGATCGGCGCAGCCCGAATGACATCATAGTCGTCCAGGATTAAGATGAGAGTATCGGACACGTCCGCCAGAGCGTTGATCAGGCGAGCCATCGCTTCCTTGAGTGACGTAAGCGTGCCATCCGACTCCCAGATCGAACGCGCGTGCAAAGTCGGCGCAGCGTGCGACAGTGTCTCGACCAAATCGCGGATGAAACGCTCTGGCACGTTGTGATGTTCGCTCAGAGACACCCACGCCGTTAGACAGCCACACGAATGGCGCCAGTCGCGAAGTGCCGTTGTTTTGCCCGATCCGCGCGGCGCGATCAGCAGCGCCAATCTGTGACTCAACACCCTGTTGAGGCGTGCCCGAAACTGGGCGCGGGATACGTCTGGCGCGTGGGGAGAGGACACGTTCATCTAGGCGGCAACGGGCAGATCGGAGGATATCTGCCCGTTGCCGAATGAAGAGGCTGCGCGAGACAGGCTTGGCCCCTCGCGATTCATTTCAGAAAGAAGATACCTACGAGGTAGGGCAGCACAGCCAGCAAAGCCATCAGTGGATGGCCGCGCCGTGAATCATTCCGGCTATCCCAGTTAAACAGGTAGATAGCCAGGCCAAAGGCGACCACACCGCTCACCGCCAGGATGAGAAGCGACGCCAGCGGGTCGACGAGCGTCTCTTGCCGATAAGCCAGGCCCAGGAAGGCCTGCATCGCGTGTGTTGAAGGCAACAGCGCCGACACCGGGCGTATCGATTCCGGGAGCAGGCTGATGGGCACCATCAGGCCGCCGATGAGCATGGACGGCAGGAAAATCAGTTGCGACCACAGCACGGTCGAGCGGGCGCTGCTGGCGATGACGCCGATGAGCGCGCCCAATCCGCCGCAGGAAAAAGCCGTCACGAGCGTGACCAGGACGAAGCTACCCCAGTCCACCGGCGCTGCGCCGCCGAACAGGGATGACGCAGTCAGCGCGATGAGGACGGAGACGATCAGCGCGTGAAAAATCGTCGTGAAGGCGGGAATCGACAGTATCGAAAGCGCGGGCACGCCGTTGATCTTGAAGCTGCGGAAAATACCTGCTTCGCGCGATTCGACCAGAGGTCCGGGCATGCCGAGCAGCGTGCTGACCAGCACGGCGAAGATGACCATAGCCGGGAGCAGCGTCTCTTTGAAGCCGGGATTGATCTGCGTCATCACCAAACCCATCAAGGCATAGAAAGCCAGCGGAAACAGATAATTCATCAGCATCTGGGTCGGGTTGCGCAAACCCGTTTTGAATTCGAACGCAAAGTGGTTGACAAAGGCAGTCATCTTGCACCCCCATCGTGGGTAATCTCAAGGAAACGCTCTTCGAGCGAAGGCCGCTCTACGCGCAGGTCGATCAATTTGTCATCGTGGGCCGCGAGATACTCCAGAATCGCCGACACGGTCGGAGCCGGATCGGTGCTGAAGTAGATGGCATACTCGTCTTTGAACACGTGCTGCCCCACAGCCGGGAAGGAGACATTATTGCGCGACAGCGCGGCGTTTTCGCTGCGGACGGACACTTTGGTGAAGCCGGCTCCGGTGGCGGTCAGCTCGCGCGGCGAGCCTGTAGCGACGATGCGACCTTTCAACAGAATGGCCACGCGATCCGTCATCTTTTCCGCTTCGGCCATGTCGTGCGTGGCCAGCAGGATGCTGCTGCCCGAGTCGCGCAGCTCCTGCATCACAGCGTGAAGCTCGACGCGGGAAGCTACGTCCAGACCCGCCGTCGGTTCGTCCAGGATCACGATCGGGGGCTGGTGCGCCACTGCCAGGGCCAGCGCCAGACGGCGCTGCTGGCCGGTCGACAGTTCGTGGTACGTGCTGCGCAGCTTCTCGCCAAGCCCCAGCCGCTCCAGCAGGTCGAAGCGCGGCGCCGCGCCGTGATAGGCGCAGAAGAATTTCATGGCCTCGACCACGCTCATGTCCGCCGGCAATCCGGACGTCTGCAACTGCACGCCGATGAGGTTTTGCAGCTTTCGCGTGTCGCGGCCCGGGTCCACACCCATGATGTCGAGCCTGCCGCCATCCGCGCGCCGGAGACCTTCCAGGCATTCCAGCGTGCTGGTCTTGCCGGCGCCGTTGGGGCCCAGCAGGCCGAAGATCTCGCCGCGCCGCGCCTGGAAACTGATGCCGTCGACGGCGACAATATCGCCGTAGACTTTCCGGAAGTCCTGCACGGTCACTAAAGTCTCATTCATGTCGCGCACCTCCTATGCAGTGGTCGCGACCAGCATAGCAAAGGAGACGGGCGCCGTCATCAGCCTGGAGGACGATTCGAGGGGTGATTTGCGTAGGCGAAGGGTCACCCGAACGGGTGACGAGAGGAAGACTACGGCATGGGGATGCCGCTGCCACGAGGCTCTACAACAAATCCAGTTCGCGAGCGCGTGCAATGGCCTGCGCGCGATTGCGAGCGCCTAACTTGCCGTAGATGTTTCCGACATGGGTTTTGACGGTATTCACCGACAGAACCAGCGCCTGGCCGATCTCTGCATTGGTCAACCCATCGGCCAAACGCCGTAACACTTCCATTTCTCGATCGCTGAGCGCTTCGGCCATTCCGGCCGGCGGGGATTTGGATGGCTGCGCCCGCACGGCTGCCGCTCCCTTGCCTTCACGATCGACTCTCATGGCGTCCAGCAACCGACGAATATATGTCGAGCTCGTCTCGTCAAGGTCCAAACGCCGCGTCGTGAGCAGTTTGGCCAGCAATTCGGCAAGTGACGCGCCGGCATCGACGAACGTGCGGCAGTATCCTTCCGGCGCAGCCAGAGTGACAGCCCTTTCCAGAACGGACAGCGCTTCCGGCGCTTTTGCCTGCGCATGCTGCGCCACAGACTGCCACACCGATATCTCGATGACGCGTCCCGTCCTGTGGCCCGCTTCAGCGCTCTGCCGCAGCCGTTCCAGCAGCCGCGCGGCCTCGGCGGCGCGGCCCAGTGCGATCAAGACTTGCGCCGAGGCTATGGCCTCGAACTCTACGCCGTAAGCCAGATCGCCGGCCGGGTCTATGCCTGCCTCACGCAGCCATTGAGTCGCTAATGCAGAGTCGCCTCGCGCCGCCCACAGCACGGCCTGGTAGGCTTGGGCGGCCGACGTCATGGCCGCGTTCGATTGCCGGCACATCGCTATGAATTCGTCGAGCACGGTGAGCGCGCCGTCCAGGTCGCCCCGAGATCGCTTCAATCTGGCCAAGCCGAGATAGGCTGGAATCAGACTTTCCCAGTTGATCCACGGCTTCGCCAATTCTATCCCTTTGAGCAAGTGAGACAGCGCCGCGTCGCGGTCGTTCCATTCATAGTGCACATTCCCCAGACCTGCGTGCGCGATCGCCGACAGCGGCGAAGGCGACCCCGCGAATTCCTGGGTTTCCTGCAAGGCTGACCGATACGTAAGTTGTGCCTGGTGAAGCTGACCTTGCACGACCTGTAGCTGGCCCAGATGACCCAGCGCCAGCGGATAGAGGTGCTGATTCTTCAGCTCAAGACTCGCCGCGGCGGTCTCGCGGAATGTCCCGGCCGCCGTGCCGACTTCGCCGCCGAGTTCTTGCGCCAGTCCTAAGTTGAACAGCGCCGCAGGCCGCATCTGTGGCGGATCGTTGAAAAGACCGCGCAGTTCGCTGTCGCCGAGATGGCGCAAGACACGCCGGCTAAGTTCGAGGGTGCGGGGGACATCGAAGCGCCCCACTGCCAGGACGCCTCGCAATGCCGTGACCTCGACGAGCGCGCCGAGGACATCTGGCGATAGTCTGCCTGAATCTTCGTCTGCAAGACCTTCGGCGCTGGCGCCCAATGTGCGCTCGATGGCCTGCAGCCACCGTTCGGCTTCTTCACCATGTCCGGTGGCCAGCAGCGCCCAGGCGTTGGCCATACACAGTCGCGGACGGGCATAGACATCTTCGACCGGCAATCTGTGAATCCAGCCGGTCAACGTGGTCAGTTCGCTCTGAAGAAACATCGCGGGCGCATAATCCTCGATCAGGCGCGCCGCGCGCGTGTGATCGTCCGCGGCCAGGGCGTGGCTGACGGCATCTCGAATCGAGCCATTTTGTTCGTGCCACTCGCTGGCCTGGAGATGGAGCGCCAGTATGCCATGTGCGCCGAGAGCCTGCTGCAGCTGCGCGCGAAGGAAATCGGCAAACAGAGGATGGTACCGATACCAGCGTCGGCTCTGATCGAGAGGCACGATGAACAGGTTGGCTTGTTCCAGCCGTTCGAGCGTTGATTGCCCGTCCGTCCGTTCGGTCAAGGCGTCGCACAGGGATCCGCTCAGGCGCTCCAGGATCGACGTCCGCATCAGGAAGGTCCTGACAGAATCCGGCTGTCGTTCCAGCACTTCCTGCGCCAGATAGTCGAATACATAGCGATGGCTGCCGGTAAATGCCCGGATGAACCCGGCGACATCCTCTTCCTCTTGCAGGGATAGCGCCGCCAGCTGCAGCCCTGCGGCCCAACCTTCGGTGCGCTGCTCCAGCGCTCGCAGATCGTCCGCCGACAGCCCCAGGCCCATGATCTGATTGAGAAACGCGGCGATCTCGCCAGGCGTGAAGCGCAAGTCGTCGGCACGCACTTCGACCAGCTGCCGCCGAGCGCGCAGGGACGACAGCGGCAGAGGCGGATCGGCGCGTGTCGCGATGATCAGATGCGTGTGCGGAGGCAGGTGATCGAGCAGGTAGGCCAGCGCATCATGAATCGGCTGGACATGGATCGCATGATAATCATCCAGGATCAGCGCCAACGGGTCAGGCCGATCGTCCAGATCGTTGATTAGGGCTGTGAGAATCGTCTGATAGGGCGGGGGTTGCGCCGAGCGCAACATCGCCAATGCGTCCGTGCCTACACCTGGCCGGATCGTGTCGAGCGCGGCGATCACGTAACTCCAGAAGCGCGCAACGTCGTTGTCGTCCTCGTCGAGCGAGAGCCAGGCAACGGCGGGAAACGCTGAGGCGACAGCTTGATCCTCTCCAGCGAGGCGGTGTATCCATTCGCTGACGAGGGTGGTCTTGCCGGAGCCAGCCGGCGCGGACACAAGCATCAATTTGCCGGCCAGGCCCTCACTCAGCCGGGATATCAGGTGCGGCCGCAGCACCAGCTTCGAGCGCGCGGGGGGGATATAGAGTTTTGTCTTCAGGATCGTGTCGGGCACAGACCAATCGCCCCGGACGAAAGTATACTGCTCACGGTCATAAACTGCGCCTCTTGGTCATTCCCACACGCTTTAGGCGGGAATCCAGCTACCCTATCGGCATGGAGTACCAACCCCCGATCTAGTCGTGGGCAAACTGGATGCCCGACAACAGCATTCGGGCATGACCGTGGCCGTCATGGTAACGTTAACAAAACCGCAAATTGTGCCCGCGCTGAGTATAGCATGATTATTCTGAACCTTTATCCTCGTTGAAGGATCGTCCGTATGCGGCTAGGAATGGGATGTTTAGCCTGATTATTGGCCCATAGGATCGAATCAGCCGCCTCATCTTGCTTACCGACATGGCGGACAAGCACCCCGCTCAAACGCAGATAATACTTGAAAAAATCGGCCGTATTGACAAAGCCATAACGGCCGAACAGGCCGGCCTCTTTGCGCTCGGCTCGTTCCTTTAGCCGCGCCATCGCCTGATTTAGTTCAAGAACACGGATAAAGTCGCTGCCCGTGGTTACGATCAGTACATTTATCATCCCTGGCCGCATTTGGCCGAGCTTGTCACAGACGGTATCCGTCAGCCGGCCGCCCACCTGTTGTGGATCAAGCCAGGGCGTCGTTACACCCTCTGGTGCAGGCAATGGCCGCTCTCCTTCCCAGGAACCGATGCGAGTTACTTCGACATTAAAGGTTATGGACTTGAAGGTAACGGCAAAGTCAGGTCCGCGCGTCTTTTCGCCGCTGTATGGCTCATAGGCCACGGCAAAGCGTTGTTCCTGGAGCAGCCAATAAGCGGTCTCTAACTCAACCTCCAGGTCTTTGATACCTGCGCCGCTCTGGGTCACTCTGATTCTTTTGCGAATCTTATTACGGTAGGTAGTAGCAAACGCTTTGAAGCGTGGCGATAAGCCGATCCACCGGCTCATTGGCGCGGCCAAGATGTGCGGCTTATCGTCAAACAGATAGCCCAACAGTTGCTCGTTCATAACGCTAAACTTGCCAAAGGTACGTTGTGATTTACCCTAAGTACAAACACAAAAGTTGTTATGGATCACATCCTTGAGTGTACACCCATCCAGCTTTCCCTAAAAATTTATGAAACTGTACTTAATGATCTGTCACACGGATTACACGGACTGGCAAGTATTCCGGCACGGTCAAGGCGCAAAATGAACTCGCAATCGCCCAGGTCGATAGTAGGATACTTGCCAATTTCGGAGGCAAAAAACGTCCCCAGGGAAATCGGGGTGTCAAGTTGATTCTTGAGGTTTGTAGTGACGGCTTTAGCCGGGCGATCCGCTGAAGCGCGAATACTGAGCTTTCGCATATGTTCAACGGAGACCAACCGCTTATGTCTGAGATTACCGTTCGTGGAGCGCGGCTCCACAACCTCAAAATGTCTCCTTCTCGGTTCCCAAGAACCAGTTTGTGGTCTTTATTGCGCGCGCCGGCGTCCGTGCCGGCGGTGCGGTTGTTCGGACGCCAGCGCGCGTTCCCCATCCTGCTGCTGCTGATCGTCGCGTACACCGTTTTCGTCGGCGCCAGCGCGCCTGTCGTGCGCGCGGCGATCATGGGCGCGCTGGTGAGGTGCCTATCTTGTCTCCAGCACCGCGCCCCGGCTGCCGGATGTAACCATAGCGGCGTAGCGCCTGAGCCAGCCGGTCAGTTCTTTGCGCGGCGGCTGCCACCCGGCGCGGCGCTGATTGAGTTCTTCGTCCGAGAGCTCGACGCTCAACTGCCTCGCCGGGATGTCGATCGCGATCACATCGCCGTCGCGGAGCAGCGCCAGCGGGCCGCCCGCTGCCGCCTCGGGCGAGACGTGGCCGATCGACGCGCCGCGTGTCGCGCCGCTGAAGCGGCCATCGGTCACCAGCGCGACCGATGCGCCCAGCCCCATGCCCATCAGCGCCGACGTGGCTGCCAGCATCTCCTGCATGCCCGGCCCGCCCTTCGGTCCCTCGTAGCGAATGACGACCACATCGCCGGCTTTCACTTTGCCGCCAAGGATGCCCGCGTGCGCTTCGTCGTGCGAGTCGAACACGACCACTGGCCCGCGGTGCCGCATCATCTCCGGCACAACGCCCGCCGTCTTGACGACCGCGCCCTCCGGCGCGAGATTGCCGAACAGGATCGCCAGCCCGCCGCGGTCGCTGTACGGCTTCTCCAGCGGCCGGATGCAATCCGTGTCTTTGCTGTCCGCGCCCCTGACGTTCTCGACCAGCGTCTGGCCGGTCACCGTGCGCGCGTCTGGATGCAGAATACCCGGACGCTTGAACAGTTCCCACAGCACGGCGGACACCCCGCCGGCTCGATCGACGTCTTCCATTCGATAGTGTGACGACGGCGACACCCTGCAGATGTTCGGCACGCGCCCGGCGATTTCATTCAGGCGCGGGATCGGATAATCCACGCTGGCCTCGTGCGCCAGCGCCAGCATGTGCAGCACGGTGTTGGTTGATCCGCCCAGCGCCATATCGAGCGCGAAGGCGTTGTCGATCGCGTCGGCGGTGATGATGTCGCGCGGCTTCAGATCCAGCTCGACCAGTTTCATGATCTGCCGCCCGGCCTGCCGCGCCAGTTCTGCGCGGCGTGGGTCGACGGCGAGCAGGGTGCCGTTGCCCGGGAGCGCCATGCCCAGCGCCTCACACAGGCAGTTCATCGAGTTGGCCGTGAACAGTCCCGCGCACGAGCCGCATGTCGGACAGGCGGCGTCTTCAATTTCCTTCAACTGTGCTTCGTCGATCGTGCCCGCCGTGTACGCGCCGATCGCCTCGAACACGCTGCTCACGTCGACGACTGTGCCGGACGGCGTGACGCCGGCCTTCATTGGCCCGCCGCTGACGAAGATCGCCGGGATGTTCAGCCGCACGGCGGCCATCAGCATCCCCGGCACGATCTTGTCGCAGTTCGTGATGCAGATCATCGCGTCGAACCAGTGTGCGGCGATCATCGTCTCGACGCTGTCGGCGATCAACTCGCGGCTGGGCAGGCTGAACTTCATGCCCAGGTGGCCCATCGCGATGCCGTCGTCGACGCCGATGGTGTGGAACATGAACGGGACGCCGCCCGCGCCGCGCACCGCCTGGCGCACGACTTCGCCTAGATGGTTGAGATGAACGTGGCCGGGGACGATGTCGGTATACGAGTTGACGACGGCGACGAACGGCTTGTCAAAGTCGGCGTCGCTGTGGATGGCGCCGGTCGATCTCAACAGCGCCCGGTGCGGTGAGCGATCGAAGCCTCGCTTGATTAAGTCTGAGCGCATGTGACCTCCCGTTGTCGAGGAGTGAGCACCGCCATGCCCGGCCCGTTTTGGCACGTAGGCGTGCCCCACTTCTCGGAAACTGACGCCCGCGGGGGCGCGGGCTGCGAGCGGCGTAGAATACAATCGTGCCGGCGCGGATCGCCGGCACGACCAACGTGTGACGTGCGACGCACGTCCGCGAAGCGCGTGCGTCGCACGGTGTGGATGCTACTCGCCCAAGACCAGCGCCGACAGGCTCAGGTTTGCGTGCGAGGCTTCACCCGGAACCAGACAGCCCTGCTCGCCGAAAGCCAGGTAGCCGATCCACGGGATGTCGCCCGCGGCCCTGCGTACCTGCGCGGTGACTTCGCCGATGCGATCACCCAGCCCGATCGCGCGCCCGCCGCAGTGCGACAGGATGACGGCGGCCGGCTTCTTGACGCCCTGCGCCGCCGCCTTGATCACCTGCTCGACTTCGGCGATTAACCCGTCGACCGTGCTCTCGCCGAGTTCCAGCGTTCGGCCCTCGGCGAGCGCCACACCTGTCTCGATCGATCCGTCCGCGTAGCCGGCGACCGGATGCACCGCCAGCGTGAGACCGTTCTTGCGCAGGAGCAGCGGGTGCAGCACGCTGTACATCAGGATCGCCGATCCACCCAAATCGGCTTTCGGCATCTTGGTCCACTCGGCGTATACGTCCATCGCCGGCCGGCCATCTATCTCGATCAGCTTGCGCCCGCTGGCTTTCGTGATCACGGCTTTCTTGCCGGTCGGATGGTAGCCGTGCGAGAAGGCGTAGCCGACCTCGCCGCCGATCGCGGCGATGGTGAACGCGCCCGTGTGGGCGTGCCCGCTGCCGTACTGCTGCCACTTGCCTTCGGGCGTATGGTCGGAGGCGCTGCCGCCGACGACCGGCACGCCCGGCGCGACCTGCGTCGCGCCATCCAGCAGCTTCTCTTCCGGCCCCATGAAGGCCAGCGTCAGCAGCGCCCGCGCCGGAGCACCGGCCTGCCTGATGGCCGCCG
>DASSFZ010000544.1:0-6271 GCA_035693785.1 Anaerolineae bacterium | reverse complement strand
CGCTTGCCGAGCCGCTCTGCTGCGAGCAGGATCGCCGCCGTGACGAACAGGAAGCTCGCCGCCGCGACCGGCGCGCTGAAGGTGGCCTCGACCTGATCTTTGAGCAGCAGCCCGAATACGACGGCCGGAATCGTGGCGAGGGCGACCCACCAGCCGAGCCGCGCCTCGAATGACCCGAACGGCTGGCCGTGCGCCAGCCCGCCGAGTACGGCGCGAGCGATCAGCCACACGTCGCTCCAGAAGTAGGCGAAGACGGCGACGAGCGTCCCCCACTGCACAAGCACGCCAAACACGAACGCAGTCTGTGTGTCGAACTTCCATCCCAACAGCCACGGCACGAGCACGAGATGCGCCGAGCTGCTGACAGGAATGAACTCGGTCAGTCCCTGCACGATGCCGAGCACAATGGCCTGGAGGACAGTCAAGGATGCCCCGGTGAGCAGTGATCAGTGAACAGTGATCAGTAAGCAGTGATCAGTGAGGCAGTAATCAGTGAGCAATAACTGTTCACTGATTACTGATGACTGATGACTGATAACTGTTGGCAGGCTACTTCTCTTCGATAGTGATGCTTTGTATCACACTGGGCGACGTGTCCGGGCTGGACTGCGGATCGCGCACGGTCAAGCCGTCGACGATGTCCTGTCCTTCGATCACGCGGCCGAAGATGGTGTACGGCCCGCCATTGAGCGCGTCGAGCTGCTCCTGCTGGATGCCGGCGCGGGTGATGAAGAACTGCGCGCCGTTGGTATCGATCTGGTTAGTGCGCGCCACGCCGACCCAACCCGACCCGTCGTACGTCAGGTCGGGCGAGGTCTCGGTCTTATAGACGTAGCCGACCCCTCCGATGCCCAACCCGGTCGGATCGCCGGACTGCGCGACGAAGTTGTCCACGACGCGATGGAACGGGACGCCGTCGTACCAGCCTTCGCGCGCCAGGAACACGAAGCTGTTCACGGCCAGCGGCGCCTGCTTCGCATACAGCTCGACGACGATGTCGCCCTGGTCGGTGGCGATGGTGGCAATGTAGGTCTTGTTCTCGTCGATGACCGTCTCCGGATACGCGTCGTACTGCATATCCGGGAGCTCGGCGAAGTACTTGACCAGGCCCTCCAGATTGTTGTACGAGAGGTACGACAGCGATTCGGGCCAGGGTGCTTCGTTCACCAAGATGAACGGCGTGCCGGACAATCCGATCTGGACCGCGAGCTCGCGCGCCGCCTGCACCTTTTGTGTGAACTTGCCCGAATCGAGATCGGCATCGAACTGCTTCACGTCCAGGCCGATCTCTTCGGCGTATTTGCTCAACTCGGCACGGAACTGATCGACGCCGAGCGACGTCCAGGCGTCGAACTTCTCGAAGATCACGTCATGCATCTCCCAGAATTTCCCCTGCGCGCCGGCGGCCTCACTGGCCTCGGCAGACAGTTGCGCCTTGTCGTGGATTTCGGTGAGCGGGAAATGCCGATAGACGACACGGACGTCATCCGGGTAAGCGTCTTCCAGACGCTTGAGCAGCGGCGACACCGCTGCGCAGTACGGTCACTGGAAGTCGCCCCACTCGATGATCGTCACGGCGGCGGTCTCCGGGCCGCGCACCCAATCGTCGGGCTGCGGCTGGACGACCTGCTCGCGGGTGATCTCTTGCGGCGCCGGCGTCGGGCCGGCGGCGCTCTCGGTCGGTTCCAAAGCGGCTTTGACGATCAACGTCTGGCCGACGCCGATTGCGTCGCCAGTCAAGCTGTTCAGCTCGCGGATCGCTTCCACGGTCGAGCCGCAGGCGTCGGCGATCTCTTGCAGCGTGTCGCCGCTCTGCACGACGTAGATCGTCGATCCATCGGGAGACTTTCCGCAGGTGATCGACGGCGGGGCGGCCGTCGGTCCAGCTCCGCTGCTCGTATCGGTGGCCGGCGTGCCCGTGCTTTGAGGCGCGCACGCGGATACGATCAGCGCGCCGATCACCGCCAGCCAGACAAGGCGTTTCATCGAACTATCATCTCCTTTCAACTACGGCCAGTCAAGACAATGGGGTCGATTCTACCATGATTCGTGTATTGCGTATCGCAGATGGCTGATAGCGGATGGCTGATGGCGAATGGTATATCGTGGATCGCCAGACCTGGCAGGTCTTGTCCGCCGATGTTGGCCGTAGTCTGGCTCGCGAAGATCTGCCAGGTCTACTTAGAGAATCCAACGCGCACTGCGCGCGGTGTCCAGTCGGCGGCGGAGCTGCGTGTGGAGAGGGTCTGAGTTCGGCGTGGAACTCTGACCCCGCCGCATTTCCGACCGTAGGTCTCTCGATCGACGCCGGAGACCTTCGGTCGTCTCCAAGGGTGGGTCGGAGACGTCGCCCTATCGCCCGCGTTTGCACCGGCCATTGGCGATAAGCGATACGCTATCAGCGATATGCGATAAGCCGCGTCTTACTGCGGCGCTTTCTCAAGCGGCGGCGCGACGGCCAGGAAGTCCTCCACGAAGCGCCGGCTGTAGCTGTCGAGGAGCGACTGCACGCGCCCGGGGTCAGGCGAGGCGACGATCAGCCCGGCGTGATACTGCTTCTTCAAGCGCCACACGACCTCCGGATCGTCGTAGGCCGACGTGTCCGGCCATTCCTGGCGCGCCAGGCAGTTGATCACACCGGCGTAGCCGCGCCGTGCCTCGGGCAGGCGATACGTCTCGACGCGCAGGTGCGCGACTTCGATCCTCGCCCATTCCTCCCACAGGTTGATGCCCGTGGCGAACTGGATCGCCTCGGCGATGTGCGCGCCGCCGACGCGCGCGGCGGTCTCCAGGAAGTAAAACCGGCCGTCGGCGCGCGCCTTGATGTACTCGGTGTGCGTCGCGCCGCGCACCATGCCCAGCGCGCGCTGGACATTCGGGTTGAGATCGAGCAGCGCCTGCGCGTCGGGCGAGTCGCGATCGAGCGTGCGCGTGACGAACAGGCCGCCACCGTGGTACACATCCATCGGCGGGACGTCGTACCGGCTGGCGGTGTTGAACAGCACCTGGCCCCCATCGACCAGCCCGTCGACATGGAACACCTCGCCCGGAATGTACTGCTCCATCACGAAGAAAGACTGCTCGTCGCCGAGCGAGTCGAGGATCGGCCACAGCTCGTCGGCATGATTAATCTTCTTGATGCCCATGGCGCTGGCTTCGGAGCGCGGTTTGAGGAGCCAGGGCGGCGGCATGCGCGCCATGAACTCGCGCAGCCGGTCGTGGTTGAAGACGCCGGTGAATTCCGGCACGGGGATGCCCGCCGCGTGCGCTTCCGTGCGCATGGCGAGCTTGTCGCGAAAGTGCCGCGCCAGGCTCTCGCCCATGCCGGGCAGACGCATGTGATCGCGCAGCGCGGCCGCCGTCAGCACGTCGTAGTCGTCCAGCGCGACGATCAGATCGATGTTTCGCGCCCGCGCCAGGTAACTTACTGCGTAGATGATGTCAGGCCGTTTGGTCAGGCTGCGCATGAGAAAGCGCTCGTCGATGCTCTCGCGCGGCCAGGGTTCGTCGGCGAGCTGCTCCTGGGTGACCAGGATCACGTGGCAGCCGAGCTGCTTCGCGGTCCGTAGAAATGCCTCGCCCTTGAAGTAACTCGCCAGGCAGAGCACCGTGGGGGGACGGGGATCGGACATTGCCATGACTCCTTGGGAGTTAGAGTTAGAGGTGGGAGTTAGAGTTTGAAGTTTGGAGTTTAAGCTTTGGGATTTGAACGCCCAATCTCCAACCTCTAATCTCTAATCTCCAATCTCTAGAGTCAAAGAACACCCTCTGCCGTCTCGGCGATCAGTTGGTCGACGACCGCGTGCAGGCTGCCGGTGTGCCGGTATGCGGCGAGCTGGCGATCGGCGCTCGAGCCTTCGTCCAGAATGCGATAGGCGTACTCGATCTCGGCGCGGCTGCCCAGCTCGTCGATCACGTCGCCGAGGAACCATTCGATCAGCTCGCGCACCAGCTCGCGCGCGGGAAGCTCCTCCTGCTTGCCGAAGTCGATCAGCTTCCCGTCCAGCCCGTAGCGCACGGCGCGCCATTTATTCTCTTCGACCAGCGTGGACGGATAGACGCGGAAGGTCATGTTGTCCTGGCGCAGCTTCCACAGCTTGTAGATTAGCGCCTGGAAGATCGCGGCGACGCAGATCGCCTCATCGACGCGGGTGCCTACGTCGCAGATGCGGAACTCCAGCGTCGGGTAGCGGGGATTGGGACGGATGTCCCACCAAATCTTCGAGCCGTCGGGGATGCACCGGGTCTTGACCAGCGTTTCCACCAGTTGCTCGAACTCGGCGCGCGTGCGCAGGACGGGAGGCGTGCCGGAACGCGGGAAGTTGCGGAAGACGATGCTGCGGTACGACTTCAGGCCGGTATCCTGGCCCATCCAGAAGGGCGAGCTGGTCGAGAGGCACAGCACGTGCGGCGCCATGTAGCGCGCGACGTTCATCGCGTCGATCAGGAAATCCGGGTCCTCGACGCCGATATGAACGTGCGTGCCGAAGATTAGCAGTTGCTGCGCCAGCATTTGCATGTCCTGCTTGACGCCGATGTAGCGCTCGAACGGCGTGATCTCCTGCTCCACCCACGACGAGAAGGGATGCGTGCCGGCGGCGGCGATCTTCAGCCCCTTGCGGCCGGCCAGCTCTATCACCCCGCGCCGCAGGCGCACCAGCTCCGCGCGCGCCTCGGCCGGCGTATCGCAGACACTCGTTCCGACTTCGACGATCGACTGGTGCAGCTCAGCCTTGACTTGCTCGGCCAGGATGATCTTGCCCGCTTCCAGCAGCTCGGTGATGTACGACTTCAATTCGCGCGTTTCCGGATCGACGATCTGATACTCTTCCTCAATCCCGATGTTGAACGAAGGTCTTTCGGGCATGGCTCACTCTCGCTTCTCGACGACGAAGGTGGGCACGGTGGAGCCGCCGCCGGCGGTGACGTTGAGCAGCGCCGCCGTGGACAGCCGGGTCAGGCAGCCGGACACGTAAGCGCCGTACCAGATGTAAGGGTTGGTGTCGAGCATACGATCGATGATCTGCACGCGGCCGTCGACCAGGCTGGGATACGGCTCGGTGGGCAGCGCCACGCGGCGCTGCACGATCGTCGGCTCGGCCAGCTGCGCGCGCAGTGCTTCGTCCCATTCGCTCTGACTGACCTCCCAGCCGAGGACGATGCCCTTGCCGCCGTATTCGTCGTTCGGCTTGAGGACGAAGTCGTCCTTGTGACCGGCGAGGAACGGCATCAGATCGATCTTCTGCCCCTCGACCACCGTATGCCGCTCGGCCAGGGCACGCGTCCACGGCACGTACATGTCGATGGCGCTCTGCTCGCCGGCGTCGAAGAGGTGTGCATTGGCCTCGTCGCTCAGGACGGCCAGGCTGGCCTTCTTGTGCAGCAGCTTGCAGCGGAAGGGATTGACCATGCAAGCCGCCCGGTCGCGCACGGCGCGCACGACGGCATGCTCCAGCCCGCAGCGCTGGACAAGCTCGCTGATCAGGACGCGCTTGTAAATCAGGTTGATCGGCAGGATGCCGTCGGCCAGGAGCTGGCCGCCGCGATATTCGAACTCGCGCGGGTCGGCGATGATGCACTCGAAGCCTTGCGACGCGAAGTAGTCTTGAAACAGGACGAACTCGCTGTAGGTCGGCACCTCACGCCAGTCGAGGATGGCGATGCGCGGCCGGTCGCGCCCGCCCCACTGCTCGTACGCGTCGAGCAGCGCGTGCAGCATGTGATGCCGGCCAGGCAGCGGGCGAACCTCGTAGCGCCGCTCGAACGCGCGCATGACAGGCAGCGTGTAGAAGACTTCCGACAGCACGTCGTTGTAAGCCGCAGCGGCGGGCGTCTCGGCGTTGTACTCGGTGAAGTACAGGCTACCCCTCACCCCTTCTTCCCTCTCCCCAGCATGTGCTGGCGAGAGGGGTAGAGGGTGAGGGGTAAAAAAGGTGTCCATGCGCGAGGTGGGGCTGGGATCGCGAAAGCCGGGATCGCTCTGGATGAGCTGCTCTTCCCAGTCCTCCAGGCGAAGCTGCGCGCGAATCGAGGCATCGACCCTGGCGGCTTCGTACACCTTCTTGAAGGCCGGCATAATCGTGTGGATGGCGCGTCGCAGGTGATCATACTGCTCGACAGTGAGGAAGCGCGGGCGCAGCACGGTGCACAGGGGCCGCTCGCCGAAGAACAGCTCCCGGCGGTGCAACTGGTGATTCATCTGGCCCTGGCTCTGGCGCCCGGTCTCGTCATCGAGCAAGGAGTGATAGAAGTCGATGGCTTCGCGCAAATT
>DASSFZ010000543.1:0-4371 GCA_035693785.1 Anaerolineae bacterium | reverse complement strand
GAGACGGGCTTCATGGGCGGCTGGGTCTACCTGTTCGCGACGCTGCTGCTCACCCTCGCCATCATCGCCGGCGTGGCGGGCTGGACCACCGAGTTCCTGGCGATGGTCGGCATCCTCACACAGCCAAGCCCCTACTTATGGCTGGGCGTGGCCGTCGTGGAGTGCGTCGTGTTGTTCCTGCTGTCGTATTTCGACATTCGCATCTCCACGCGCACCCAGTTATGGCTGGTCTTTAGCTCGGTCACGCTGGTCATCCTGCTGTCAGCTTATGTATTCATCAGGGGCGGGGCCGCCGGACACAGCCTGGTGCCGTTTACGCTGGATGCGGCAGGAGGGCTGCAGGGATTGGCCGCCGGCATGATCTTCGCCATTCTCATGTACACCGGCTTCGAGTCGGCGGCGGTGCTGGCCGAAGAGACGGCGAACCCCAGGCGCTCGATACCGATCGCCATCGTCGGCACCGTAGGAGCGGCGGTGCTGCTCTATACTTTCGTGACCTACTCCTACTCCATCGGCTTCGGCGTGGCCGACCCCAGCCTCTGGGCTGACCCCGCTACGCCCGCGCTCTTCAGCATCGCGGGAATATATGGCGGCACTTGGCTTGTGGCGCTGGTCTTCCTGGCGGCGATTGTGGACGGCTTCGCGGTCGCGCTGGGCTGTCTCACCACCTCCGCCCGCGTGGCGTTCGCCATCGCGCGCGACGGGGCGCTGCCGAGGATTCTGTCGCGCACCCACCGCGAGCACAAGACACCGCACATCGCCAACGGCACGGTGCTGGGTCTGGCGCTGCTGATTGCGGTCGCATTTGCCGTCGCCTTCCCGCCCGCCGCAGGCGCGACCACGGCGTACACCGTCGAGTTTGGCTATCTCGCCGGGATCGGCGCGATTTCCATCGAGGTCATCTACGTCTTCGTTTCCGTGGCGGCCATCGTCTGGTTCCGCCGCGAATTGAAGCAAGAATACTCGGTGGTCAAGCACCTGCTCGTGCCTGTCGTGGCCATCATCGGCGCCGGCGCGGCCCTTTACGGTTCCCTCCTGCCCCCGGAGGATCCGCTTCTGCAAACAATGCCTTACGTCGCGCTGGCATGGATCGTGCTGGGTTTGCTGTACATTCTGGTCTTGCGCTTCACCCAACCGGCCCTGGTGGCCCAGATCGGCCGTGACTTGAGCGCGATGGAAGCACCTGAGACGGTGGACGTCCGGTTCGGTCACGATGCGGCTGTGACGTCCAAGTGACAGCTGACCCCGGCGTCTATGCCGCTTGAACGACGCCGGGGGAGGAGTCGGGATGGTCGAAGAACTAGACATCCTGGGCATGAGCGAAGCGGAACTGAATGCCCGGCTGCAGAGTCTCACCGGCGGCGGTCACAAGATCATCCTTCGCAGCACGCATGCCCGGCACAACCTCGTGGTGGATGTCAGCGGCGAGCTCGAAATCGTGATCGAGGGTAGCGCCGGGTTTTACTGCTGCAGGTTCATGAACGGCCCCATGGTCGCCGTCACCGGCAGCGTGGGCTGGTACGCCGCGGACAACATGCTCGGCGGAAAGCTAATCGTGCACGGCAATGCCGGGAGCAGTCTGGCGCCCTCGATGATCGGTGGCACGGTGCTGGTGTACGGCACGGCGGGCAGCCGCACAGGTTACGGCCTCAAAGGCGGAACCGTCGTCGTGTGCGGCGATGTGGGCACGCTCACCGGCCAGCACATGCTGGGCGGGCGCATCGTCCTCCTCGGCAAGGCGGGCGAAGGCACGGGCGAGTCCATGGTCGGGGGCGCTATCACCTATCGACCCGGCGCGATTGCCGGCGTGGGCAGCAATGCCCGCGCCCGCCCTCTCGAATCCGCCGAGTCCGAATCGCTGGCGGCGCTCTTCGCCGAGCATCACCTCCAGGCCGAGCCGGCAGAGTTCGAGTGCCTCGTTCCGAAGCCGGGCAAGCACAGATTTCAATTGTTCGAGCCGGCCCACGCGCCGGAGAAGACATCCGTGGCGTAATGGCTGATAGCTGATGGCTGATGGCCGATGGTAGAGTGGGCGGGACGATCATCTGCTAACCGCTATCTGCTATCCGCTGTCTGCCACACAGAAGGAGGTTGTTTATGTGCGGAATCGGCGGTGTCAAGTTATCTGAGCCGGGAGACATCGGCGAGCGCCTGGTGCAGATGATGTCGGCGCTCCGTCACCGTGGCACGGACTCGACCGGGTTCGCGCTCTACGGGCCGTGGCGAGAGGATCGGTTGATCGTCCGTTTGCGCGTGGCCGATCGCGAACGACTGGCCAATAAGCTCGAAGACATCGAGGCGGCTCTGCGCCTGGCCGGCGGCGAGTTCGTCAGCCCGCCGGCGTGGGACAAAACGGATCATGCCAGGGATGCCTTCGTGCGGCTCGAAGTGACTCCCACGGTGGACGTGGAGCGGGCGACGGCGGCGTGGATCGCGCTCGGCGGCATCGAGGTGCACTCGTTCGGCCACTCGCTCGAGATCATCAAAGACGTGGGCGATGCGCTGACCGTGGCCAAGCGGCATGACATTCGGAGCTTCAAAGGCACACACGGGCTGGGCCACTGCCGCCTCGCGACCGAGAG
Organism: Anaerolineae bacterium; assembly: GCA_035693785.1. Classification (GTDB taxonomy): domain Bacteria; phylum Chloroflexota; class Anaerolineae; order Fen-1058; family Fen-1058; genus DASSFZ01. Next base: position 1,789 of record DASSFZ010000543.1, on the reverse strand, counting down.
CGAAGTCGACGTGGCGCACGGCCATCCTTTCTGGGCGCGGCCGTTTCCCGATGTGTCGATCGTCCACAACGGGCAAATCACCAACTACTTCAAATCGCGGCGGTTGCTCGAGCAGGACGGCTACCAGTTCTCGAGCGACAACGACTCCGAACTGATCTCGGTCTTCATCGCAGATCGCATGAAGGACGGGCAGACATTCGAAGAAGCACTGCGGTATTCGCTCACGGCGCTGGACGGCGTGTTCACTTATCTGCTCTCCATCCCGGAGGGCATCGGCCTGGCGAAAGATCGGCTCGCCATCAAGCCGATGATCTCCGCCGAGACGGGCGGGGTCACGGTGATGGCGACCGAGGAGCAAGCCATCCGGCAGGTGCTGCGCGACGAAATCAATACGCAGAGTTACGGTCAAGGAGAGGTCGTGATATGGGAACGATGACAGTGGTCCGTCTCGACGCGGATGAGCTGCCGCCGCGTCAATTGAACGAGAATCTGCGAGAACTGCTGGCGAGCGGCGCGGAGGTCGTCGTCGAGAATCCGCGCTCGCGCCACAACCTGGGCGTGGCCTTGCCCGGGCCGGGGCACGTCACGTTCAAAGGCAGCGTCGGTTACTACTGCGGCGGACTGGCCAACGGCAGCTCGATCGAGATCGCGGGCAACGCCGGCTGGGGCATCGGTGAGTCAATGGCAAAGGGCTTCATCCGCGTGCGCGGCAGCGTGGGACAGAGCGTCGGCGCGTCGCTGCGCGGCGGCACGATCGTCGTGGAAGGCGATGCCGGTCCACGCGCCGGGGTGGCCCAGAAGGGCGGCGTGGTCGTCGTCGGCGGGAGCATCGGCTTTCTCTCCGGCTTCATGGCTCAACGGGGGAAGTTGATCGCGCTGGGAGACGCCTCCGACGGCGTGGGCGACTCGCTCTACGAAGGCAACATCTTCGTGGCGGGGTGCATTCATGGGTTGGGCATTGACGCTGTGATCGCCCAACCGACGCCCGAGGAGATCGACGAGATCGAGTCTATCATCGCGGAAGTCGGCTTCCCGCTGAAGCCCAGGGAGTGGAAGAAAGTCGTCGCCGGGCGCAAACTTTGGTATTTCGACAAACGGGAGGGCCAGACATGGCTCAAGGTGTGAACCACAAGCTGCCCCAGATGGGGCGGAGCAAGATCTGGACGCCCCACGTCATCGAGGACATTCAGGCAAAGGCGGAGCTGGGCCATTACCAGATTCGCGGCTTCTCGACGTTCTTCAACATTCCCACGCTGGATCAGTTGACGTTCCTGCCGGCCGCCATGACGCGCCTGCCGCTGGAAGGCTATCGCGAGTTCTGCGAGACGAAGACGGTTCTGGGTGGCGGCAAGCCCGATCGGGTGAGCCAGCCGCTCGAGCTGGACATCCCGATCTACATCGCCTCGATGAGTTTCGGCGCGCTCAGCCGCAATGCCAAGGTCTCGCTCGGCTACGGCGCGTCGGCGGTCGGCACGTGCACCTCGACGGGCGAAGGCGGGATGCTGGAGGACGAGCGACAGGCGTCCAAGAAGCTCATCTACCAGATCACGCCGAGCCGTTACCAGCTCGACCTCGATCACCTGCGACGCGCCGACGCGGTCGAGATCGCGGTGGGGCAGGGGGCCAAGCCTGGCACGGGCGGCGTGTTGCTCGGCGCGAAGGTGATCGACAAAGTCGTGGAGATGCGCCAATTGCCGAAGGGGATCGATCAGCGCTCGTCGGTGCGCCACCCCGACTTTCTCGGCGCAGACGACATGCAGATCAAGATCGAGGAGCTGCGCGACGCGAC
>DASSFZ010000542.1:0-10191 GCA_035693785.1 Anaerolineae bacterium | reverse complement strand
TACACAACCTCCAGGCCCTCACGCTTCACGTTGCGCGGTCCGAACATGTCGACCTCTGAGCTCCTCAGTGTGGATCTCCACCAGCGTGGAAAGTATAGCACACCGCCCGTGCCGATGAGGTTCCCTGCCCAGGCCATTCCGAACCTAGGCTATAATAGCACAACCAAGGCTAGGAGCCGTTGCCATGTCAGTGCCACCTCACACTATCGATCCAGAGCAGGTGATTGAACGAATCGATGCCGCTATCCGCGAACTCGAAGCGCTACGCCGCCAGTTCATAGTTCCCACACCGACCATGCCCGACCTCGCCGAGAAGTTGTTCGGTGCGCTCGGACAAGGCACGTGGGATGAGTATGACTCTCACCTCGACTGGGCGAGGTTTGACGCCGGATGAGTGCACTTTTGAGCACCTTCGACGAGCAGGTGATCTACCTGGACACGATGCTGCCATATGCTTTGCTGCGCAGGATCGACCCGGCCGTCAAATCGTTCTTCGCGCGCATCGAACAGGGTGCGATTCGCGCGTACACATCCGTGGTGACGTTCGACGAACTGGCGTATCGCCTCGTATTGGCCCTGATTAAGGATCGCTACGGCGGGTCGCCGCTCGACCGTCTGCGTGACGACGAAGAGAAGATGCTGGCCGAATATGTGCCGGCCATTGCACCCCAATTGCGCCGGCTGCGCGACTTTCCTAACCTTACAGTCATCGAAGTAAGTATAGTTGACGTGGAGACCATGATCGGGGCGATGGAGCAATATCGCATCCGTCCTCGCGACGCGCTCCATTTCGCCGCCATGCGACGAGTGGACTGCGTCAATCTGGCAAGCAACGACCAGCACTTTGATCGCATCCCTGCTATTCGCCGATTCGCGCTCTGACTGTGCGGCCGTTCAAGTGCGCAGGGAATAACATCACGCCATCACCCTCACCCAATAGGTCCATATCGCATGGACGCCGATAGACCCACTCCTCCCACAGACAGTCTGGAGGCAGTCGCCGAGTTCTGGGACACGCATAGCTTGGCCGACTACTGGGATCAGACCGAACCGGCGCAGTTCGAGTTTGATCCGCAAGCGCGTCGGCATTACTACGTGGCGATTGACCCGGAATTGATGGCCCGCCTTCACGACGTGGCCCGCCGCAAAGGACTGCACATGGAGAACCTGATCAATCTGTGGCTCGAGCAGCGCCTGCGGGAAGCGGCCACATCGTCAACGTCATGAAGTCAGAGCACGCTTGACGGACTGGTTGGCGACCCGAGTGACAACCCGTCCGGCTTCTGTGCATCGCGGGAGCCGAACTGTCTATTTGTGCATGTTTACGGCGTTCCTGGCCGACCAACCGGGCATAATCCTGCGGCAAGCCAGCGATGTTCTTGATCGCCCGCCGCAGGATGCGGACGTCATACATCGATTCCTTCCGTGCAAAGCTCAGCTTTTGCCTGCGGCCACGAAATGGCCTGCTCGCCGCCTTCTCGCAGCCGGTGTATCGCTTTCGGTGACATCAGATTGCGTCAACTCTGTCCTTTCGCACCTAATTCGATGTCTGATGCCAACTGATAGAGTTCTGCGATGTCGTATCGCCCTGCTGATATGAACCGAGCGATGGCCGTCTCTAGAGGTAAGTTGTGCGCCCACTTCTTCCATGAGTTCACGGCGCGCAGTGTCTATATACTCTTCGTGAGGTTTAAGGGTGCCGCCGGGGATTTCCCATGAACCATCCTTGAGTCGAATGGTTACCCAGCCGTTACCCGTGCGAGGCCCAATGTTGACGTTGGCGATCTGACGATTTGAAGGGATGCTTTCTAATAAAACGAACCTGGCACGAGTTGGCCCCCAAGGCCATATGACTTCCTGAAAAAGATGCGGATACTTAGCGATGAAGTCGTTTGACAGCATAAATACAATCTATGACAACTCACCACCCAGGTCAAGTTTGAGGTATCAGGTATCACATCGTCACGTATCACGCATCACGTATCACGCATCACGTATCACGTGTATTCCATCGACAGACCTCGCATGCTCAACCCGGGCTTCGAGGATCGACGAGGTGCGCCGCCAGACGCATTGTTGTGGTATAATCTCCCCGCGCAGCAACCCTTCGCCTTTCGTCCGCAGGAGATCCGGTCCGTGATTGAGCGCGCCACACAGTCGCCCGAGTACTGGGGACAGAGTTTCTCCGTTCAACCCGACGACCTCGACCATCTGCTCAACCTCTTTCTCGAAGACGAGATGCCGCGCTCGGCCGACGAGCTGGCGCTGGCCTTGGTTCGCTATCGCTGCCAGCGCGAGGAAAGCGCGCTCAGCCGCGAGCTGGTCAAGGGCAAGCTGTATCAGCCCAAGGATAGCTATGCCGTCGGCGACCAGGTTGTCTTCCCCGCGCTGAAATTCGCCGCCGGCACGGTGATCGCCGTGCGCGACGGCGTCAATCCCGAAATCGGTCCTTTCAAAGTCATCCGCGTCGAGCTAGACAACGGCCACACACGCGAGTTCGCCGCAGACTATTCCGCGCCGCATCGACTCAACACAGACGGCGGCCTGGCCGCCGGCGAGGCCCTGCTGTCACCCGAAGAGCTTTTCAAGCGCCACGGCCGGCCGGTCGTGGACAAACTCGCGCAGAAGCTGAACGAATCGCCCGACCTGGTCCGTTTGGCAGGGAAGTGGTTCCTGCGCAGCCTGATCGCCGACGTCAACGTCGGGCATCTCAACCTGGCCGAAGCCGTCCTCGACATGCACCAGGGCGGCCCGCTGCCGACCGAGGCGCTGCTCAAAGACATCGGCATGCCGGAGCAGATCAACCGGCACCTCCAGATCTTCTCGCTGAATCACGCGCTGCAGCGCGACGAGCGCTTCGACGAAGTCGGTCCGGCCGGCGAAGTTCTGTGGTTTCTGCGACGCCTGGAGCCGCCGGAAGTGCTCTTCCAGCCGCCGCGCCTGATTGCCGCCGGCGCGCCGTCCGATCGATCGCGGCTCGACGATGCGCTGCTGCGCATCGAGCGCGAGATCGACGACGAGCTTTCGGCGATCCCCGCGCCCGACGACGATTACGACGAGGTCACGTTCGTCCTGACCTATCCGCACCGGCGCGTCGGCACGGTGCCGCTTTCGCCGCGCATCGCCAGGCTGTTCCCGACGGGACGCACCCATCGCATTCGGTTCATGTTCGAAGACGCGCGCACCGGGCAGCGCTGGCCGGGTTGGGTCGTGCGCGAACACGCTTACGCCTTCGGTCTTGACACCTGGTACGAGGCCAACGACGTGCCGGCCGGTGCATACGTTCAGATTCGCCGCGCCGACGAGCCGGGCGTCGTGGCCGTCGATCTCAAGGGCCGACGACCGAAGCGCGAGTGGGTGCGTGTCACGCACGTTAAAGATCGCCGCGTCACGTTCGAGATGGTCAAGCGGCAGATCGGGTGCGACTACGACGAGCTGATGATGCTGGTCGTCGACGATCCGGCCGTGATCGACGAAGCGTGGCTGCGCCTGGCCGGTGAGGAGCTGTCCCATCTGATCGGCGCCCTCTTCCCAGAGCTGGCCAAGCTCAGCCCGCAAGGCACGGTGCATGCAAAGTCGCTGTACGCGGCGATGAACGCCCTGCGGCGTATCGCGCCCGGCCCGCTGTTCGCCGCGTGGAGCGCGCATCCGGCGGTGCGCATCGTGGGAGACGGGTACGGCGTCTCACGCTGACGGACTGAGCCTGTTTTCCACAGCTCGCGCCGCAGTGCAACTGCCTTCTCATCTTGCATGGACACTCATCGCCTGAGTGCGATCAGTGGTATAATCACTCGCGGCACTGTGTGCCGCGAGTTTTCTTTCGAAGGGATTGCTCCATGCCCCACCCGCCCAAGAAGCTGTCTCGCCAGATCAAGCCCGCGCTCGACACGCCGTTCCACATCGACTTCGAATGGTGGCAGCGGGAAGGGCGCGATCTGCACGCGTATCTGCTGAGCCAGATTCCTGCAGACCTGCGCGAAGCGTACGCGGAGCTGGTCGACGGCGCCACGGTGGATACGGTCAATCCCGAGACGGGCGAAGTGCGGCAGGAGGACGGCCTGCTGCGGCGCGTGCGGGCGATCGCCAAGCAGCAGGCGGATTTCGTGAACCAGCACACGTCGATTATCGACGCGGTCTTTCGCACGTTCCTGGTCAACGACAACAAGCCGCTCACGTCTTACGAGCTGTCCCGCCACCTGAACCGCGACGCCGAGCTGATCCTGCGCACGCTGTCCGGCGCGCAAGTGTACAAAGGGCTGCGCCCTTGCACGGAGTAGGAACCGCCGTGCGTGTGAACGTGAAGCTGCACGCCGTGCTGCGCGACTATCGCCCGCCGGACTGCAAAGGCGACGTGATGCTCGTGGATCTCGACGATGGCGCGACCGTGCTCAAGGTCCTGGAGCATATCGGCATTCCGCGCAAGCGTCTGCACGCGGCCTTCCTCAACGACGAGCAGGTCGGCGTGGACGCGGTGCTGAGAGACGGCGACTTTCTCCGGCTTTTCCCGCCCGTGGCGGGCGGATAACCTCACCCCCACCACCGGGGTGGAGGTGAGGCTTGCCCCTGTAGCTCAATGGATAGAGCGCCTGCCTTCTAAGCAGGTGGCTGTGGGTTCGAATCCCGCCGGGGGCGCCTGACAGGCGTATTGCCTCTTTCCGATTTTCGTAGGGGCGACCCCTGCGAAGCGCTCCGAGCGAAGCGAGCGAGTGGTGGTCGCCCTGGGCAAGCGCAAGGCCTGCTCCTACGCAATTCGGAATTTTCTTTAGCGGTCAGTATACGATTGTCTGGAGCAAAGCCATCGCGACATTGCCCCAATCGAGCATCCCCGGCGAAACGCGGCAGCAGATCGAGCAGCTCGCCCAAGACTTGCTCGCGCGTTATCACGTCACGCGGCCGCCCGTGCCCGTTGAGCGGATGGTAACCGAGCCGTCTCTCGGGCTGTGGAATGCCAAACCCACCGAGCTGAGCTTCACGATCGGTCACGGCCTGTATCGATACGCGCCGCGCATGGCTCAGGCGCGCCTGTTGTACCGCGCCATTTGCGACAGCGACACGGCGCGCCAGCACGGCCTGAACGTGCCGTGGCCGGCGTCGCGCCACGAGATCAAATACTTCGCTCGCTGCCTGCTCATGCCGGAGGCCTGGGTACACGCGCTGCCCAAATCCGAACGGCACCCCGATCGGCTCAGCGAGCGATTCCAGGTGCCCCCGTTCGACGCCGTGACGCGGCTGGCCGAGCTGGGCCTGCCGATTCCCGACGATGTCGTTCCGGGGCTTGATACCTAAAGCCAATACCGTTCAAGCTAGGGAGCAGCATGCCACATCCATTCCCCAGCGCCGAGTGGGTCGCCGATTTCGAGCGCCAGATCAATTCGGACGAAGAATACGCCAGAGCGGCTAGCACATGGGAAGGCGATCTCAACTTCGTCATCGAGGACGTTCCCGGCCTGGACACGCCGGTGGTCGTCTACGTCGACCTGTGGCACGGCAAGTGCCGTGACGCCAGGTTCACCGACCTGGCTTCGGCCCCAGACGCCAGGTTCAAAATCAATGCGCCGCTCGCCAACTGGAAACGCGTCATCACCAAGCAGATAGGGCCGATCCCGGCGATGGTGAGCGGTCAACTCAAAGTCCGCGGCAACCTGCCGTACATTCTGCGACACGTCAGCGCGGCGCAGCATCTGGTAGAGTGCGCCACGCGCGTCGACACCGAGTTTCCGGCCTAGCAGGCTGCCGGAGAGCCTAGCAGAGGCGACTCCCATGCCGCCGGGCGTGGGAGCGCGGCCCGCTCTCTCTCTGACAAGCTGCTAGCCCACTTCAACTCCAGCTCTCACTGTAACTCGAGACTCTAACTCCAAACTCTCACTCTACGCTCCATGCTCAATCCCTTCGGCCGTCTCCTCAGCGTCGATCTGTCCCGCAGCACGATAACCGAGCAGCAAATCGATCCCGACCTCACGCGCGATTACGTCGGCGGCAGCGGGCTGGCCGCGCGCCTGCTGTGGGATCGACTCGCGCCCGATCTCGATCCACTCGGCCCGGACAACCCGCTGCTGTTCATCACCGGCCCGCTCACCGGAACGGCCGGCCCGACGAACGGGCGGTTCAGCGTGTGCGCCCGCTCACCCGCTACCGGCCTGTGGGGCGAAGCGAACTGCGGTGGCTTCTGGGGGCCGGAGCTGCGCTTCGCCGGTTACGACGCTGTGCTGATCACCGGCAAAGCCGCCTCACCCGTGTACTTGTGGATTTGCGACGGCATGGCGGAACTGCGCGGCGCGTCGCATCTGTGGGGCCAGGCCGACACCTACCAGACGCAGGAACGCATCCGCGAGGAGGCCGGCGACCGGCTGGCGCGCGTTGCCTGCGTCGGCGTCGCCGGCGAGCGCCTGATTCCGTATGCGCTGATCCTGTGCGACCACGGGCGCGTCGCCGGCCGGGCAGGCATGGGCGCGGTCATGGGCAGCAAGAACCTCAAAGCCATCGCCGTGCGGGGCAAAGGTAAACTACCCATCGCGCAGCCGCAGTTTTTCAACACATTTCGATCGACGCTCAACCGGGCCTTGCGCGAGGAGAACATCACCCTTTCGTTGCGCGCAGCCGGCAGCGCCAGCGCTGCCGAGTATCTCCAGATGCTCGGCGAGATGCCGATGCGCTACTTCACCGCCGGACAGTTCGAGGGCCAGGAGAACGTCAGCGGCAGCGTGATCGCCGACACGATCCTCACCGGCGTCACCACCTGCCACGCCTGTGTGATCGCCTGCGGGCGGCTGGTGACGATCACAGAAGGCCCCTACACGCGCGAAAAAAGCAAAGGCCCCGAGTACGAGACGATGACGGGCTTCGGCTCGATCCTTGGCAGCGGCGACATGAACGCGGCCACCCATCTCGGCCAGTTGTGCGACGTCTACGGGCTTGACACGATCAGCGCCAGCAATGTGATCGGCCTGGCCTACCTGCTGTTCGATCGCGGCATGCTCATGGAACGGGACACGGGCGGCCTGAAGCTTGCATGGGGCGATCCGCGCCCGGCGGAGGCGCTGCTGCATCTTATCGCGCAGCGGGAGGGCATCGGCGAAGTGATGAGCCGGGGAGCGAAAGCGCTCGGCGCGCATTTTGGCGTGGAAGAACTCGCCGCGCACGTTAACAACCTGGAGATGCCTTATCACGACCCGCGCGCGCTGTCGGGCATGGGCATCGTCTACGCCACCTCGCCGCGCGGTGCCTGCCACAACCAGAGCGACTTCTTTGTCGCCGAGATCGGCGCGGATCACGAGGAAATCGGCATCCCGCTTCTCACCCCGCCCACGCCCGACGCGGGCAAGGCCGCACTCGTCGCCCGGCATCAGGACTACCGGTCGCTCAGCAACAGCCTGATCGTGTGCATCTTCGCACGCCTGCCAGTGACCTCGCAGCTTATCCTGTACAACGCCGCCGTCGGTCTCGACAGGGACATCGGCGAGTTCATGCAGGCCGGCGCGCGCATCTGGAACTTGAAGCGGGTCATCAATCATCGCTTCGGACTGACGCGCGCGAACGACAAACTCCCCAAGTTGCTGCGCGAGCCTCTACCCGACGGGCCGAACGCCGGCCGCGTCCCGGATTTCGATCTCCTGATGCGCGAATACTACGCCGCGCGCGGCTGGGACCCTGTCACCGGCCGCCCGACCCGCGCCACGCTCGAGGCACTCGATCTTGGTTTTGCCGCCGACACGCTCGACCGGGCAGGCGCAAGGCCTGCCCCTACCACTCTCCAAGCTCCACCCTCCAATCTCCATCCTCGAACCTCCAGCCCATGATCCTCGTCACCGGCGCGACCGGCTTCCTTGGACGCAACCTGATCCCTCTGCTCGTCTCGCGCGGCCATCACGTGCGCGCCCTCGTGCGGCGTTCCAGCGCCTGGCAGTACCTGGCCGATCTGGGCGTCGAGCTGGCCTGGGGCGACGTGCGAGATGCGGGCACCGTGCAGGACGCCATGCCCGGCTGCCGCGTAGTGGTACACGCCGCCGGACTGTTCCGCTTCTGGGGTAACCGCGAGGACTTCTCCGCTACGAACGTGGGTGGCACACACCACGCCCTGGAGGCCGCGCGCCAGGCGCGCGTCGAGCGGTTCGTGCACATCTCGACCGTCGCCGTCGTCGGCCGGCCGAAGCCGGAAACGACCATCGACGAGGGATATCCGTGCGAGCCGGCCGACGATTACATGCGCAGCAAGCTCGAAGGCGAAGGGCTCGTGCGGCGCTATTGGCAGGAGCATCGACTCCCCGCCATCATCCTTCGGCCCGGCGCGTACTACGGTCCCTGGGGGCATTACGCATTCAACCGGCTCTTCTTCGAAGACCCCTTTATCAGGGGTCTGCCGATTCGGGTCCACGGCGGGCGGCGCTTCACCTTTCCGGTCTACGTGCCCGACCTGGCCAGCGCGATCGAAACGACGCTTACGCACGGCCGCCCAGGTGAGACCTACAACGTGTCCGGGCTGAGCCTGACGCACCGCGAAATCAATGCGACGATCAGCCGCATCACCGGCGTGCAGCCGCGCTGGATTGACGTGCCTGCGCCGGCGATCCTCCTCTTCGCGCGATTGTGGACGGCGTTCTCACGCCTGACCGGCCGCGAGCCGTACTACCCCATCAACCTGGCGCACTACGTCTTCCACGACTGGGTGGTGGACAGCCACAAGGCCAGGCGCGAGCTGATGTTCGAGCCAACCCCGTTTGAGGAAGGCGCGCGCGCGACGATCGAGTGGTACCGCAGCATCGGCATGCTGACGCACAGCGGTCCGCGCCTTCAGGCCTCGCCGCTGACTCGGGAGGAAGCATGAAGCTCGTCACCGTCGAGCAAATGAAAGCGATGGAGGCCGCCTCGGACGCAGCGGGGCACTCGTACGACGCGATGATGGATCGCGCCGGAGCTGCCGTCGCGCAGGTCGTCCAGCAGCGCGGCGCAGTCAAAGGCAAGCGCATCCTGGTGCTCGTCGGGTCGGGCAACAATGGCGGCGACGGGCTGGTCGCGGCCGGACATCTGCGCGAAGCCGGCGCGGAAGTCGCGTGCTACCTGCTCAAGCCGCGCGACGACGCACGGGTCACCGCGGCGAGAGAAGCGGGCGCCTTCATCGGCGCGCTGCCCGACGATCGCGGGCTGCGCGTGCTGCGCCGATTCAGCCTGGGCGCGGACGTCGTCATCGATGCGCTTTTTGGAACCGGCGCGCGCCTTCCCTTACCGCACGAAGCGCACATGTTGCTCAACACGGTCAAGGGCGATATCGAAGCGCGGCGAAACAAGGATGCCGCTTTGACGGCGCCGGCATCGCCTGCCGCGCCGGCCGGCCCGCTGATCGTCGCAGTAGACGGCCCGAGCGGTATGGATTTTGACAGTGGCGCGCTCGACAGTAGCGCGCTGTCTGCCGACGTCAGCGTGACGTTCGCGTATCCGAAGATCGGACACACGCGGTTCCCGGCAGCCGAGACGTGTGGCGAGCTGATCGTGGCCGACATCGGCGTCGATCCGGCGCTCGCCTCCAGTGTGACACGCGAACTGGCCGATCCCCACATGATCCGGCGGCTGCTGCCGGCGCGGCCCGCCAGCGCGCACAAAGGCACGTTCGGCAAGGTCATGATCGTCGCCGGCTCGATTCACTATTCAGGCGCGCCCGCCCTAGCGGCTGCGGCCGCGTATCGGTGCGGCGCGGGGCTGGTGACCGTCGCCGCGCCACGGCCTGTCCTGCCCATCGTCGCGTCCAGATTGACCGAAGCCACGTTTCAACCCCTGCCCGATTCGATGGGTATCGTCTCCGCCGACGCCGTCCCGATTCTCAGCAAAGCACTCGAAGGCTACCGCGCCGTTCTAATCGGCCCGGGTCTCACGCACGAGAAGGAGGCAGCCGCTTTCCTCGAGCGGCTGCTTGGAGGAGAGCCGCCTTCCAACAGGCGCATGGGCTTCTCGACGGAATCTGACTCCGCCTCGCCGCCGGCCCGCGTCTCTCTGCCGCCGCTCGTGCTCGATGCGGATGGGCTGAACGTCGTGTCTGAGAAAGAAGAGTGGTGGAAGCTCCTGCCGGAGTCGTCCGTGCTCACGCCGCATCCGGGCGAGATGGTGCGTCTCACCAGGTTGGAGCGCGACGAAGTTGAGGCAGACCGCATCGGCGTGGCGTCGCGATTTTCGCAGACCTGGGGGCACGTGGTCGTGTTGAAA
>DASSFZ010000541.1:0-15854 GCA_035693785.1 Anaerolineae bacterium | reverse complement strand
GGTGCGGTTTCTCTCCAGCGGCTCTGTCGAGGATCTTCAGCATTCAGTTCGAAGATCTCAACTCTGTCGGTTGCCGGAGTTTCCTCAGTCGGTTTTAATGCGGTGCTGCCGCCCACGATGAGCACTCGGGCCGGCTGCGCGTTGCCCGGCGAGATCGGCAGGAGCACGCTAGTTCCCGGAGCGGGGTATATCCGCGTGCCCGGGCTGTTCATCGTAAACACTTGGGGAATCCATGCCTGTTTGTTCAGATCGAACAATCGAGTCTTATTCCAGGAATGAACGTAAAGGAATCCACCAGGCAAGACGTGTACGAACAGATACACACCGATGTCTTTGAGGAATGGCTGCGGAGCCGTCAACGTGCTGGTCTCGGGATCGAATATTTCGAAGGTATCGTTGATTCCGAACCGATCGCTTCCTGTCAGTCGCTCGACAATCTGAGCGACGATGCGATTCCAGTTGCCACAGACGAGCATCGCTTTGCCATCGGGCAGCGTCACACAGGTGGGATACCAGCGCGCGCGCGGCAAGTCTGTGTGCCGGGACCATTTTTCCGTCACCGGATCGAACGTATGGATGTCGTGGTCAACGCCACGACCACGGCCGGCCAGCGCACGAAGGAATTGCCTCAGGTTCTGCCCGTACGCCTGCCCGCCGACCACCAGCACCCGCCCATCGGGGAGCATACAGTGGCCGCTGCAGAGGAGATGGCGCGACAAATCCGAGTTGGTGACGCTATCGGTTGCCGGATCCCACAGCGCAGCCTTACCCTTATCCATCGCTTCGTAGTCGTGATGATCGGCTGAGAATAAGAGCACCTTTCCCGTGTTCAACAACGCCATATGGACGCCGACCACACCCAAGTTGGCGACCGCGACATCCCATTTGCCATGCACGCTGGCATCTATCTTGCTCTTCACGATCTCCAGGCGATCAGGCATGACACTCCTTCTGCGCACAGAACAAACCCTGCGTTTTGCGACAATAAACGACAAAACGCAGGGTTTTTGGGCATGGTTTACTGAACCCCATGAGGACACCAAGAATACCCTTACAAATTCATACGATTCTTTGACAATCCCGCTCCCAGATGTGGTGAATTCTGGCGCAAATTCGGCAGCCCCACCAGAAGACTGATCGGTCCCAGCTCCAGCCAGCGCAGGGCGTTCCGGTTCTGCAGCGCGCGCAGCGCCGACCTCACGCCTGCGCGGACGAAGTTAAGCTCTCAAACTGTAACGGATGTTCAGCCATGCGTTAAGGTAGCAACCCGGGTTATAATATAGCAACAGACTAGCATGGAAAAATTTATAGAAAACGTAGCCTAAAGGGTGCATTCATATTCGGAGGGAAAAATGAAATTCGAGACACGTCGGACCTGGAAGAACATTGCGAAGAATCAGGTTGCCGAGCCGCTACGGATATATAAACCCGACAGCCTGGAGCAGATCATTGAGATTATCAGAGAGGCCGAGAGGCGACGCGTTCGAGTTCGAGCCATCGGCTCTGGCCATTCGTGGTCTGATGTCGGTCTCACGACAGGTTTCCTGGTAAAGCCGGATAGATTGAATAGAGTCGTCCCGCTTGACACCTCGTTGCTGAATGGAGATGTCGATACGTCTACACTATTCCACATAGAATCGGGCATGCGTATCCGCGAACTCAACGAAGAGCTAGACCGCAGAGGGTTGGCCTTGTCCAATATGGGGGGGTATGATGGACAAACCTATGTGGGAGCGATGTCAACATCTACACATGGCTCGGGGCTGGAATTCGGACCCTTGCCCGATTTCGTCGAGACGGTCGAGATCGTCTCGGATGGCGGCGTCGTCTACAGGATTGAACCCACCAATGGGATCACTAACCGCTCGGCTTACGAAAAGAAATACCCTGACAAGAAAGTCGGAAAACTCATCCAAGACGACGACTGGTTTAATGCCGTTGTCGTCGGCATGGGGTGTATGGGCATCATTTATTCTGTCATTCTCCGCGTCGCGGAGAAGTACTGGCTGAAAGAAGTGCGCACCCTGAGCACCTGGGGTAAGGTTAAAGAGGATCTCATAAAAGGGCGTGTACTCGCAGACAACCGGCACTACGAAGTCTTAGTCAATCCCTACAAGGTGGGAGGAGCGCACCGATGTCTCATCACAACGCGCAACCCCACAGATCCTCCTCGCAATAAACCACACGACAAATTAAATCGGAATTATCTAATCGAGCTGTTGGCCACCCTTTCGTTCATACGCCGAGTCTTGAATCTCGTTTTAGATCTCTTACCGGAGATCACGCCTGAGTTGATGAATTCTGCCATGGAAGGCCTTGTGGACGACGAATACACCAATGTAAGCTATAAGGTATTGAACATAGGAACGGCAAACCAAGTCACCGCCTACTCCGCGGAGATCGGATTTCCTCTCAAAGAGAACAAGTATATAGATGCAGTGGATAAGTTTCTAGAGATGGCCGAAGAACTAAAATCCGTTGGCGTCGTCTTTCTCAGCTCGCCGATTTCCTTGAGGTTTGTGAACGCTTCAAGCGCCTTTCTGTCTCCGCAATACGGATATGATACCTGTATGGTAGAGATCATCGCGCTAAAGGGTACGCAAGGATACTTCGAGATGATAGAACAGTTTGAGAATGTTTTATACGGGTTTTCCGGTCGTCCTCATTGGGGACAGGTAAACAGCCTCACTGCGAGCCACAACCTGATAGACTCGATGTATCCGGAGTACCATAAATGGATCGATGTTAATCGTCAACTCAACAAAAACGGCACGTTTGACAGCTCTTTTTCCAAACGCGTGGGTTTCACTGAGCATACCTTCTTACCATCATAATCAGCATCTATCGGTGCCTACTCTCGTGTAGTGCACCCTGTGATTCACCAGAGTCCGGTTTCTATATACTCCTCTAGCGATAGATGATTCGATCGGCGAACCGGTCGGCGAGGGCCGCGATGGTCAGCGATGGGTTCGGGCCGACCGGGCCGGGCATCACCGAGCCATCGGCGATGTACAGGCCGGGATAGTTGAAGACCTCGCCGTATGGATCGACCACGCCTTCGTGCTCGTCACGTCCCATCGGGCAGCCGCCTAAGGCGTGAACGGTGGCCACGCGATTGAAGTAGAAGGTCGGGTTCACGACGAATGTGGCCTGCAAAGCCTCGGCGATGTCTCGCATCGATTTCTTGATGCCGTCAAAGTAGTCTTTGGATCGTCCGAGTGCCCAGTCGATTTCCAGGTAGTCGTTGCGTAAGGTCATGCTGCCGTCCGGAATGTCGCGTCCCATACCCAGCAGTGGCATCGAACTCGAGGTGAACTCGGCATCCCCGAGCAATTCGGCGACCTCTGCACTCAGATCGCTCTGCGTCGTTCCGGTGAGCCTTCCGCGCAGCCGGCGTACCGCGAAACGCATCAGGCGCTTGAACGCGCCGGGCAGGTTGCCCATCTCCAGGACCCAGTTCAAATGCTCCGGATACCCTGCGTCTTCGATGTAGTGTCCGCGCATCTGGCTGCCGTCCAGCACATCGGGTATGCGAATCGCGCTGGTGATCGCCGGGCCATAGCCCGCATCCAGAAAGCGCGGTACCAGTTTGCCGTCCTTCACTTGACGGCTGTGGATGGCGAATGTGAGGAAATCGCCGTTGCCGCAAAATCGAGTCCCCAACTGCTTGCTGAGATGAGGAAAGGCGTTCCGATTCTTGAGCAGCAGGAAGGTCGTGCCGAGTGTGCCGGCGGCGAGGATGAGTCGATCGGCGGTGAGCGTGATTGCGGGCAATTGGGACGTCGCGAATTTTCGCCCTTCGCGCGCTGCCGGATCGTGTTCGACATAGCGGACGACGTAGCCCCCGCCAGCGCGCGGCTCAAACGACCGCACTTCGCACAACGTCCGGATGTCTGCGCCGAGGCGCCTGGCTTCGGACAGGTAGTTGTAGTCGAGGGTGTTTTTGCTGCCGTAGTTGCAGCCGATGTCACATTCGCCGCACAGGCGGCAGGTATAGCGGGTGCGTCTGTGTAAGTTCGGATGCGCTTCCTTAATCGGCTCGCCGGGCAGCGGCGTTTCGCCGGGGTTGCTAAAGGTGATCGCCAGATTCGGCAACTGCCATTCCAGGTTGAGTTTCTCGGCGGCAGCTTTGAATTCTCTGGTCTTTGCCGTTTGATCGTAGGGCGCATGCTCGAAGGGATAGCGCTGCGCATTCAGCATCTTCTCAACCTGATCATAGTGAGGGTCGAGATCGGCGCGCGTCACCGGCCAGTATTCATAGCCGCCCTTGTGAATGTCTTCCTTCACGAACCACTTCTCGTCTTTGCGGATCAAAACGTTGGCATAAATCAACGATCCCCCACCCAGGCCACTGGACACCACGGCTTCCAAATTCCTGAACCGCCAGATGTTGAACAGGCCGTACAGGCCTTCGCTCGGATCCCAAAAATTCCGCCTCATTCGGTAAGGGCTGCGCGGGAATGAATTGGGGGGGTAAGCCTTGCCGCGTTCGAGCACACATACCCGCAAGCCGGCTTCCGCGAGACGGTACGCCGTCACCGACCCGCCGAATCCGGAACCGACGACAATCGCATCGAAGTGTGTTTCAGCCATGCGTGCTCTCCTCACTTTACCAGCAATGAACGGGCGGCGCTCAATGTGTTCGTTTCCCAGCTGCACGAGCGGTACGGCGACAGTTCGTGCGCGTGTGTGCCGTCACTATACTCTACAATGACTTGCGTCGTCAAGTCATATCTGGGTGTACTGGGCAGGACCGCCCCCTCCACGCCGAAAACAAGCTCGTCCAGAAACTCGACGGCGAGGATGGTGAGTGTGAGTCAACGGGGAGGATGGAAGTGCTCGGGCCTCAGCATGGCTGCATCATAACAGGTGTTGTAACTATGCGCGCCGGTCGGACGAGAGATTCCTCACTCCGTTCGGAATGACACTGCTCGGCGATCGGCACCAAGTGTGTCATGCCGAGGAGGCACGACGAGGCATCTCGACCGCGACGCGGCGCGCGCGCCGGTCGGACGAGAGATTCCTCACTCCGTTCGGAATGACACTGTTGAAGTCTGGAATTTGAACTTTGGAGTTTGGAGTTAGCAACTCCTCACGGCGTCTCCGCGCTCACCTCGCCGGGGTTGAAGTAGTTGTACGCGGCACGCGCGATGTCGACCATAATGCCGTTGGCGACATCCCAATCGACCCATGCCCCCGGCGTGTTGACGAACACGACCAGGACGAAATCGCCGCCCGGCGTGAACGCGACCGACGCGTCGGCGCGCGTGTCGTTGTCCCAGCCGTGCTTGTGCGCGAGCGGTGTCCCGTCCGGCAGCCCTCCGCGCAGCAGCGTGGGGATGCCCTCCGCGTCGGTGATCACGTTCTCCTTCATGATGTCGAGCATCTGCCGGCATTCCTCGGGCGTGAATGCGCCAGGATACGCGACCACCAGCGCCCCGCCGCCCTCACCGCATTGGTAGATCATCTCCAGCAGCAGGCCGATGTCGCTGGGCGTCGTCTGCATCGCCGGATCGGGATTCGTCCACACATCTGCCTGCGAGTTCGCTTCGGTGGCGACCGGAGGCGGTGTGACATCCTGCTGGTCGTACGGCAGCGCCATGAAGGAATTCGTCAGGCCCAGGAAGCGCATCGACGAAGTCAGCCGATCCACGCCGGCGAAGGAATCGCCGTCGCCGATCTGGCGCAGCAGCAGGTTGGCGGTGAAGTTGCCGCTTTCCGAGCCGAGCGTCTCGGTGAGCAGCTTGTGTGTCTCGACATCCGGCGCCTGCGCCAGCGTACGATAGACCTCGGCCATGATGGGAATCTTCATCAGGCTCATGCCGGAGTAAGCCACGTCGCCGCCGATCTCGATCTCGTCGCCGGACGTCAGAGCTTTCAGAAAGACGCCGGCGTTGCCGTTAAACGCTTTCAGGCGCTCCTGGATCAGCTCACGAAGCTGATCGATTGTCGCAGGCGGCGCGGGCTGCGATTCGACGACCAGTTGCGCGTCTCGTTCGTGCAGCGACTTCAGCCCCTCGGCCACCGGCGCCACCGACGCCACGATGTCGAGCATGTAACCCGGCTGGCCCGGCTTGAGCGTCATCGATTGAAGGTCGGGCGCGGGCGGCTGCGCCGGGTCGTCGAAGAGCAGCGCCATCTCAGACAGCTTCAGGCGGATGAGCTCCTCGGAATACTCGGCGACGATCGGCAGGTCGTGCGGCTCGGGCTGCTGGAAGATCAGGTGTCGCAGGAAATTGCCCGCCGTCGCGCTCTCTTCGCGCTTGCGCCGGAACGCCTCGACCGTCGCCTCGGCGTCGAAGCGGAAGCCGACGGCGTCCGGCGGGAGCGCGCGCACTTCGTCCATGTAATGCAGGATGACCGGCTCGTCGAACGCGGCTTGCATGAGCGCGACGACCTCGTCGATCCGCTCGCCGGCGAACGGCGTCCCGGCTACCGTCCACGAGGCGGGGACGCGATCGAGCGACGCGCGGAAGGCAGCGAACTGCGCGACGACGTACACGACGACGAGCAGCACGCCCAGCAGTCGCACGCGGCGGGCGGTGAAGAGACGGCGTCTTCTAGAAATCAATGCTTCCTCTTATGCTACCGCCACGACCAGATGGCGAACGCGCCTGGGCCGATGTAGGTCAGTGTATCGCCGCTGCCTTCGGCGTCGAGGCGGTAGATGCCCTGCGGGCGGGCCAGCGGCGTGCCGGCCAGCAGCAGGTAGCGGCTGTCGGGCGACC
This sequence comes from Anaerolineae bacterium, assembly GCA_035693785.1. GTDB lineage: Bacteria > Chloroflexota > Anaerolineae > Fen-1058 > Fen-1058 > DASSFZ01. The sequence goes on along the minus strand of DASSFZ010000541.1, from coordinate 9,126 downwards.
ACAGCGAGATTGATTGAGCGTACTGATCGAAGAACGGCACGATGAACAGGAAGCTCTCCGTCGGCACGAACGACGCCAGCGTCGACGACTGTCCCGATTCGACGTCGACGACGTTCCACGTCAGCTCGAGCTCCTGTCTTGCCTGCACGGCCAGCCCCGGACTGCGCCGGGTCGACCCGATCGTGCTTGGAGCGCCGAGCCGCCCGGTCAGGTAGGCGATCTTCGTCCCGTCCGGCGACCAGAAGAACGCGAAATGCGACTCGTCGACGAGCGTGCGCGACTCGCTTCCGTCCGGCCTGACGAGGGTAATCCTGTCGTAATGCTCGCCGGTTGTGTCGAACGTGCTGTAGGCGACGCGCACGCCGTTTGGCGACCAGGCGAAGCTGATGCCGCCGTCGAATTCAGCGAGTGAGATTTCCTCGTCGTCGCGCACGATGACGAGATCGTCTTGCCGGCCCGATCCGGCCCGCGCGAAGAGATACGTGTCGTCAACCGGGGACCAGGCCGGGGCCTGGAACAGCGCCGGTCTGGCGTCGCGGTTGTGCGTGTCCGTCTCGCCGAGCGTGTGCGTGCCGACGTATCCGCGCAGCCCGCCGATGTGCACAGCCATGCGCTCGCCGCCGGACGACCAAGAGAAGTAATTCGGCTCGCCGCGCGCGACGAGCCTGGCCGATCCATCCTGCCCGGCCTGTGCGACGCTTAGCGCCAGGCGGCCCTCTGCGCCTGCAGCCAGGAAGCCGACATGCTCGTTATCCGGCGACCAATACAGGTAGAACGGCGCGGCCGAGGATGCGTCGCGATAGACCGTCGTTCGATTCTGGCCGCTCGCGTCGATCGTCACCAGCTCGCCCCGGTTGCCCGACGCCAGGCTGAAAGCCAGGCGGCTGCCGTCGCGCGACCACACGATTGCGGCGTCGGGAATCGTCCCGGACGCGTTGAGATCGACGCGGCCGCCGCCGTCCGGATCGGCCGTGTACACCTGGCCGTTCTCGTCGATGACGGCGATGCGACCGGCAGCGCCGGCATCTGCCTGCACGACGACCGGCGTCGGCTCAACGGTTGGCACAGGTGTGGGCACCGGTTCCGCCCGGCACGCGGTGAGTGCAAGCGCGGCTGCCAGCGTCAAGGCAAAGCCGCGTGCGATTGAATGCGCCGTGGGTAACATCGTCATAAGCTCACGGGCTTTCCGGGAACTTTGAAAATTATACCAGTCTTTCGCTGGGAGTCCCGCTTGGGGTCAGTGGTTTTGCACCAGGTGTCACGTGCCATGTGCCAGGCAGTCCCGCTCGCGCCCGCCGGGTGACGTAGTGGCGACTTAGTCGCTGCCCTAACGACTGAAGTCGTGACTACTATTCGCTTTTGTTACGGGGGCAAGTGAGTCGTTAATGCTGTCAAAAGAGGTTTGGGCGCTCGCAGTTATAATTGCCGTTATGACAGTCGCCAAACTCCTGATAGGGATCGTCGCCGCGCCCGCGATCGTCGCCGCTTGCAGCGCGCCACAGCCAGCCCCGTCGGGGAGCGCGCCCGTCACACTGACCGTCTTCGCCGCGGCTTCGTTGGCGCAGGCTTTCGCCGAGTTGGGCGAGCGATTCGAGGTGCAGCATCCAGGGGTCGAGGTCGTCTTCAACTTCGCCGGCTCGCAGCAGTTGGCCCAGCAGTTGGCGCAGGGCGCGCCCGGCGACGTGTTTGCCAGCGCCGACGCGGCGCAGATGGGCGTCGCGATCGAGCGTGGACGCGTGCGGCCCGGCGCACCTCGCGATTTCGCGCGCAACCGCCTCGTCGTGGTCTATCCGAAGGATAACCCGGCCGGCCTGGTGGATTTGCGCGACCTGGCCAGACCCGAGCTGCGGGGTCGCCTGGTGCTTGCCGCCGCCGCCGTTCCGGCAGGCGCGTACACGCTCGCCTTCCTCGACAAGGCGTCCGCCGACCCGCGCTTCGGCGCGCAGTTCAAAGACGCCGTGCTGAGCAACACCGGCTCATACGAGGAGAACGTGCGCGCGGCGCTGAGCAAAGTTGTCCTGGGCGAAGCCTTCGCGGGCATCGTGTACGAGAGCGACGTAGCGGGCGAGGCAGCGAACGAAGTCGGCCGCATCGAGATTCCCGACGCGCTGAACGTGCTCGCGACGTATCCGATCGCGCCGATCGCGGACAGCGCTCGCCCCGACCTGGCGCAGGCGTTCGTCGACTTCGTGCTGTCGCCCGAGGGACAGGACATGCTGGCGAAGCATGGCTTCCTCGGCGCGAGTAACTGACTGCCGATACCCGAACTGATGCGTGAGCCTTCTCCAACCTTTGAACTTTGAGCTTTGGAGATTGGATTAAGGAGCGGATGTCCGTGCCAGCAGGCCCACCTTCACCGATACGCCCGATCCGCCGGCCGCCTGGCCTGTGGCGGCTGCTTAGCCTGCCGCTGCTCGCCTTCTTCATGCTGCCGATCGTCGCCTTGCTCCTGCGCGCCGAGCCTGAGCAGTTGCTCGCCAGCCTGCGCGACGAGCAGGTTCTGCAAGCAATCGGCCTGAGCCTGCGGACGACGCTGATCACCGTCGCCCTCACCATCATACTCGGCACGCCCGTCGCGCAGCTCCTGTCACGCCCGCACATCCGTTTCCACCGCGCGATCGATACGCTTGTCGATCTGCCGACCGTCCTGCCGCCGTCGGTCGCGGGCATCGCGCTGCTGCTGACGTTCGGGCGGCTGGGACTGCTCGGCGCCGCGCTCGAAGCGGCGGGCATCCGCATCGCCTTCACGCCGCTCGCCGTCGTCATGGCACAGATGTTCGTCGCCGCGCCGTTTTACATCAAGTCTGCCGCGATCGGCTTCGCCGGCGTCGACGCCGAACTGAAGTCGGCGGCGATGATCGACGGCGCGAACGCCTGGCAGGTGTTCCGCTCGGTCGTCGTCCCGCTGTCGTGGACGGCGCTGATCAGCGGCAGCGTGCTGACGTGGGCGCGCGCGCTCGGCGAGTTCGGCGCGACGATCCTCTTCGCCGGGAGTCTGGTCGGGCAGACGCAGACCATGCCGCTCGCCATCTACCTGGGCTTCCATATCGACCTCGACATGGCGCTCACGCTGTCCGTCATCCTGATCGGGCTGTCCTTCGTGTCGCTGATCGTCGTGAAGGCGCTGCTGCCGGGGGAGAGTTAAGAGACTTCGGAAGTCTTAGGGCTTGTTCTCGCAGGCGAAGGTGGCCGACGGTTTCGGTAGTTCCGCAGGCAGTCTGACACCTAAAGACTTCCGAAGTCTGAAGATCGAATATAGAATCTGTGTTACACTGTATTCGTGTTGAGCGATTCGGCGCACAATCAGAGAGGCTGCACGATGACTTCACAAACATACGAGCAAATCATTGTCGAGGGCATTAAGGGCTTGCCGGAGGAAATGCTGGCCGAGATTGCCGATTTTGTCTATTTCGTCCGCAAACGAGCAACCCAGCCGCAGGCGTATGAGGAAGAGCTGCTATCGGCCTTGTTGAACGCCGAGTTGCGGCAGATGAGCCGCGATGAGGAGGAGCATCTGGACCAGGAGTTTAGGGATTATGACCGGCGCTACCCCTGCGACTGAATTCGTCACGGATACGGTCGGCCTTGTGCTGCGCCTCGAAAAGCGCAAGATGGGCGCAGGGGCCAAATCCGTTTTCGACTCAGCCGAGTCAGGCGGCGCGATCATCTACGTTCCCTCACTCGTCTTGGCAGAAATGCTCTATCTTTCTGAAAAGGGCAGGATTACGGCCACACTTCACGATGCGGCTGATTACATGAGCCAGCATTCTCACTGCAGGGAGTATCCCCTGAACCTTGCCGTCGTTCAGGCCGCCGCGCTCATCCCCGATGTGCGCGAGCTTCACGATCGGCTCATCGCCGGAGTCGCGCGATTGCTAGGTCTGCAACTGATTACGAACGACCTGTCTATTCAGGCATCGTCGTTCGTGAGAACGCTCTGGTAATATCGTGCTTGCCACTTCGCGCCGCGTCTGTTATAATCGCGAGAGTTCGTTCGGGGTGTAGCGCAGTCCGGCTAGCGCACTACAATGGGGTTGTAGGGGCCGTGGGTTCAAATCCCACCACCCCGACTAAAAGACCGTATTATCAGGCCATCGTCAGGCTTATGATACGGTCTTTTTCTTGAAGTTCTATCTAGTTGACGAGGGGCAACACCGTTACTACAATAATTGGCAAACCCGTCAGCTCTCCGAACATTTCGCCTCTGATTGGAAGCGCTACGCATGGGATCAGGTTCTGGCGCAATCTGGCGCCTCGACCCGGGTATTCATTTCGTTTGACCCGCCTACGGAGGAGAGTGCTCCCGTAGATTACTATTTGACTCTCTCGTACGAGTCGTTGGGCATTGCAATAGACTACAAGGGCCCAGCACAATATAATGTCGAGGCCTCATTGGTGCGTGCGTGCCCCAGCTTCAACGAAGTTTCTGGCATTAACTTGGCGTTGGTTACTGCAGAACAAGGCGATTCAATAACTGATTTCATTTTGGACTTGTCGGGGGCCAACGCGCTAGCAGTGTGTCGGAGAGGGCGACTGTTCAGTCCGTTCCGGCAGTGGTAAACTGGTGCATATGTTGATTCAGCAAGCTGAGGCGATGCGATAAGCAGGCGAAAGCCCTACGAGAGATGAGCACCGGTGCATGATGCGGCTGCGGGGGCCAAACCCTGAACACGTTTGACTCAATCGGAAGCGCCTCTCGTCGATGAGGAGTTCAGTGATGAGACACTTCATAGTCAGACTCGCGACCGCCCTGGCGTTCGGGCTGGGGCTGTGCGCGGCAAGCGTGTCAGCGTTGAGCACTTCAACTGTGGATGTGCCTGCTGCGGTTGCCGCCGGTCTAGTCCTATACGTGGCGTCAGGCGGCAGTGACACCGCCAACGACTGCACCGTTTCGGCAAGTCCTTGCGCCACGATACAGCATGCCGTCGACCAAGCTGACTCCGGAGCAGAGATTCGCGTAGCCACCGGCAACTACGCCGGCGTGTCGGTACGCGACGGTGTGACTCAGACCGTCTATCTCAGCAAGACCGTCACCATCCGGGGCGGCTATACGACGGCCAACTGGAGCATTCCGGACCTGGAGGCAAACCCCGTCCTGCTCAATGCCCAGGGTCAGGGCCGCGTGCTCTTCATCACCGGCGACATCAGCCCGACGATAGAAGGGCTGCGCATTACCGGCGGCGATACGATGGCCTTCAGCGCTTATACTGGATATGGAGGCGGCATCTACATCATCACTGCCACAGCGACGATCAGCGCGAATCGCGTATTCGGCAACAACGCGCCCACCGGCGGCGGTCTGTACGCTGCCGCCAGCCAACCGCGCGTCGAACACAACCTCATTACCTCAAACACGGCTCGCTACGGAGGCGGTGTGTATCTGTACAATAGCCCCGCGACCTTGGACGCCAACCGGATCTCTGCCAATACGGCGATTACCAGTGGTGGAGGCGCTCTCTTCTTATTCAGTTCCCCCGTCCTCACCGACAACCTCTTCATCTCCAACAGTGCCGTCACCGGCGGCGGACTCCTGCTGGCCTCCAGCGACGCGTTGATGTTGAATACCGTCATCGCCGATAACTACGCGTCGGCATCCGGCAGCGCCTTGTATCTCGACAGCATCTTCGGCCGTGATTGCCTGCCGCTCCTGATCCACACCACCATCGCTCGCAATACCGGCGGCGACGGCAGCGGCATCTATGCCACCGACGATGGCATGTTCGGCCTGAGCTATGCGGTGATGACCAACACCATCATCGTCGAGCACGCGACTGGAATCGTGGCGGCTCCCGGCAATGGAGCCGATCTGAACGGCGTGCTGTGGTTCAACAATGGCGCGAACACAGGCGGCGCAGGAATAATCGCCGTGACCAGCGACATCACCGGCACTCCGGCGTTCGACACCGATGGCTATCATCTGACCGCTGGCTCGGCCGCGCTGAATCGAGGAGTCGACACCGGGATGAGTCGGGATATCGACGGTGAATCGCGGCCCATGGGCGCTGCGCCTGACCTTGGAGCAGACGAGCTCCCCATCGGCCTGCTCGTGACTAAGCAGGTTACCCCCAGCGTAGTCCCGGCCGGATCGCCAGTGACCTATACCGTCCGCGTCACGAACACAGGCGCCGTGAGCCTCACAGCGACGATCAGCGATCTCTTGCCAAGTCAAGTTGTACCCACCGGCATCCTGACCTGGACGCCCACAATCACGGCTCCTGGCGGTGTGTGGGTGCAGCAATTTAGCGTTACCGTTGCCGTGGGGTACAGCGGCACACTGACCAACGTTGTTCAGGTGTCGAGTCAGGAAGGCGCTTCCGGCGTGTTCACTGCGACTTCATCCGCCACCGTGATGCCTTCATTCATAATGAGCAAGTGGGCTGATCCCGACCCAGTCGAAGCGGGCTTGCCATTGACTTACACGCTGGTCATCACCAATGCCGGGGATGCCGAGCTACACGCGACTGTCACCGATACCTTACCTGGTCAGGTCACGCCATCGGGCGTTATCACCTGGACGCCCCTGATCACGGCCCCGGGTGGCGTGTGGATACAGCAGTTGGTGGTGACTGTGGTGGAGGGCTATAGCGGGACGTTGACCAACACCCTGCACGCCACGACGGTTGAGGGGGTCACAGGCGTGTACACACTGACCTCGCGCGCAATCGCGCCGTACCTCGTCTATCTGCCGGTTGTGCTGCGAGCGTCTCCCTGAGCCAGTCGCAATCACAGACGGTCTGGCAACGAACCGTTGCTCCGGCCCGCCGCTAACCGTTTTGTACCAGGGATAAGAGCAGGATGATAACCGCGATCAGGATGAGCGTCAGCAGCGTGCCGATTCGCAGGAAGTCGTTGAACTTGTAGCCCCCCGGCCCCATGACCAGCACGTTGACTGGGTGACCGAGCGGCGTCATGAATGCCAGCGAACAACCATAGGCCACTGCCAATGCAAGTCCGCGCGGATTGACCTGGAGCGTTTCTGCGGCGTGAATCGCGATCGGAGCGAGGAGCACGGCGACCGCCGGGCCGCTCGTCACCTGCGTGAGCAGTGTCGCGATCGCCAGCAGCCCACCGGCGACAGCCAGCGGCCCCAGACCACCCAGCAGCGCGACCAGTCGCTCGCCCAGCACACTCGCCACGCCCGTCTTCGTCATCGCGATCCCCACTGGCAGCATCGCGGCGATCAGGAAAATGCTTTTCCATTCGATCGACCGGTACGCTTCGTCCATGGTCAGCGCGCCCGTGAGCACCATCGCCAGCGCGCCGGCCAGCATCGCCTCGCCGGTCGGCAGCCCACCCACGGCGGCCACGACAATCGTAACCGCCATGATCGCGATGGCCCACGGCATCCGGGCTGTGCGCAGGCTCTCATCGACGGTATCGGCCAGCACGATGAAATCACCTTCGCTCTGCACGACACGCGCCCGATCGCGTGGCCCAAGCACGAGAAGCGCGTCACCCAGTTGCAGCGGGATGTCGGCAATACCGACCCGCCGAGGACGCCCTTTGCGCCAGATGGCAATCACGCTCAGGTCATACTTCTCGCGGAAGTGAATGGCGCGCAACGTCTTGCCCACCGCGCCCGAGCGCGGCGCGAGCACGACCTCGAACAGGCCGGCCTTCTCCGACATCAGCCGGTCGAGCGAGGCGGGTCCGGGTCTTATCGCCAGGCCGCGCGTGCGCAACTCCCCGATCTGCTCCTCACGCGCCTGCACGTACACCTCGTCGCCCACGCACAACCGCTCCGTGGGCGGCGGTGCGAGACGCGCTTTGGTCTGGTGCAGCACGGCAACGACGTTGACGCCGAGCTTACGGCCCAGGCCCACCTCGGACAACGTGCGTCCGGCCAGGGGCGAAGTCTCCGGCACGTGAGCGCACACCCAGCGCTCGCCCAAGCCGTATACCTCGGCCAACTGCAACTGCGAGGTCGTCAGCAACCGCGTCCAATCGGCGGGCGCGCGGCGCGGCAGCAAGCGGTAGCCGATCAGGGTCATATACAGGATACCCACCACCACTAAGGGCACGCCGATCGGCGCGAAGTCGAGCAGACCGAATCCCGGATAATTTGCGTCGCGCAGCGCCGCACTGACCAGGATGTTCGAGGTGGTCAGCAGTGTCGCCATGCCGCCCAGGATCGTGCCGAAGGCGAGCGGCATCAGCAACTTCGAGGGACTGATCTTGCGCTCGCGCGAAATGCCGACGGCGACCGGCAGCAGCACCGCCGCCGCGGCGATGTTATTCATGAAGAGCGACAGCAGCGCACCGGCCGTCATCAAAACGACGATCAGGCTCAACTCGCCGCGCCCGCCCCAGCGCATCAAGTGCCGGCTCAGGGCACGCGTCGCGCCGGTGCGCGCCAGGCCGGCGGTGAGAATGAAGATGGCGAGGATGGTGATGACAGCGGATCGGCTGAAGCCGGAGAGCGCTTCCTGTTGGGTGAGGATGCCGGTTGCGCCGAGCGCGACGAGCAGGAGCAGTGCGACCAGATCGGCTCGTAGCCATTCGGTGATGAAGAATAACACCGCAATGCCGAGCAACGCTAACAATAGGATACCGGATGGCGTCACGCTGAGATCCTCGATCGGCAAGATACCACGCTCCAAGCCGGTTCTGCGCCGCCGGCGATTATATCCGGTTCTTCCATTCTCGAAGTGGCCTTCAGGTTTATGATGAACCGGGCGTCCCGCGTGGTCAACGGCGCTACTTTCAAAACGTGCGCTTGACCCAAGCTGGCCTGTGGGCTTAGTATCCCCTTCGCAGGTCAACCCTGTTCAGCAGCTCTTCGCCATTCACGTAGCGCCTGAGGTTCTCGGCGAACAGCGCCATCGCGCGCTCGTCGTACGAGAATGTGAAGCCGGACACGTGCGGGCTGAGGATCACGTTTGGCAAGCTCCACAGTGGGCTCGAAGCGGGCAGAGGCTCTTGCTCGAAGACGTCGAGTGCCGCACCGCGAATCGTTCCCGCGCGCAGCGCCTCGGCCAGCGCCGCTTCGTCGATCACGCCGCCGCGCGAGACGTTGATCAGCACCGCGTCCGGCTTCATGCGTTCCAGCTCGGCTTCTCCGATCAGGTGGTGCGTCTCCGGCGTGAGCGGCACGGTCAGCGCGACGTAGTCACACTCGGCCAACAT
>DASSFZ010000540.1:0-7369 GCA_035693785.1 Anaerolineae bacterium | reverse complement strand
GAGTGGACGATTTCAGGCCGCGCGGTCGGCGTGGACGACGAGACCGACATCGAGGACGGAATCGCAGTCCACGATCTGGTGCGTGTCGAGGGCGTTATTCAGTCCGACGGCACGCTGCTAGCCGAGCGCATCCGGCTCGTCGAGACCGAAGATGGCATGCCGTTCGAGTTCGTCGGCGTCGTGGAAAGCACCGGGGATGAGACCTGGACGATCTCCGGCGTCGAGATCGCCATCGGCGACCACACCGAGATCAAGGGCGATCCCCAGGTGGGCGACATCGTCAAGGTCGAAGGTCACATCCTTGCCGACGGGACGTGGCTGGCGGACGAGATCAAGCTGGCCGAAGAGGAGGAACGCCGCTTCGAGTTCACCGGCACGGTCGAGCAGATCGACCCCTGGGTCGTGTCGGGTGTCCACTTCGACACGAGCGACCAGACCGAGATCGACGACAACATTGACATCGGCGACCGGGTGCGAGTCGAAGGCCGCGTGCTCGACGACGGCGTCTGGCTGGCCGAGGAGATCACGCTGCTTGACGAGGAAGAGGTACGCCGGTTCGAGTTCGTGGGCCGGGTAATCCAGATCGATCCGTGGGTCGTCGGCGGGTTGGATATCGACGTAAACGACGAAACGGCAATCGACGATGACATCCAGGTCGGCGACACGGTTCGGGTGACGGGCATCATCCTGCCCGACGGGACGCTGCTGGCCGAGTCGATCGAGCTGGTCGACGATGATCTCGGCTGCCTGGACATCGCTGCCGTCGTGGTCAGCTTCGACGGCGAGCAGTTGGTGCTGAACACCGGCCAGGTCATCGACCTGACCGACGAGATCGAAGTCTTCGGCGACTTGCAGGAAGGCAGCGTCGTCCTCGTTCGCCTGTGCGTCAGCGAAGACGACACGATCGTCGTCGTGCGAATCATCGTCATTCACACGCCGCCACCGCCGACGCCGACACCACCGCCGCCGCCGCCCACTGGTGGGAAGGTTTCCCTCTGCCACATCCCGCCGGGCAACCCGAACGCCAGGCACACGATCAAGGTCGGTCCATCCGCTGTGTCGACCCACCTCGGCCACGGCGACACGCTCGGCCCGTGTGGTGAGGGTGACGAGGATGAGCATGACGAGGATGACTGAGCCAATGAACCGGGGCAACCGGCAAGTACACCCATGACGTCTCGGACAAAGGCATAACACGCTGGAGCACAAGAGGAAAAGCTCACGATCCGGCAGGCCGGGTTTCTACACCCGGCCTGCCGCTCTGTCATCTACGCTCAGGCCCATGCGCCACGTGAAAAAGGAGAATATGGCAACGATGGCATCTTGATGTATACTAGAGTGGTTTCTGATTCCGTTTACGCTCCACTGGAGTCGAGCCTTTAGGCAGTTTCCGGCTAAAGCCTCGACTCCGGCGTAAACCAAACAGGAATTCGCTCTAAACGCATACAGGCAGATCGCCTCCTATTTCCGGCCGCGGTAGGAGCCGCACTGTGGACATCCCTCGGCTGTATACCGAAGCGTCGATTAAGACGGCGGACAATCTCAGAACCATCGCGCGCTCGGCCACGCTGCGTGATCTGTCCCGGCTGTCATTGCCAGAGATCGACGCGGTGGTTGATCTCGTGGCGCGGGTGGTCCCGGCAGGCAACGTGCCGGGCGTGATCCTGAGCGGATTGGCGCGCCTGGCGGGACGCAGGCCGCCGCTCAAAACGGTCCAGGCAGACATCAACCTGCTGTTCAAGGGTGTTGAGCGGGTTCTCGACAAAGCGATCTATGGCGCGTTCTTCGCCGGGCCGGCTGCCGTCATCTGGGGCTACCAGAACCTTCTCAAGCTAGCCGGCAAAGATCCGGAGGACTCCTTCCCGGAAGGCACCTGGCAGTTCTACGCAGACTATGCCTTGCGCGACGACACCGCTCGCCACGCCAATGAAACGCACGGCTTCGACACCGCCCTCAACCAACACCACATTCGCTTGAGCGCCGCCGACCGCATCACGGCGTGGTTGATGGCGGCCATCCACTGCCTGCATCAATACGACGCGCTGCTGGAAAACGAGTGGCGCGAGCGTGCGTATACGTACCTGCTGCGCGAGCCGGCCGGCCGCGGGCCAGGCGCTGCACGCTACGCCGGGCTTTATCGCGACTGGGAAAGGCAGCGCCCTTATGCACGTGGTTCAGATGCCGCCGCCCGTCATGACTATCCCACCTATCGCCGTCTCAAGTTCGACCGTTTCCTGGAAGATACGATGCGCGATTGTCGCGCCGATCTGCGCCGCGAGTGGAATGAACGGGTGCGCGCTGCCGAAGACCATGATCTCCCCGCTTACCGGCGGCAAATGTCCATCCTGGCTTACCTCGATCCCGGCGCATATGGTGAGACACGCACGCCTATCTCGCTGCAAGCCGCTCACGTCGGCGTCATCTACCGGGGGCGGTATACTCTGATTCCGGCTTGCTCGCCGGGCACCGATCGGCCGGCTGACGTCACGAGCGTGCGGGCGCAAGTTGCGGCCCTGGTCGCCGATCCCTCCGACGCGCCTCGCGCGCAACTGACCTCGCTGGCTCGGGTGAAAAGGGGCGCGTGGCCCGGCTTGCGCAGCAAGATGAGCCAAACGTTGATCGCGGACCTGGACGCACTCCGATCGGCGCCGATTCTGTTGAATTGCGATCCCCGGCCGCGCCACCTCCCCCTGTCTGATCTGCGCCAAACCGAACGCGGCGTGGGCGACCACGCCCTGACCATCTTCGATACCGGCGAGACTTTCGTCTTTGATCAGTCCCATATCTTTTTCGACGGGGCATGGGGAGCCGCTCTCGCCGAAATCATGACAAACGAAGCCCTGTCCTGGGCGGTTTATCTGAATGCACTGCCCCCGGCTCGGCCCGGCCAAACGCGCCCCACCATGCCTGCTTTCAAGCTCAACGCATCTGAGCAGAAGATCATCCAGCAGGCTCCGCATGTGACCGCCGAAGTCAGCGCAGAAACCGAAGCCGTAGACCTCAAGGCGATTCTGGAGCTGCGCAAATTCTTCAAGCAGCGCAGCGATTTGCTGCAGTTGACGGTCAACGATCTCCTGGTGTTCTATCGCGCCATCCACGCCGTGACTTATCGACCCGATCCGGACCTGGTGGCGGAGCTGAATCGCCTGGCCCACGACAGCGCCGCTCAGCGGGCGGCCCAGGCCGGCCTGGACGCAATCGATCCATCCCAACAGGTGAATCCGGCCATCCTCATCCCCATCGACGCCAGCCAGCGTTCCCCACGCGACCGCGTTTATCCGATGAGCTTTGAAGCGCCGCTGGACGACCTGGACTTGCTGAACCTGCACCAGCGGGTCATGGCCGCGCTGGATGCCTACAAAAGTGCGACACACCGGGCGGACCGCGCCGCGCTGTATGCCGAGTTTGACCGTTGGCAGCGCACCTATCTGGCAACATTGGCCGGCTTCGGCGCGGTATTGAGCAAAGCCAAGGAAATCGCTCTCACGGGCGAAAGCGCCACTGTCGGCACCATCAAGCTGCTGGCGCACTTGCCCGCTTCGCTCCAGCGCCTGCTGGACAGGATTCCGGGGCGCTTCGATGTGCTCAACGATATCATCAAAGGGCGCGAGGTGTTCTCGAATGTGGGAGCAGTCGCGCCGACCAGCACCCTCATCCGCTTTATCAGCGCCAAAGACGACAACGAGAAGAAAACGCTGGCGTGGGGCGTGATCACGAGCGCCGGCGGTGTGATGCGCATCAGCCTGCGCGATTTCCGACCACACGTCGGCTTATTAGAGGCAGTCGGACATAGAGACCTCGCCGTCCGCCTGTGCCAGGATTATCTGGAAGCCTACGCGCGCGGATTGAACGCCACTGTTGCCGACCTGCGGCGCATGACCCTTTCCAGCCGCGAGACCCTTCTCGCTGCGCAACCGGAGCGAAAATGATCGCGGGCGATCCTCTGAGCAGACGGCAGCTCGCCAATTACCGTATCGAGCGCGTGATCGGGCGCGGCGGCATGGCTCAGGTCTATTACGGTTGGGACGTCGTCCTGCACCGTCCGGTCGCCCTCAAAATCATCGATGCGCGCTACCAGGGCAGCCCGGCCTACGCCAAGCGGTTCGTTCAGGAAGCGCAGACGGTGGCGTCGTGGCGACACGAGAACATCGTCAGCATTTATTACGCGGGCCAAGAAGGTGAACTCTATTACTTCGCAATGGAATATATAGACGGGGTAGACCTGGGCGTGCGGATGTCGCAGTACACGACGGCAGGCCAGCTCATGCCTCACACTGAGGCCGTGCGCATCGGACGAGCGATTGCCAGTGCCTTAGACTATGCCCATCGAAAAGGCGTTATTCACCGCGATGTGAAACCGTCGAACGTGATACTGGCGAGCGATGGCCGGGTGGTCTTGACCGATTTTGGTCTGGCGCTGCACGTGCAGCAGGGTTCGCTGGGTGAAGTGTTCGGCACGGCGCGCTACACGGCCCCGGAACAAGCCCGCCGCTCTGCCGACGCCGTGCCGCAATCCGATCTGTACTCGCTCGGCGTGATCCTGTACGAGATGCTGACAGGCAGCCTGCCGTTTGACGATCCTTCCCCGACGAGCGTGGCGCTGCAGCACATGACGCTCTCCCCGCCGCCCCCGCGCGCGATCAATCCCGACCTGAATGATGCAGCGGAAGCCGTTCTGTTGAAGGCGTTGAGCAAGTCTCCCGGCGATCGCTACCCGACCGGCGGTGAGCTGATGGATGCGCTGGAGAGCGCTCTGCTGACCCGCCGGCCGGCCGGTTCTCAACTCCCGGCGGCACGCCCAGTGCCGCAAAGGTCGGTGGCGGAACGAGTCGCCTCTTACCTGCAGGCTGACACCCTATCTCCCGACGTGGTTCACCCCACACAATCCATGACAGGGAGCGATTCGGGCCGCCGACGAGACCCAGGAGCATTTTTGGCGACGAAAGGTCGCCTCTTGATCCTGGCTGCGATCGCCGTCGTCGCGGGGACGATGATCGTGATCAACCAACAAAGCAATGCTTCGCAGCCGCCCACACTGGCGCCTGCTCGCGCGACCACAGGGACTTCGCCGACGACGACCGCCATACCGACGGCGACCCCCACTGCGCGAGGGCAGGCGATAGCGCCTGCCGAAACCGCTCTACCCGGCACCGCTGGCACAGACGCGTCTACACCCACGCTTGCGCCGACGCCGGGCTTCATCCCGCCGACGGCCACTGAGCCTCTACCCGCGACGCCTCTGCCGACCGTGCTCTATCCGGACGGGCGGCGCTTCCTGATCTACTACGATGACAGCGGCCTATATCTGCACAATGCATCGGGCAGCGCCGGCGCGGTCTCGCCGCTGGCCTTTGAGCGCCTGGACGCTTCCGGCGCGCCACTGAATCGCTTCGACGGCTGGCGCTGGTCGCGATATTACCCGAGAATTGAGGTCGCGTCGTGTGTGCGCGTAGAGATTCGGCGCAGCTCGCCGTACTTGCGCCCGTCACCATGCAACAATCGCTACAACAGCACGGTCACGGCTTCACGTAATGATGACTTTGTCTTCTGGACGACTCAGACAGGCGCCAGCCAGTTCCGTGTCTTATGGAATGCAGAGGAAGTGGCACGCTGCGGGATCGCCACAGGGGTCTGCGAGGTCTTCTTACCGTGACGACCGATAGCCTGCTCGGAAAGCAACTGGACGAATACCGCCTCGAGGTCTTGTTGGGGCAGGGCGGCATGGCGCGAGTCTATCGCGGACTCGACGTGCGCCTGAACCGTTACGTGGCCGTCAAGGTCATCGACGCGCCGTTTCGCGCCGACCCGGACTACGTGGTGCGCTTCGAGCGCGAAGCCCAGGCAATTGCCCAGCTCGATCATCCCCACATCGTCCGGCTCTACCGCTACGGCGAAGCCGAGGGCCTGCTTTACATAGCGATGCAGTACATTCGGGGGGCCAGCCTGAGCTATGTGCTCGACAGTTATCGAGCGGACAAGGAGTTCATCGCGCCGAACGATGCCCAACGCATCATGCGAGAGGTCTGTCTGGCGCTCGACTACGCTCACAGCCACGGCGTCATTCATCGAGACATCAAACCGGCCAACATCATCCTGGATCAGCAGGGCCGCGCCTACCTGACCGACTTCGGCTTGGCGCTGCTCACCGAGGTCGGGACACGAGGCGAGATTTTAGGCTCTCCTCATTACATTGCCCCGGAGCAGGCCATTTCTTCTGCCGCCGCCGTGCCGCAGAGCGATCTGTACTCCGTCGGCGTCATCCTATACGAGATGTTCACGGGAAAGCTTCCCTTCGACGCCGAGGAGCCGTTGGAGATTGCGCGGCTGCACATGACGGAGCCTCCTCGCCCGCCACAAGACCTGCGACCGGAGCTGAGCCGGGGAGCGGAAGCCGTTCTCCTCAGGGCGCTGGCTAAAGAGCCGGATGAGCGCTACCCGACCGGGGCCGCCCTGGCCGATGCGCTGGACGAAGCGCTGCGGGCAGCGCCGGTTCCATTGCCATCGCCTCCCACGCTTGCACGCCCTTCGATCCCAGAGCGCGTCAAGGCGGAACGAGCGCGTCGGCCACTGCCGCCGCTTCCGGCTGCGGTCGAAGCATCCGTTCCCCGGCAGGCTGGACCCGATATCGCCCCGGCTCGAATGGCAGGGACTGCCTCTGCACCGGCCCGCAGACCATCGACGTTCACTATCCTGGAGCGAATAGGCGGGCTGGCCGACTTGCCCAAAGCCTGGCGCAGGCGATACCGGATCTTTATCGGCATCATCGTCCTGGCTGGTCTGTGCTATTGCGCTGGCTTCGCCGCTCTGGCGTTGGCCCCATCCGGCCGGATCACCCTGGACATGGCAACGGCCACGCGTTGGTCCCCGGCGATAAACCCCAGCGTCACGCTTCCGCCGGCTGTCGCGGCTGTCACACCGTCGCCTTCGCCGTCGCCGACCTCGTCGCCCACGCCAACACCGACCTCGTCGCCCACGCTGACGATGACTCCTTCGCCGACGGACACGACGACGCCATCGCCGACACACACGTTGACGCCGACGGATACCTCGACACCGACATCTGTGCCGACCGCGACTGCAGTGCCAGGTACCTACGCACTGCTCATCGCGAGGCGCGGCGATGATAGTCTGTTCGTGATCAATGAGTCAACGCTGGCCTTCCCGTTAGCGCCCCTGCGCCTGGCCAATGACCGCGCGGCAATTAATGGCTCCGATTGGGGAGTCGACATGCTCGAGCCGGGTGCGTGTGTCACGGCTTGGAAAGATAGCGGCAACCCGCAACCCCCGCGTGGAATCAATTGCAGGGAAGTCGGCAGCTTGACGCGCGATGGCCCCAACCGCTTCTGGAAAGACGATTTCAACGTGTACT
>DASSFZ010000539.1:0-5310 GCA_035693785.1 Anaerolineae bacterium | reverse complement strand
CTGACTAACGCCAGTTGCTTAACAGCTTATTTGCAGGCCGAATAACGCAAGGTGAGTTTACACCACAGCACCGAAATAGCAAAACGCCCCGATTGTTCGGAGCGTTTATCCTGTCCTGTGCCCATCGCCGTGCAACATCACCCTGACACAGTGACACCCTGCAATTGTGCTTGTCTGAAGAACTCTGCTACAATGCCGCCATGTACCAAGGGGATTGTCTCGGACAGGACTACGGTAGAGTGTTCTGGGGTTCAAGAAACTCGGTGCATAGGAGAGATGCCATGCGGATAAGAATCGGGGCCGTCATTCTCACGGTCGCGCTGATCGCGGTCGCGTGCAATCCTTTCGGCACGCAGGGCCAGGCGGAGAGCATGCTGCCCGACGTGCCGAATACGACGATCGTCAAAGGGCAGACGATCGCGGAATACATTGCGTCGCTATCGTCAGGCGCCACGCTGCTTTCGGGAAATGCGCCATTAGTGGCGGCGATCGAGTTCGCGCAGGGCGCGATCAACTGCTACCAGGAAATCGGCGCCGTCGCCGTCCGCATATACAGCGACAATGCGTTCCCCCTGTCGTCGGGCATGGTGGTGATCGTCGATCGCAACGCGATCACCGACGTCGGCAATCTGGCGCGCTGCCTGGGTGGGGGCGCCGAGGCGGGGGTACAGGCCACCGTTCAGGTCTGCACTCACTCGTACACGCTAAAGAAAGACGACAACGAGTTCTACATCGCCTACGTCGGGACGACTCTAGAGATGTGCCAGGCATTCTGTACCCGGCTCCAAGAGTGCACGGCGCATCAGCCGTAAGATCGGTGGCTGCGAGCCTGGCAGGGCCTGTCCACCGGATCAGCCGTGCAGTGGGTCAGTCGAAGAACCGCCAGAGCCGGCTCGAGAAAGCGGGACTCCCGCCTTTGGAGACAGGGCGGGAGTTCTCTTTTTATGCCTGCTGACCCAGAGCCAGCAGCCGTTTCACCTCTTCGATCAAGTCTCCGATGCGAAACGGCTTTTCGACGTAACCGTCGGGTTGGTAGTGCTGGATCTCTTGAAAGCGCGGCGTGTTCGCCACGGCGGTCAGTATAATCACGCGCAGGTCGTTGAGCCTGGGATGGGCGCGCACCTGGCGCAGCACCTCTAGCCCGTCGACGCGCTGCATCGACAGATCGAGCAGCATGACGTCGGGGCGTCGCCGCTCGAGGTACGCCAGCGCCTCGTCGCCGTCGGCCACGGCGGCGACCTCCATATCCTGCCCGCCGAGAATCGTCATCACGAGATTGCGAATCGTGGCGTTGTCATCGACGACCAGAATGTGTGGCCGCCCGGCTGAGTGCGGTGCCAATGCTATTTCCTGGTCGATCGCCGTGCAGCCTTCTTCGCCGTGGGCTTCTTTGCCGCTGGTTTCTTCGCGGGAGGCTTCTTGGCGGCCGGTTTCTTCCTGGCAGCCTTCTTAGGGGCCGCCTTCTTGGCGGCGGCTTTCTTCGCAGGTGCCTTCTTGGCCGCAGGCTTCGCCGTCGTGACTCTCTTCACAGCCACGCGCGCCGCCGGTTTCGGCATCATCGGCGGGGCGGGCGCAGCCGGCGCCGGCGCGGGCGGAGTCGGGGCTGGCGCGAGCACCGGTTCCGCGCCAAGCTCCTTGCGCAGTTCGTCCACCGCGATACGAATGACCCACTGGCAGCGTGGACAATGCTCGACGTGATGCGTGGCCTGCAGGCGATCCGCTTCGGCGACGGCCTGTGCGATTGCATCCGGCGCCAACTCGGACGTCCAGGCACAGTTCGGGCAGCGTATGGTATACATGGGCATCTCCTCCAGGTGAAGTTCGGACGAGTCAAGTAATATTCTACTCCGTTGGGCCGCGATGGCAAGAATGGCATTGCACTCCGAGGCCCGCTGGCGGTTTCACTTTTTGGACGATGGCCGGGGCGCCGCTTTCGGTTTGGCTGCGGCCTTGGGTTTGGACGCCGCTCTTGGTTTGGTAACAGGCTCGGCTTTAGGCTTGGGCGGTTTCTTTGGTTTAGGCTCGAGAGCAGGCGCAGGAGCCGGCGGGGAGGCAGCCGCTTTCGGCTCTTCGCCTTTAGAGACGTGAACCGGCGCAGGCTTGGGAGGCAGAACCGGCAGCGTATAATCGGCGGGCAGGCGCTTTTGAAGCTCGCTCACCTGAATCTTGATCACATGCCGGCACTTGGGGCAAGGCTCCTGGTAGTACTCGGCCTCAGACGCCTGAGCCTCGGCGACGGCGAAGCCAATCGCGTCGCGGCTCAGCGTGAACACCCATCCACAACGTTGGCAGCGCACCTGCATCATGGTCGAATCTCCTGGGGCGGTCTGCACATAGGCCCGGCGAAGTGCATTGTAGCGCATCGCCCTGCGAAGATCAAGATCGGGTCTGGCCCCGACGGACACGGGCAGCGGGAAAGTATCGATGGCGAGTCGCTTGACAAGCATTTTGAAGGGCTTGTCAGCAAACACGAGATCGTGTTTAGCGACTGGCTGCCGCTCGATGGCGACGCCCTCGCCGCCGGAGTCTTTTGTGGACTGGCTCTTGCCGGGCTTGGCGCGTCCGCCACAGCCTGACCCACCGGACTGGCTCAAGGCGTTGATGGGCGAGGCGCAGTCATCCGCGCAGAAGGAGAGCATCGCGTGGGATGTGCTCGACGACTGGTACAAACGCGACCCCGACGGGTTTATCTAAGCGGTCACGGACGCGGTGGGCAAAGCGATGCGCCCAGTGGTTGCCAAGCTGCGGCGTGAACTCCAGGCGATGACCCAGGAGTCGCAGTCACCTGCATCCGCGGGGCCGGCGCACAAGGATGCCGGCTCGGATGCATCCTCGTTTGACCGTCTGCCCGGCGTTGTCCAGCGGAAGCTGCGTCGGAGATACAAGGGATAGTGAACCGCACTCATCCGCGGCGCGCGCCGGGTCGGTTCGTCTGCGGCGGACAGACTCCAACGGTCGGCGTTGGGTGAACCTTTCCGACCCGGCGCGTAGGGTGGATGAGTGGATGCGGTGCACTTCAGTTTAGTGGCGGCGTGTAGGCAGCCCGCCACAAGTCATCAAAGCGGTGGCTCATGATCGCGGCGCGGATCGGCAGGAGACGCTCGATGCCGGCTCGGCTCCAGCGCATGCCGGAACCGGCTAGAGCGTGTTATGCACTTTCAGGAAACCCTTTGTTTTCAAGGCTTTCAGCACGCCTCTGGGATTGTTGACGTGGCTAAAACCCTTGGAAAATAAGGGGCTGGTCGGTAGTTCATAACACGCTCTAGACTGAAATGCACGCCCCTGTGTCTTGCCTGTTGACCTTGTCTCCCGGCCCGGTTATGCTCTTCTATGTATTCTGAACCTCTTCGGTGGGATATGCGTATCTAATTTCGACGCAGTTTCGAACATCCTGTCCATTCAAGTGCTGCCGGGAACCACGGCCACGCTGGTGGGCAGTCTTCAATCCGAGCTGGGCTGTGGGGGCGACCGGGGTTGAGTGTTGTCGCAAGGGGGTCAGCATGAACTTCCACATCACGTTACGCTGGTTAGCTGTACTCGTGTTGGCCCTAGACTTGGCTGCCTGCACGCCTGCTGCTGCTCCGCCGCCCCCATCGCCAACTGAAACATCTGTGCCGGTTGCGCAACCCATACCATCGATCACACCTGAGTCATTGGCCCTTGAACCAACGAATACTCGACCAAGCCCGCCACCTCGCAGTGCAGTTCGTGTCGTAGACGGTATGACCATGGTCTACGTCCCCGCCGGAACAAACAAGATGGGCAGCGACACAGGAGAGGACAACGAGAAACCCGTTCATGACGTGAACCTGGATGCCTTCTGGATTGATCGCACGGAGGTGACCAATGCACAGTATTCCAGATGCGTATCGGCTGGCAAATGCGCCGCTCCATCTGAAACGAAGTCAGCCACGCGCAGTTCGTATTACGGAGATAGTCAATTTGCTGATTACCCCGTGATCTTCTTGAGTTGGGATGATGCCAACAACTACTGTACCTGGGCGGGCGGCCAACTGCCCACCGAGGCGCAGTGGGAATATGCAGCGCGCGGCCCGCAGGGTTACACTTATCCGTGGGGTAATGATGAACCGAATGACACACTGCTGAATCACAACCTTGACGTGGGCGACACGGCGACGGCGGGATCATATCCTGCGGGTGCCAGCTGGGTGGGTGCGCTCGATCTGGCGGGCAATGTGTGGGAATGGGTGCAGGACTGGTATGGGCCATACTCTTCTTCCGCGCAGACCAATCCTACGGGACCGACTTCGGGGACTTACCGGGTGCTGCGTGGCGGCGCGTGGTCCTTCTATGCTGCCAACAATAGTATGGCTTACCGCATGTACGTTCTCCCGGACGATCGCTTCGACAATCTTGGGTTTCGTTGTGCAGCCGCAGGGCCGGGAGGGTGAACTGCTGAATTCTGGTTTTCTGAGGGAGTCAACCCTGAAGGGTGCTCACTTGCGGTGCAGTGTTCCCGTCGCACTGCTCCCATCACGAGGGGGACGTGCCCACTCACACTTGGGCTGAGCGCAACCAGGCGGCTGATGCTCGCGCCGTTAGGCGCACGCCACGTAATTATGAGATAGCGTTTAGAAACCTGTATGCAGTTTAGATGTGATAAGTCTGCGTAGGGGTCGTGGGTTCAAATTCCACCACCCCGACAGACAAGCCGCTCATCGGGCCACTCTGGTGGGCCGATGCAGCGGCTTCTTGTTGCACGTTGTGCGCCGGCGAGAGTGTCCATGTGCCTGAGTTGGCGATTATCACGCCCGATGTGTACCACCGTGCGCAAGAGCAGCGGGCAACCAACGAGAACGAATCCAAGCGCAACACGCAACACGATTACCTGTTGCGTGCGCGCCTGATGTGCGTCTTGAGTGATGCTGACACGTGGGTTCCGATTTTTGTTGACAAATCCTTTGAATGTGGCTACAATCGCATAGGTAATCGCGGGCGGCTATATTGCGCCAGACGCGCGTATTTTGTGTCCCCATACTCATCTTGAATCAGACTGACGAGGAGGCCATAAATGGCACATGAACTTCCCCCCCTTCCGTACGCCTACAATGCCCTCGAACCTCACATCGACGAGATGACCATGCAGATTCATCACGACAAGCATCACGCGGCTTACGTGACGAATCTCAACAAGGCGCTGGAAAGCGCTCCCGAGTTACAGGCGCTCAGCGTCGAGGCCCTCCTGAAGGACCTCGGCAAAGTCCCAGAAAGCATCCGAACGGCAGTCAACAACAATGGCGGCGGCCATTATAACCACACCATGTTCTGGACGATCATGGGGCCGAACGG
>DASSFZ010000538.1:0-3882 GCA_035693785.1 Anaerolineae bacterium | reverse complement strand
GTTGCCGGGCGTCCGATGGTGTCTTACGTGATCGACACCGCCGTGGCGCTCGGCGACGAGCGCCCGACGCTCGTCGTCGGCTACCGCGCCGATCAGGTCAGGGCGGCCATCGGGGACCGCGTCGAATACGTGGATCAGCCCGAGCAGCTCGGCACCGGCCACGCCGTGATGCAGGCGCGCGGCTCGCTCGAAGGCCGCAGCGACGTGGTGCTCGTGCTGTACGGCGATACGCCCTTCGTCAGCACGGAGACGCTGCGCGCTATGCTCGACGATCACGTCAGCAGTGACGCCATCATCACACTGCTGACCTTTCGGCCGCCCGATCCCCTTCGATACGGTCGCATCGTGCGCAGCGGTTCGGGCCGCGTCGTCAACATCGTCGAGTTCAAGGAGGCCACACCGGAGCAGCTCACTCTGCGCGAAGTGAACTCCGGCATTTTGTGCTTCAAGGCCGGCTGGCTGTGGTCGCACCTGAATCAACTCCAGCCGAGGCACGGTCACGGCGAATACTACCTGACCGATCTGGTCGCGCTGGCGGCGGCGGAAGTCAAGACGATCGCCACGCGCGAGGCCACGACGGAGGAGGTCGGCGGCATCGACGATCGCGTGCGGCTGGCCTGGGCCGAGCGCCTGATGCGAGAGCGCATCGCCGAGCGCCTGATGCTGTCAGGGGTCACGATCGTCGATCCGTCGAATTCCACTATCAGCGCCGAGGCCACGATCGAGCCTGACACCACGATTTATCCAGGCTCACACGTCGAGGGCGCGACTCACATTGGACGCGGATGCCAGATTGGGCCGAACACGATCGTGCGTGATAGTGTCATTGGCGAACGCTGCCGCATCGAATCCTCCGTCGTGGAGGGCGCTACGCTCGAAGAGGACGTGCGCGTCGGGCCGTTCGCGCACCTGCGCAACGGCGCTTACCTGGAGCGCGGCGTCGAGTGCGGCAACTTCGCCGAAGTCAAAAACAGCCGGCTCGGCGCAGGCACCAAGCAGCATCATTTCTCGTATTTGGGGGACGCGACGCTCGGCCGAAAGGTCAACGTCGGCGCGGGCGCGATTACGTGCAACTACGACGGCGCGAAGAAACATCACACCGATATCGGCGACGGCGCGTTCATCGGCAGCGACACGATGCTCGTCGCGCCGGTGCGCGTCGGCGCGGGCAGCAAGACGGGCGCCGGGTCGGTGGTGACGCGTGACGTGCCAGACGGCGAGCTGGTGTACGGAGCGCCCGCGCGGGCGAAGCCGAGAGACTAACCACGGATGACACGGATTACACGGATGTATTTTGCCCGGTGCCAGCCGCTGGGTCACAGGCTCAGCGAGAGCGGGGACTGAGGTTGGGGTTGGAAGTTGGAGGTTGGAAGTTGGAGGTTGGAGGGATAGGTAGTGAATTCATCCTGCTCGCCATTCTCATCTCGCTGAACGCGTTCTTCGCCGCTTCGGAGATGGCGATGGTGAGCGTGCCCCGGCTGCGCATGAAGCAGTTGATGGAGTCGGGCAACCGGACCGCCGGCGTGGTGCTGCGCCTGGCGGATGACTCGAGTCGCCTTCTGGCAACCGTGCAGATCGGCGTGACGCTGATGGGGTTCCTGGCCTCGGCGACGGCCGCCATCAACCTGTCAGGGGGGCTGGCGCAATTGATCGCTCAGTTGCCCATTCCGGGCATTGCATCGGCGGCGCAGGGCATCGCGGTCTTCAGCATCACCGTCGTGCTGGCCGCCGCCACGCTGATTCTGGGCGAGCTTGTCCCCAAGTCTGTCGCGCTGGCGCACAGCGAGCGCATTGCCCTGCTCGTCGCCCGGCCGATCGACCTGATGGCCCGATTCTTCGGGCCGATCGTGCGCTTCCTGGTGTGGGCCACGAACCTGATCGCCCGCCCGTTCGGCGGCAAGCCGCGCCGGGGCATGCCCATCGTCACGCAAGACGAAATCAAGACGCTGGTCGACGCCGGCGAGGAAGGCGGCGTGCTCGAGGTGGCCGAGAAGAAGATGATCTACTCGGTCTTCGACATCGGCGAGATGCTGGCGCGCGAAGTGATGGTGCCGCGCATCGACATGGTCGCGCTGGAAGCCGGCACGCCGCTCCTGGAAGCCACCGACGTCGCGATCCGTCACGGCCATTCGCGCATCCCGGTCTACGAAGAGACCGTCGATCACATCATCGGCATCCTGTACGCCAAAGACCTGCTCAAGGTGTTTCGGCAGCACGGCCGATCGGGCGGCGATGGTGTACGACTGCCCAGCCTGACGCGGCCAGCGTATTTCGTGCCCGAGACGAAGAAGGTCGACGAGCTGTTGAGAGAGCTCCAGCAGCGCCGCGTGCACATGGCTATCGTGATCGACGAATACGGCGGCACGGCCGGCCTGGTGACGATCGAGGACATTCTGGAAGAAATCGTCGGCGAGATTCGGGACGAATACGACGAATCGGAAGAACCGATGGTCAAGCCGCTCGGCCGCGACGAGTACGAGGTCGATTCGCGCATCCCGATCGACGACGTGAACGAGCTGCTCGCCGCGGAGCTGTCCGACGAGGAAAGTGACACGCTCGGCGGGCTGATCTACAATCAGCTCGGCCACGTGCCCGAGCCGGGCGAAGAAATCGAAGTGGACGGCGTGAGCCTGAAAGTTTTGAACGTGAAAGACCGGCGCATCGGCAAGGTTCTCATTCAGCGCGGGGCGCCGCCCGAGCCGGCCGGTTCGCAAAACGGCGGCGATGGAGTGGACTAGCCCATGCCCGACCGTGGACGCCTGTACCGAACCGAAGCCATCGTCCTGCGCCGCTCCGACGCCGGCGAAGCCGATCGGCTCCTGACGCTGCTCACGCCCGATCGGGGCAAGCTGCGCGTCGTGGCCAAGGGCGCGCGCAAGATCGCGAGCCGCAAGGGCGGGCACGTGGAGTTGTTCAATCACGTCGGCCTGCTGATCGCGCGCGGCCGGGGCGAGTTCGACATCGTGTCGCAGGCCGAGACGATCGAGCCGTACCGCGCGCTGCGCGAAGACCTGCACCGCTCGACGTACGCCCACTACGCCGCCGAGCTGGCCGACCGCTTCGCCGAGGAAGGCACCGCGCAGCCGGAGCTGTTCGACCTGCTCTCCGATGCGCTCCGGTGGTTCTCGACCGCATCCGACCTGGCGTTGACTGCGCGCTACTTCGAGGTCAGGCTGTTGACACTGGCCGGCTTCCAGCCCCAGGTGTTCCACTGCGTGAAGGGCGGTGAGCTGCTGGCAGAAATCGCGGACGACGAGACGTACGGTTGGAGTCCGCACGAGGGCGGCGCGCTGTGCACCCGTCATGCCGCCGGCCGAAGCGACGTCAGCCGCCTGTCACTCGGCGCGCTCAAAGTGCTGCGGCACGCCGCGCGCAGCGAGTACCACGCGTTTGCTGCGTTGACCGTGCGTGAAGCGGTGGCGCTCGAGGTCGAGCGCGCGATGTATCGCTACCTGACGTACGTTTTGGAGCGCAAGCTGCAGTCGGTGGAATTCATCCACGTGCTGCGGCGAGAGGGTGTCAACGGATAAGCAACGAATCAACGGATACATATCGCTGATTCGCTGACTTGCTGATTCGTTTTTGGAGTAGAGATGATGACCGACAAATACATCCCCCAGGACATCGAGCCTAAGCGAGCCAAGTAGCTTCATGTCCAAACCTCTTTCCTTCCAGCAAGTCATTCTCAAGCTTCAGGAATTCTGGGCGAGCAAGGGCTGCGTCATCTGGCAGCCGTACAACGTGCAGGTCGGCGCGGGGACGATGAACCCGGCCACTTTCCTGCGGGTGCTCGGCCCGGAGCCGTGGAACGTGGCCTACGTCGAGCCGTCGATCCGGCCCGACGACGGCCGCTACGGCGAGAATCCCAACCGCATGCAGATG
>DASSFZ010000537.1:0-8964 GCA_035693785.1 Anaerolineae bacterium | reverse complement strand
CGCTCGACCTGACGCAATGGGACCTGGCCGAGCGCGTGGGCTGTTCCCGCGAGGCCATTCAGAAGATTGAAGCGGGCACGCGCCGCCCCTCCAAGCAGATCGCCGAACTGCTCATCGCGTGCCTCGAAATCCCACCGGAAGAACGCCCCGCCTTCGTGCGCTGGGCGCGATTGGGACCCGAGGCCGCCCCCCCGGACCTGCCACTCGCCTCCGCTCCTCCTCTCTCAACTGCTGCGGCGTCCGTTGCGCCGGTCGCATCAACTCCGCCCTCCAATTTGCCAGCGCCGCTCACCTCGCTGATCGGACGCGACGAGGAGGTGGAGGCAGTGCGCCGCTCTTTGCTCCGGGATGACGTGCGGCTATTGACCTTGGTGGGTCCACCCGGCATCGGCAAGACCCGCCTGGGCATTGCCGTCGCCGCTCGCCTCTCCGTCCACTTTCGAGACGGCGTTTACTTTGTCGCTCTGGACACGGTCAATGACACTCATCTTGTGATCGCGGCCATCGGCAAATCCCTGGGCCTAAAACCGAGCGAGAAGCAGCCCGTGGCGGAAGCCGTCGCCGTATATTTGCGCGATAAGCAGCTCCTGCTGGTGCTGGACAACTTTGAGCAGGTGCTGGACGCGGGCCCAGAGGTGCTCCAATTACTGAGCGCCTGCCCGGGTTTAAAAGCGTTAGTGACCAGCCGGGAGCCGCTGCACGCGTATGGTGAGCGTCGCTTTCAGGTGCCGCCGTTGGAGCTGCCCGACCGCAAGCGTCTACCGGACCTGGACGTGTTGGCCGGCCTGGCATCGGTCATCCTCTTTCTGCAGCGCGCGCAGGCGCGCAAACCTGACCTGGCCCTCACCCCGGCTAATGCCGGGACCATCGCAGCCATCTGCCTCCATTTGGACGGGCTGCCGCTGGCCATCGAGTTGGCCGCGGCACGGATTGAGGACCTCGCGCCGGAACAGATCCTGGCCGGCCTGGGGGACCGGCTCAAACTCCTCAAGGGCGACCTGCGTTATCTTCCGCCGCGCCAGCAGACCTTAAGAGGGGCGATTGACTGGAGCTATCATCTTCTAACAATTGGAGAACGAACGCTTTTCCGCCGGCTGGGTGTATTTGTTGGCGGATGCAGTCTGGCAGCCGTGCAGGCAGTCTGCAACGCCAACCACGACCTGCCGTTTGAGCCACAAGCGGGCATGGCGGCGTTGAGCAGCAAGAGTTTGCTGTACCGCGAGACGGGGGTGGAGGGCGAGCCGCGGTGGGGGATGCTGGAGAGCATTCGCGAATATGCTCGGGAGCGGTTGGGGGGGAGCGGCGAAGCGACAGAGATACACCGGCTCCATGCCGCGTACTATACCGAGCTGGCCGAGGCGGCCGAGCCTAAACTGCGTGGCGCCGAGCAGTTGGCCTGGCTAAACCGTTTAGAGAATGAGCATGAGAACTTGCGCGTCGCGCTTGAATGGTCGTTGAGAGACCGGGCTTCCGATGCCCAGGAATCGGTCCGATTGACCGGCGCTCTCCATCCATTCTGGAAACGGCGTGCTCATTGGAGTGAAGGACGCGACTGGCTCAAGCGCGCCCTGGCGCAGTCCGCCGATTCGCAGGTGACGCAAGAGCGGGTCAAGGCGCTCAACGCCGCAGTGCTTTTGGCTGCGGATCAGGCTGACACTGGGTCGGCATGGCGACTGGCGCAAGAGAACTTGGCGCTTTCGCGTGAGCTCGGGGACGCGGGCAGCATTGCTCACTCGCTCAATTCTCTCGGCTTTCTACTATGGAAGAAGAAGGATTTCGCTGCCGCTCGCGCATCTTGCGAGCGAGCATTGGGATTATGCCGTGAACTGGGTGACAGACTCACAGTCGCGGACTCACTGCACAATCTGAGCCATATCGCTATGAACCAGGGCGATTATGAAGCAGCACAGCTCTATTGTGGCGAAGCGGCGACGATTTACCGAGAGCTTGAGGATGAAATCGGACTTGACGATGCGCTAGGCGACCTGGGACTCGTGGCTTATCTGCGGGATGATCATGCAGCAGCGCGTCCGTATCTTGAGGAAAGCTTGGCGCGATTCCGGCGAGCCGCCAGCGTGCCCGGTGTTGTATCTGCGCTAAACCGGTTGGGCGATCTGGCGCGTTGTCAGGGCGACTATGCCCAAGCTGAGATGCTATATACCGAATGTGTAGCGATGTATCGGGATTCAGGTGACAAGGACGAGTTTCCTAGTCTGCTTCACAATCTAGCTTATGCGGTGCTGCATCGGGGCGATTGTGTGCAGGCGATAGGCCTGTTCAAAGAGGGACTGGCCATACAGCATGAGATGGGCAACCAAGCCGGCATTGCCGAATGCCTGGCTGGAATCGCCAGCGTGGTGATCGCGCAGGGCAAAGCCCAACAGGGAGCGCAATTGCTCAGCGTCGCCGAGGCGCTGCGTGAAGCGAGTAGTACCGTTTGGTGGCCTGCTGATCGCATCGAATATGAGCACAGCTTGGCTCTCTTGCACCAATCACTCAGTGAAGCGGCCTTGGCGGCGGCATGGGTCGAGGGACGTGGCCGGCCCTGGGGAGAGGTCGTGGCCGACGTTCTGCAGATCAGCGCCCAACATTTCTCTAGGTCGCCCGCGGTCAAGTGCGCGTCGAACGACTGACAGCCGCGGTCTCTGTACCGCGCTGGCGCTCTTTTTCCTGGCATTGGTCACACATGCTTCCGGCGATTATGGTCAGGCCGACGAATCCTTCCGAGAGGCCCTTCGTCTCGCGCGGATGCATGGGCAACCCCGCCTGATCTCGATGACCTCGGTCTTGTCCAGCCCGACCCTGCTCGCGCTCGGCCAATATGCCGAAGCGCGAGAGCGATTACAGGAGGGCCTGGCTCTGGCACGCGCGAGCCGAATCCGGTGGCTGGTGGGAGTCGCGCAAGGACACTTGGGATTGGTTCTCAATGCCCAGGGCGACCACGCGGGCGCCCGAATGGCATTACTGGAAGCCGTCGCCTTGGCGCAGGAATCTGGCAATCAATGGGACAGGGTCTGGGGGGAAGTGGGCCTGGGCGATGCCGAGCTGGGGCTGGGGAACCCGGTGCAGGCGAGCACTCACTACTGCCTGGGACTGCGGCTTGCGACGGAGGAGCATGCCCTGCCCATCGCACTGGATGCACTGGCCGGGCTTGCACTGCTGCGAGCCCAAGCAGGGGACCGGGAGAGCGCGCTGGAACTAGCTGGGCACGTATCGCTCCATCCGGCCAGCAGCGGAAATGCCCGGACCCGGGCCGATCAGGTCCGCCGGATGCTGAATGCGGACTCCCAGGGTAAGCCCATCGGGGTTGCCGGAACTTTTGAGGAGACTGTGCAACGGGTCCTGTCCGACGGCGAGGCTCGTGGCTGATGGAAAATAAGTGACGAACTGTTGGGTCGGGCGACGCACGATGCGGAAGTGTTGAGTGTCACCCCAAATGGGTGACACTTTGCCGTTCTCCGTCTATCCACTCTGGTCTAGAATCTTATTCGGAATCATGAATATATTTCGGGAGCTTTCATGAAAGACCAGGAGAGGACGGCCAGGCTGTTCAAGGCGCTGATGCATCCCGCGCGGCTAGAGATCCTCGACATCCTCCGCAATGGCGAAGAGTGCGTGTGCCACATGGAAGCGATGCTGGGCTATCGGCAGGCGTACATCTCGCAGCAGTTGTCGGTGTTGCGCGAGGCCGGGCTGGTGCAGGATCGGCGCGATGGCTGGAATATGTTCTATCGTGTAACCGACACACAGGTGTATACCCTCGTCGATACCGCGCGGCGCATGACGGGCGACACGCGAGCGGCTGCCCGGCGCAAGCCGGCCAAGTCTGCGCCATGTCCGTGCCCGCGCTGCAACCCGGTGGCGGAGGCCGCCGCTGCCTGACAGTGTCCATGACCCAAGCCTCCGCGATCCATCTACAAGGAGTGAACATATGCTGACGATCAAAGTTCTGGGACCTGGCTGTGACAATTGCAGGAAGGTGGAGCAGGCGGCCCGGCAGGCTGTGGCGATGCTGAGCGTCGAAGCCCGGGTCGAGAAGGTGACCGACCGCGCGTTGTTCGCTAAATATGGCCTGCTGGCGACGCCGGGTCTTGTGATCAACGAGAAGTTGGTCAGCGCGGGACGTATCCCCAGCGCCGCCGAAGTGACGACGTGGATCGCCAACGCGCTGGAGCAGGCGCCTGCCTGAGCAGGACGGCCCCGTTCGACGCGGGGCTTTTTCGCGCGCAGATGGATTCAAGATTATGAATATGTTGGCAGGCGAGCGGAGACTGGTTCAGATCGTGGGGGCCGGATGTCCCGCGTGCAGGCAACTCGAAGCCGACGTACGGGCGTGGATCACGCGGCACCGCATCGAGGCGCAGGTCGAGCGCGTGGACGACCTGGTCGAAATCCTGAATTATCGGCTGCTGGCATTGCCCGGCCTGGTGATTGATGGTCGCGTCATTCTGGCCGGTTATCCGCCCAGAGATCGACTCGACCGGGTTCTGCTCGACACGCTGGCCGCAATACGGTGATCGAGTTTTCGGAAGATCTCGCAGACGACCTCATCCGCGCCCTGCCTACGGAAGGATCGCCGCCGTGTTATATTTGATCATCGCACTGACGCTGTTCATTCTGTCGTTCGTTGCCGGAATGATGGGATTGGGCGTGGCCTTTATCGCCACGCCGGTGCTGGGATTGTTCGGCTTCGAGTTGAAGCACGTGATCATGCCCTGGTCGCTGTGGCTCAACGGCCTAACGGCCTTCTCCGGCGCGGTTGCCTTCGCGCGGGCGAAGATGGTCGATTGGCGCACGGCGATCCCGCTGTTGATCATCACCACGATTGTTGCGCCGATCGGCGTATGGCTGTTGCAATTTGTGCCGACGAACGTAGTATGGTGGATTTACGTCGGCGTGCTGTTGTTCCTCGCGTATCGCATGGCCTTTCCGCCGAAGATGGATGACAACAAGGTCCCGTCCATCAGCGATGGGACGCGCGCGAGGGGCGGATTAGCCAGCGCGGCAATCGGTGTGTTCGCCGGCTTTCTCGGCGTAGGGCCGGGCTTCCTGATGATGCCGACGCTGGTCATGCTGGGCTACACCGCGCGCATCGGTGCGGCAACGAACAGCGTCATTGTCACGCTGCCGTCGTTCTCGGCGTTCGCGGGCCACCTGGGTTCGGCGCAGTTCGACTGGCTGATGCTGGGCCTGACATCGGTGACGGCTGTGATTGGGGCATGGCTGGGTGCGCGCTTCATGGCGAAGCGGGTGAAGTCGTTGACGCTCAGCCGCATTTTCGCAGCGGCGCTGGCGCTGCTGGCCGTCCAGCGCGTCGCGATTCTAATGACGGCGTGAAGTTGAGAGTGGTTTATCCACTGGAAAGGAGTTTGCCATGTTGGACATCAAAGTGCTGGGCACCGGCTGCGCCGGCTGCCTGAAGATGGAACAGATCGTCATCGAAGCCCTGGAGGCGTTGGGAGTTCGCGAAGCCCGGGTCGAGCTGGTCAGTGAGCAGCGCATGATCGATTACGGCCTGCTGGGCGATCGCGCGCCGGGCCTACTGATCAACGGCCAACTGGCCTGGGCCGGATCGGTGCCGACGAAGGAGCAAGTGACCGAGTGGCTGCTGTACGCGCTCAACCCCACTCCGGCGTGAGTGGAACCCGACACGAATTCATCATCTGAGGAGCACAGCATGCCCGACTATCTCGAAACGACCGTCGATAAGTTCACATTCAGAGTTGCGACCGACCGTCTCTACAGCCGTGAAGGCGTGTGGGCGCTCGCCGAGGGCAATCGGGTGCGCATCGGGCTGTCAGACTTCATGCAGCAGCGCAGCGGCGACGTCGCCTTCACCGAAGTGAAGCCGGTCGGCACGGCGCTGGCTTTTGGAGATGAGGTCGCTTCGATTGAGACCATCAAGGTCGACATCGCGCTCGGCTCACCGGTCTCCGGCTCGGTCGTCGAGGTCAACCCGGCGCTGAGCGACGCGCCGGAGGCGATTAACCAGGACCCCTACAGCGCAGGCTGGCTGGCCGTAATCCAGGCAACTGATTGGGAGACCGATCGGGCGCGGCTGCTCGATCCGCAAGCCTACTTCGCGGTGATGAAAGCAGAAGCCGAAGAGGAGGTCAAGAAGCCATGACGGATCGCAAGCGAGTCGCCATCGTGCCGTGCAGTGGTATTGGCAAAACATACGGCAGCGTGAGCCGCGACGCCGCTTACGACGTGACGGAAGACATGCGGCCGGCCGAGACCCAACTCGTGCCACTGTCTCTGCTGGTGCTGGGCGATGAGGCCGCGCGTACTGCCGTCGCCGATGCGCAGGCTATCACCATCGACGGCTGCAAGTTGGCCTGTGCGACAAAGATGGTCAAGGAAAGCGGCGGAACGGTTGCCCAGGATTTCGCCGTGCTTGACGTGTATCGCCGCCACAAGCAGTTCAAGCCGCAGGGTATCGCCGAACTGAATGAGGGCGGGCAGAAACTGGCCCATGCACTGGCCGAAGAGATTATCATCGTCGTCGATACGCTTGGCGCCAGCAGCGAAGGAGGCCAGAATGCCTGAGCTACCGAAGAAGAAAGTCGGCATTATCGCTTGCTCTGGCGAAGAGATGGCTGAAGGAACGGTGACGCGCCTTGCCGCGCTGAAAGTTCTGGAGCAACTGCGTCCCGCCGATACCGTGACGATCTGCCTGCCGCTGTTCCTGGCCGGCGGTGAAGGCGATCGCGCCTTTGCGCGATTCTATCCGACGATCGCCATCGATGGCTGTGACAAGCGCTGCGCCGCGCGTGCCACCGAAATGTTTTCCGGCAAGCCGGCTGCCGGAATTGTCGTGACCGATCTGATTGCCGCGCGGGGACTGGAACGGCCTGAAGGACTACGCCGCTTGAACGAGGCCGGGCTGCAGGCCGTCGATGCGACAGCCAGGCACGTGGCAGACATGGTCGATGAGTTGCTGCAGAGGAAGTGGAGTCGCCGCACAGGCGCATTCGTCGAAGAGTCGCCCGTGCCGGCTGAAACGCAAGAGCCAATCGAAGCCACTTGCGCGTGCGGATCGGGCATTCCGATCCAGAAGATAAGCATTGACGGGCAGATCGTCACGCTCGTCGCGCTGCCGCTTATCTTCGAGCAATTCCGCGCAGCCGGAAAAGCGCCCGACGACGGCATCCTGTGCGAGTTGCTGCAGACGGTGAAGGTGTACAACCCGATTCCCGCCGAGTCCGAAGAAGCCTACGCGGCCGCGCTGCTGCGCGAGTATGTCGCGTTTTGCGCGAAGCAGGCGGTGCAGGCATGAGCCGCACGGCGACCTATCACACGACCGTTTCGTGGAAGGGCGAGCATTGGGGGCACATCGTCATGGGCAACGGCCCGGAGATGGATTTCTCGGCCCCGCCCGACGCACAAGGCCACGCGGGAGTGTTTACACCAGAAGACGCCTTTGTCGCCGCGGCCAACACCTGCATCATGATGATGTTCATCTGGGCGACGGAGCGATTCAAGCTCAAGTTGCTTTCGTATGACTGCCGTGTGGAAGGCACGAAGTTGATCGAGTTGGATCGCACCGAGATCTTCACGCACCTGCGCTTCTGGCCGATTATCAAGATCGCCGCGAACGGCGAAGACCGATCAGGGGTAGAGGCTCGCACACGCCGCGCGCTGCAATCGGCGCAGAAGTACAGCCTGGTCGCCAACTCGGTCAAGTCGCAGATCGTCATCGAGCCGACGATCGAGATCGTGCCGTGAAGCCGTGCTTTTGCGGCAACAGTCGCTACCCAGCCGGACAGGAGCGCAGCGGATGAAACAGATACCATCAGAAGGTGGGGCTTGCTGCCTGCCTCAGGCCGACGGGCTGACGTATATCAAGGTCGGCGCACGTGGCGCCGTGGTCGGGATGATGAACCTGGACACCATATTCCAGCAGTTGCACGCGCTGGGACGGAGACCGGACGAGGCGACGGATGCCGAACTGGTGGGCATGGCCCGCAGGTTCAACTACATTCCCGATCGACTCAGCGTCGAGGCTGACTACGCCGTCGCGCTACGCCGGGCGTATGCTGCCTTTTGTGCCCGCCAGGAAGAGGGGCACGAACGTGCGGCACAATCATGAAGAACATCTCTCAACAGTTGATTGTGCTGCGCGAGGCTGGTCTGGTGACTCACGCCCGTGAGGGGTTGAACATTCGCTATCGCCTGGTCCGACCCGAGTTGAAGAACCTGTTGGCGTTCACCGATCCGGTTTGCCGGCGTCGATTCGAGAATGGAACGACTGGGAAGTAGTGAGATGCTGATCAACGAGTATGGCCTGGACGTCTTCACCCCGCCCTGCGATCCGGGCGCGGAGCGCTACTCGGCAATCGCCCGCCTGACCATCGACATCTCCGAAGTCCTGCCCTACCTCAACGCCACGCTGCGCGGCGCGGTATACTATCGCACGGCCAACGCACTCACCTGGAAGAAAGGCGGGCACAACGTCGCCTTTCACGCATACGAAATCGCCACCAGCAATGTGGAAGACCGCGAGGCGGCATTGAAAGAAATCAAAGGACTGATCGAACTGGTCAATCGGACATGGGAGCGCCGCGTCGAGATCACGCCGGACTACGAGACACACCAGCGCCCGACACCGATGGCGGTGTACAAACTGCTACCGCAGACCAACTGCAAGCAGTGCGGCGAGCCGACCTGCTTCACCTTCGCGCTCAAACTCGCTGCGTCGCAGAAGACGATGGCCGACTGTCCGCCATTGTTCGAGCCACAATTCGCCGAGACACTGGCGGCATTACAGGCCATTGTGATCGAGTCACCTGCTATCGGGTAGTCGTTGCGGAAGATCGCCGTGAAAAAAGCCATGAACCTCGTCCTCGAAGAAAACGAAATCATCGATCTGATGCGCATCCTGATAGACGACGACGCCGAAGGCGCGCTCGAGTGGCTCAAGGCGCACTTCAAAGGCAAGGCGCGCGAACTGCTCGAGGGCGG
>DASSFZ010000536.1:0-3097 GCA_035693785.1 Anaerolineae bacterium | reverse complement strand
CCAGGGTCTTTTGAGTTACTTGCAGGAAGGTGACCGCCACTACCGGCTCGCCTTGGACAAACTGGTCAACCGCGATTTCCGCAAGGCCTCCGCTTTCTTCACCTTCAAGAATCTTCCTTTGCTCTTTCGCCTCAAGCCGCTCATCCATCACTATCGCAACATGTCGGCTTACTTTGATGAGCCGCGCTTGAAAAGCGCCTTTACCTTTCAGGATATTTACATGGGGTTGAGCCCGTTTGAAGCGCCGGCCACTTTTTCGTTGATGCCTTACTCGGAACTGGCGCATGGCGTGTGGTATCCCAAAGGCGGCATGTACAGCATTGTTGAGACTCTCACGGATCTGGCCCGCCAGGCCGGCGTGGAATTCATTTTTGATAGTGCCGTGGAACAAATTGATGCCAACGCGACGCATGCCCGAGGCGTTCTTCTCTCAGATGGATCGCGCCTGGATGCGGATGTAGTCCTTGCCAATGCGGATCTGCCCTATGTTTATCAGAATCTGCTTCCGCAGGACGGGATGGTCAAGGCATTGTCGCGCAAGCGATTCTCCTGTTCCGTTATCAGTTTCTTCTGGGGAGTGGATAAGACGTATGAAAACCTCGGCCCTCATACTCTTTTCCTTGCGGACGATTACCGCGAGAACTTCGAGCGCATCAATCGGGACCTGGGCCTGCCCGCCAATCCCAGTCTTTATGTCCACGCCCCGGCACGGCTCGACCCATCCATGTCCCCGCGCGGACAGGATACCCTGACTGCGATCGTCCCCGTCGGGCACATGAGCGAAAATGGAGAACAGAATTGGGGCGAGCTTCGAGATGAGGCGCGCCAGCATGTATTTCGCCGGCTGCGGACTCTCGGCATTACTGACTTCGGATCGCACATCAAGTTCGAAGAGACGTATACCCCGCTCTCGTGGCGCAAACGATATAACCTGGTGAAAGGCTCAACTCACGGGCTGTCCCATACGCTGACGCAACTGGCTTACTTCAGGCCATCCAACCGACATCCGCGCTACCAAAATCTGTACTTCGTGGGGGCTAGCACGCATCCCGGCACCGGAATGCCCACTGCCATGGTCTCCGGCCGCCTGGCAGCCGAGCGAATAATGGATGAACTTTGTGCATAGCGATTGGTGCAAGAAGGAGTATGCCGTGACTTTTCCGCACCTGTCGTCATCGACACGCGCGGCTTGAGCAAGACCTATAACGGGACACAGGCGCTCCAGTCGCTCGACTTGAAGGTCCACAAGAACTCCATCTTCGGCTTCCTCGGCCCCAACGGCGCGGGCAAGACCACGACTATCAAGCTGCTGCTCGGACTGGCGCGCCCCACGAGCGGCGGCGGCACGGTCTTCGGTCACGACATCGCTCGCGAAAGCGGGTCGATCCGCCAGCGCGTCGGCTATCTGGCGCAAGACCCGCGCTTCTACGAGCACATGACTGCCCGCGAGACGCTGAAACTGGTCGGGCTGGACGACAAAGCCGACCGGCCGATCAAGGGCTTCTCCGGCGGCGAGCGGCAACGGCTCGGCATCGCGCAGGCGCAGATCAACTATCCCGATCTGCTCATCCTTGACGAGCCGGCCGCTTCTCTCGATCCGCAAGGGCGGCACGACATGCTCGAAGTGATGGAGCGCCTGCGCAAGTACACGACGATCTTCTACTCGACGCATATCCTCGCCGCCGTGCAGCGCGTGAGCGACACCGTCGCCATTTTGAACCGAGGCCGGCTGGTGGCGCAGGCCCCCATCGAGCAACTGCTGGCCGGCAGCAGAAACACCGCCGGTTCAGGTCGAGTGGGGTATAATCAAGCCGGTTTCTGGCACTGACCAGACAGCAGCGGGGGCCGTGCCTTGAGGTCAACACCAGGGTTTACGACATGGCTGTGGCGACTTCTGCGCCATTCCTCGCGACCAAGCTTTACATCCCGCGCGCACGCCCGCACCTGGTGCCGCGCCCGCGCCTGATTCGGCGACTCGTCGATGGGCTGGCTCGCCCATTGGTTCTGATCTCTGCGCCGGCCGGATTTGGCAAGACCACCCTGATGAGCGAGTGGCGCGCGTCGGAAGCCGGACGCGACTTTCCGCTCGCCTGGCTCTCCCTCGACGATGACGACAATGACCTGACGCGGTTCCTGGCGTACTTCGTCGCTGCGCTGCGAGCACTCATGCCGGGCTTCGGCGACACTGCGCTTGCTTTGCTTCAATCGCCACAGCCGCCGCTACCCAAAGCTGTCCTGACAGGCCTCATCAATGATCTGAGCGATTTCGACGCACCCTTTGCGCTCGTCCTCGACGACTACCACGTCATCACGGCCCAACCGATCCACGGTGCCCTCACCTTCCTCCTCGACCATCTGCCGCCGCACATACATCTGGTCCTCCTCACCCGCGCCGACCCGCCTCTGCCGCTTCCCCGTTTGCGCGCGCGCAACCAACTGACCGGGATACGCGCCGCCGACCTGCGCTTCACCGTGGACGAGACTGCCGACTTTCTCAACCGTGTGATGGCGCTAAACCTGTCTGCCGGTGACATTGCCGCGCTGGAGCAACGCACCGAGGGTTGGATTGCCGGCCTGCAACTCGCGGCCCTTTCCATGCAAGGGCATGATGCGCAGGGCTTGTCAGACTTTATCACGGCCTTCACCGGAGGCCATCACTACATCGCGGACTATTTGGCCGAAGAAGTGCTCAATCGCCAGTCCGATGCCGTAAGGTCGTTCTTGCTGAAGACTTCTATCCTGGATCGGCTGACCGCGTCGCTGTGCAACGCCTTGACCGAGCGGGTGGATGGGCAGACGACGCTGGAGGCCCTGGAGCAGGCGAATCTGTTTGTCACGCCACTGGACGACGACCGCGGGTGGTATCGCTATCACCACCTCTTTGCCGACGTGCTGCGCAGCCGCCTGCGGCAGGCGTATCCAGACCAACTCCCAGAGCTGCATCGCCGCGCCGCCGAGTGGTACGAGCTTAATGGTCTCGCCTACGAAGCGATCCAGCATCTCTTAGCAAGCTCGGCGTTCCAGGATATGGCGCGGTTGGTTGAGCAGGAGGCCATGACGAAGTTGAATCGCGGCGAGGTGACCCTGCTTCTGCGAT
>DASSFZ010000535.1:0-24659 GCA_035693785.1 Anaerolineae bacterium | reverse complement strand
CTTCGTTGCTGTGAACCGCTATGACATCGCCGAGTATGTCCATTCACTGGCGTTGCCGTGGGCAATAATTCTGACCGTGATCGGGCTGAAAGAGCTGCTGGGCGTCAAGACCGCCGCGGCCTGGGGTTTGGCCTTGTTGAGCTCGCTGCTGACACTTCCTTTCCTGGCCATTTTCGCTCGCTAGGAACTTGTCCGAGAATAACTTCCGTTTTTCGACGTGAGCTGCTCGCGGCCCTTCGGGTGATCAATCCACCGCCTTCAGCCCGCCGGATGATCACGCGAAGCGGAGTGGGGGCAATCGCTCCCCAAAGTAGGGAACCTGTTCTTAGACGGCTCCTAATCGAGCCACTACCGAAAGGAGAGCGAAAGATGCTGGCGTTGAGCCCGTCGCGGGCGGCGGTCATCATCTTTGTCATCCTGTTTGGCGCGAGGCGCTTGGCGCGCCAGGCGACGATGGCAACCGATATGCAGTTCGCAGCTTTGCCACATCGATGGCGTGAGACCTGTGCTTGATCGGAGGGCCGAGCTTAGAGCGGCATAAGGAGCGTGACGATGAAAGGCAAGTCTATCATCGAAGTCCTGATCGTTTTCGGATTGACCACGCTGTTGACGTGGTGGCTGAACGCGGAGTTCATGCGGCTGCAGCTTGATTCTGAAGTGCGGCGTTGGCTGGGTGGTGCCGTTTTCATCGCCATATCGTTGGTCGTGATCAGCCTGACGCGCAAACCGTGGGCCGAGTACGGATTGACTCGCCGTGACTGGCGCCTGCACCTCGACGTTGGCATGCTGGCATTCCTGGCCAGCTTCATTACACTCGGCACGTTGTTCGCGCTGATACTGCTCAACGTCGATTACAACTCATGGGCCGGCGCTGTGCCCCTGGCGGTTGCTGCGATGGTTGCAACCGCCGTCCTGCTGGCGGTGCTGAATCGACAGGATACGAAAGACCCGTCGGGCCAGCGGCGCCGATCCAAAGCACGCACGAATTTGATCGTTCTGGGCGGCTTGCTTCTGCTGCCGATCGGGCTCAGCATCCTGATGGGGCGTTTCTCGTGGGCCATCGTTTCGACCGTGGCGTGGCAGTTCATCGTCTCCGGTTTCGGGGAAGAATTGCGCTTCCGGGGCTACTATCAGTCGCGCGTCAATCAGGAATTCGGGCAGCCGTGGCAAGTCCTGGGCGTGCGGTTCGGTCCGGGGTTGATCATCGCGTCGGCACTGTTCGGCCTGGTGCACGCCTTCAACACATTCAATCCGTTAGCCGGCCTGTACGAGCCAGCCTGGGCGTGGGCGTTCTGGACGTTTTTCGGCGGACTGTTTTTCGGGCTGATACGCGAGAGAACGAACACCCTGGTCGCGCCGACAATCGCGCATGGCGGGCCGGATGCGGTGGGTGAGGCACTGGGCATGTTGTTCGGCTGGAGGTAGCCACGCGGAGTGCATCGCCGAGTCTGTACTGAGATGCGGGCAAACCATGGGGAGGCGACGTGAGAATATGGCCTACTACGACCTGTTGAACACCGGCCGCGAACTGGGCGTCGGGATGCCGGTGATGAGTAGCTTCGAGAACGATATCGTCCGATTTGCGGGTTCGAGGTTGTGAGAGGCACACTGAAGAGCAACAAGGTGGCGCAGAGTCATGTTCCATGATATCAAGCCGGCCCACGGGCTGGTACTCGTAGCAGCGATTGTTTCCAATTTCGTTTTGATCACTCTATTCACGATGCTCTATGCCGGAGGGATGATTCAGCCGATTGTCGATGTGTCCAACGGGTTGATTCACCCGACGCTCATTCTGGGATTGCCGCTGTTTGTCCTTGTCGTCGGCGTGGTCGTCGTCTGGTTGGGCAGGCTGACGCCGAGGGATGCGGGCCTGGAGTGGTCTCGCCTGCCCAGCGGTATCGCGGTGGGCCTGATCTTCTGGGTCGTCGTGCAGATCATCCAACTATTGGTAGGGCTGGGTGGCACGGGCAAACTCGTGCTGGATCCGGTTTGGGCGGAAGAGGGCGTGGCCCCGATCCTGGGCTTATTGATAGGCATGCTGCTTGGCACAGCCCTACCCGAAGAGGTCATCTTTCGTGGTTTCGCTGTGCCGCAGCTATACCTGAAACTGCGCGATCGGATGCCGGAGCGCCACACCACGAACCTGGTGCTGGCTGTTCTCGTCTCCCAAGTGATTTTCTCCCTGACTCACGTTCCTAATCTCGTTCTGCGCAGAGACGTGGCATGGCATCAGTTGCCAGGCCCGCTGCTGGGTGTGCTATTGAACGGTGTGCTCTATGCTCTCGTCTATCTGAGAACCAACAACCTGTTCATTGCCATGGCCGTTCATGCCCTGGGCAATGCGCCCACGCCGCTGCTGAAGACAACCGTTGAAACACCATCCCTGGTGTTCGTTTTCACCGTGTTGCTGTTACTGACGTGGCCGGTTCTTGCGCGTCAGGCGGCTCTTTCGCGCCGCACAAAACATGTGAAGGGATGAACGATGGAAATCCTGAACCAATGGCTGCCGCTGATCCTGGCGCTGATCGTCATGTAATTCGTGCTGATTATCATCGCGCTGCACGTTCCGAAAGCTGCCGCGTGAAACCGTAACGGCTGCATGGAGCGCCAGAATGACGAACGCAATGTGGAAACGATTGGGACTTTGGGCGATCTGGTTCTTCGTCGTCATCATCGGCTCCGTGTTCTTGCACGAGGTGGGACACGGCGTCGGCGCGACGATAGACGGCATTCACATCAGCACGGGCTTTAACAAGGTGGGGATGCCGGACAAAACACCAGACGATCCGGATTTTCGCACGGGCATGCCGGATGGCATTTGGTCCGGCCTGCTCGGCCCAATCGTGTCGTGGGCGCTGGCGATTGTGTTTACACTCGCCCTGTATCAGATGCGGCGGCCGACGCCGGCAGCCTTCCTGGTCGGCGCGACGGCGGTTGCCAATGGCTTGTTGCGCGCAGCGCCGATGACCATGTTCCTGATCCCCGCGCTAGGTGGACAACTGCATGTGGAGGACGAAGTCGCCTGGGGCATCTGGATGGTGACGCATGTCTTTCGCCCAGACCTCAGCGGAGTCACGCTGAGTGAGATTCCCCCCGGCTTGCTGTTGTCGTACCCGGCCGTGTGGATTCTACCGCTTTTCTCACTCGCGATTTCCCTCGCGTGCCTCATCTTTGCCTATCGCGGCATCTTCAAACTGGAGGGCGCGAGGATGTCTCATTGGAGTGTGCGCTTGCTGTTTGTTGCGCTTCCGGTCGCCGCGTGGCTCGCCGCGCAACCGGTATTGGGCGCGCTTGATCGAGTGGTTCGCATCAATTGGTGACGAGTTTGCAGAACGATCTCGCCGGTCAGGGCGACTCAACCGTCAAACCGCCAGGGGGATAAAACATGGAACTGGTAGTGCCAGAATGGCTCATCTTGGTCATCCCGATCGTGATCTTGCAGCTCGCGCTGGTCGTCGTCGGGCTGATGGATTTGGCACGGCGCGAGCGGACGAAAGGCCCCAAGTGGATGTGGGCGCTGATTGTCCTGTTCATCGGCGTGATCGGGCCGGTCGTATACTTTGTGTTTGGCCGGGAGGAGTAGATGACGGCGATTCGGACCGAAGGGTTGCAGAAGGTGTTCGGCGCAGTCCGCGCGCTGGATGGCCTGACGCTCACGGTCGAGCCGGGCGTGGTGTTCGGATTCCTCGGCCCCAACGGTGCGGGCAAGACGACGACTATCCGCCTGCTGACCGGCCTGGCCCGGCCGACCGGTGGGCGCGCCTGGGTGGCCGGTGTGGAAATCGGCGCCGATCGCCGACAGGTCGCCGGCCGGATTGGCCACTTGCCCGAAGAGCCGACCTTCTATCCGTGGATGACGCCGCGCGAGTTTCTCGACTACGTCGGGCGCGTCTTTGGACTATCGTCGCGCGAGCGAGAAGCGCGCGTGACAGAGCTGCTCGACCTGGCCGGGCTGGCCGAAGTCGGCCGAAGGCGCACCGGCGGGTTCTCGCGTGGAATGCGCCAGCGATTGGGGCTCGCGCAGGCGCTGGTCAATCGCCCGGAGGTCTTGTTCCTGGACGAGCCGGTCAGTGCGCTCGACCCCGCCGGGCGGAAGGAACTGCTGGAGCTGATCGAGCGCCTGCGCGGCCAGTGCACCGTGTTTATGTCCACGCACATCCTGGCCGACGTGGAGCGCGTGTGC
Source organism: Anaerolineae bacterium (assembly GCA_035693785.1). Taxonomy (GTDB): domain Bacteria; phylum Chloroflexota; class Anaerolineae; order Fen-1058; family Fen-1058; genus DASSFZ01. Next base: position 20,476 of record DASSFZ010000535.1, on the reverse strand, counting down.
GACACCGTGGGCATCATCGCGCGCGGACGACTGATCGTCGAAGCACCGCAGAGCGATCTGCTGACCCGCTACGCGGTTCCGGCGTTCGAGGTCGAGTGCGATCCCGGCTCCGAAGAGCGCGTCAGCCAGTGGGCCGCCGCGCTGCGCGAGACGAAATGGATCTCTGCCGTGACGACCGATGGGTCTAGCGCGCGGGTGGTCGTGACCGATGTCGAGATCGCCAAGCGCGAGCTGGTCGCTTCGGCGGTGCAGGCCGGGCTGGTGCTCACTCGCTACGAGATGGTGAAGCCCTCGCTGGAAGATGTCTTTCTGCGGCTGGTCGGTGAAGGGGGTGAGTGACATGCTACAAGTCTTTTTCGTCGCATTCGGCAAGGAATGGATGGAGCAGCGACGTTCGCACCGCCTGCTGGTCGTCGCGGTGGTGCTCGTCGCCTTCGGGCTGTCGTCGCCCTTGCTGGCCAAGCTTACGCCGGAGCTGATCCGGCTCGTGCCGGAGGGCGAGGCACTGGTCCCGCTCATCCCACCGCCCACAGTCGCCGACGCGGTGGCGCAGTACGTCAAGAATCTCAGCCAGTTCGGCATTGTCCTGGCCTTGCTGATGGCGATGGGCGCGGTGGCGCAAGAAAAAGACAAAGGCACGGCGGCGCTGATGCTGGTCAAGCCGATGCCGCGCGGCGCGTTCTTGTTGGCTAAGTTCGCGGCGCTAGCGATAACCTTCGCGATCAGCGTCGCGCTGGCCGGCGCGGCGGGCTACATCTACACGCTGCTCTTGTTCGAGGAACCAAACGTGTCGGGCTGGCTGGCGCTCAACGGGCTGCTGCTGCTGTTCGTGCTTGTGTTCGTCGCCCTGACGCTGCTGTGCAGCACGCTCACCCGATCGCAGGCGGCCGCCGGCGGGCTGGCCTTTGGTGCATTGGTCATCCTGTCCGCCGTGGGCGCGATTCCGGCGATCGGCGAATACCTGCCGGGGCAGTTGATCGTGTGGGGTGTGGGGTTGACGCTCGGAACCGGCCAGGCCTCCTGGCCAGCCTTATGGGTGAGCCTCGGCCTGATCGCGACGGCGCTCGCCGGGGCGTGGTTGATCTTTCGGAGGCAGGAGCTCTGATTTCCTTGTCCCAAGAACGGTTCTCACGTTTTTCCCAAGCGTCAGGCGAAGCGCCTGCTCGACGGGCTCCCTGCCCAATACGATTTGAGCAATGAAATAGCCCTGTTGTGGATAAGGGGAGACCAGAGTTTTGCCACTTCGACCTGCGTCATGAGACGTGCGTGCAAATGAGTGTGCCGCCCAACCGACAGCATTCGATTGTTTTGGTGCTATGGCCCGACCGCTTTGAGCACGCGTAAGGCACGCAGCGTCACCCATTTGTTGGGCTGCTTCTTTGGTCCAAAGTCCACCCACGTCTTGCCGGCGTAGCCATACTCCAACGGCCAACGGCCTTGGGAGTCCTGTTTGTCGCGGACGATCGCGAGTGCGTTCGCCAGCCGGGGATCATCGCCGTAGCCCAGTCCGGCCAGTGCTTCGACATTCTGGAGCAAGTCCGTCACATAGAAGATCGGGAAGCCGAACTTCCACCAGTTTGAACTCGGCTTATCGCTGAATCCCGCCGGATAATCGGCTGCCGCCGGATCGGTGCCGAGCAGAAACTCGACACCGTGCTTGATAGCGCGCTTGATCACCGGAGTTCGCCGTTTGGCGGGCCATCGGCTGAAGGCTAACATCACTTTGACGGCTCCCCAGGCGCAGGGCAGCTTGTTATTCGACCCGCACGCGAAAGTGGGGCCGCACTTGCCCGCGTAGTAGCGCACGGCCGCCTGCCGGTCTGCTGCTGGCGCGATGCCCTCTCCGGTGACACTGCGCGCCATCCACTCGAAGGCCGTCTCCAGCCGAGCGTCATCATAACCCAGCTCGACCAACGCCCAACACAGGTTGCCTTGTAGACAGTCTGCGGTGCCAGAAGGCGCCCCGGATGCAGTGAAGTGTCCACCCTCCGTGAGGGCATGCTCCAAGAGGTAAGCGCAAGCACGGGCGATCCGTTTGTCTTCCTCCATAGATGCGCCCAACTGAGCAAGCATGATCACCGACCAGACGGTGGACCGATACTTCGGGTTGTAGCCTGGACCCGGCCTGGCCCAATGCCCTGCCTTATCCATCTCGGCCAGGATGGCTGCGATAGGCCCTTGTTTGTGTGCCGATTTTCGAGCAGCACGTAGTTCGGGATTGTCCTTTGGAAGACCAACTACGTCTCGCAGCGCCAGATAACGCACGCCTGGTGATTCCGTCTCCAGCAGCCACGGCAATGAGTTGCACTTGAGTTGTGCTTGCCATGCCATGTGTCACCTCTCCTTAGATCGAACTCGCCCTTCCGATCTGCCCTACACCACACAACAAAACGCCCGCACACCACATCGGTGGGCGGCGCCATATGCCTCTCCCACCAAGGCAATCTCCACCCTGGCAGTGGCCTCGGTGTGCGTGCACTCCCCGAGGCATTCGGTTGTTCACTGCGATCCATCCTCAGTATATGGCAATTCCAGCAAAAAGCAATCCCCTGATGAAAGGCTCACAGTTACATGATTTCCGTTACGTGACAGGGTGAGGAGTCCGGGTCTACTTTAGAGGTTGGGCCAGATGACTTCTTGCTCGCTTGCGGTATTGAGAAAACGCAGGTAAGCGAAATGGTGTGGATCTTCTATCTGACTGCCGGTCTCCTGTTCGGGGCGGCGATGCTGCGTTCGCTGCTTTACTATGGGGGCACCCCGGTAATCAGTCAGGTGCTGGGTCTTCTGATGGTCTGGCTAGTCTTGCTGATAGCCAGCGAAACGGCGATCTCCCGCAGGTGGTCCAGGTATTTTCCGATCTACCTGATTCTCCAGTCCGCCCTGATCTTCGCGCTCCTGCTCATGCCAGATGCCTCTGACTTCTTTGCGGTCCTGTTCTGGATCCTCAGTATGCAGATCATGCGGCGCTTCAGCCCCAGCCAGGGAGCCGTGTGGATTGGACTGTTTACCCCATTGATGACGCTGCCCCTGGTGAGAACCTATGGACTACCTAAAGGCATGGCCTTTGCGTTGGCCTACACCGCCGGTAACGTTTTGTCGGCCGCTTATGCCTTCGCCACACAGCGCGCTCAGACGGCGCGCGCCCAGAACCACATCCTGGCGCAAGAACTGCAAGAAGCGAACCGCCAACTGCAGGCTCATTCGGCACAGCTTGAACAATTGGCTGTGGCGCGCGAGCGTCATCGCCTGGCGCGCGAGCTGCACGATTCGGTGACTCAGACGATCTTCAGCATGACGCTCACCACACAGTCGGCTGTGTTGCTGATGGATCGTGATCCCGGCCGGGTGGGCGCGCAGTTGGACCGGTTGGGCCAATTGGCACGCAGCGCGCTCTCCGAAATGCGTGTGCTGATTTCCGAACTGCGTCCGGGGAAAGCCGCCGAAGGCGGCTTGATCGCTGCCCTCCGCCGCCACCTGGCGGATGGTCACCTGCCGGAGAACCTGGCGGTCTCTTTGGAAGTCGCAGGGGATCAACTCCTCGCGCCCGCCGAAGAGCAGAGCCTCTTTCGCATTGCGCAGGAGGCGCTGAACAACATCGTCAAGCACGCCCGAGCCTCTCAAGCGCAAATCCGGCTACACCTGGCTGAGCCTTTTTGGATGGAGATTCAGGATCAGGGCCAGGGCTTCGATTTACAGCGAGCCAGGATCAGCGGCAGGGTCGGCCTGGTCAGCATGGGCGAGAGGGCCGCAGAGATCGGATGGCGCTTGCAGGTCATCACTTCTCCCGGCGCGGGCACGCGCGTCCGGGTTGAGAAGAAGCCATCAGAAGGGAGGCAGCCATGATGGCACCGGAAGACAAAATCAGGGTGTTGATCGTGGACGATCATCGAGTCGTCCGACAGGGCCTGCGGACCTTCCTGGAATTGCACGACGATGTCGTCGTGGTCGGCGAGGCGGGTGATGGGTTGACAGCCGTGGACATGATCCGCCAGCTTGTGCCGGATGTCGTCCTGATGGATCTCGTCATGCCTGAACTCGACGGGATTGCCGCCACGCGCCAGGTCAAGTCGCTGGGCGGCCGCACCAAAGTGATTGCACTGACCAGTTTTACCGAGGACGACAAGGTCTTCCCGGCCATCCAGGCGGGCGCTTCCAGCTACCTGCTGAAAGACGTCTCCCCCGATGATCTGGTGGAGGCGATCCGGGCTGTCCACCGGGGCGAAGCACGGTTGCACCCGGACATTGTCCGCAGATTGATGGAACAGGTCGCCCATCAGACCGGCCCTATTCGCGAGACGCCGGCCCCTGCGGGTGGTCTCACCGAACGAGAGTGCGAGGTCATTCGTTGGGTGGCGCAGGGATGCAGTAACCACGAGATTGCTCAGAAACTGGTCATCAGTGACAAGACGGTCAAGAGCCATGTCAGCAACATCCTGAGCAAACTCAACCTGGAGGACCGCACGCAACTGGCAATCTACGCCATCAAGCACGGCCTGGCTGATTCGGATTGACACCTCTTGCCGCTGCTTTCCGTGCATCCGTGACCGAATCCGTGTCAGATCGGATTGACACCTCTTACGACTGCTTCCGTGTATCCGTGACCGAATCCGTGTCAGCACGAATGAACCCTTCTCGCAAGCCTCTCAAGCCCGGCCGGACGGCCGTGATCGCGGTCTACCTGGCTTTCGCCGCCGGGGTCGCCCGAACGTTGGCTTCGACACCCTCGCAAGACCTGTGGCCCTGGTACCTGGGGCTGCATGGGGTGTGGCTCATCTTGTTCACAGCAGTGTTGTGGCGGCCCGCCACGCGCTCCGAACTGCTGCATCTGTACTTCGCCCTCCAGTCCGCCATCGTGCTGGCGCTGCTGTCGCTGAATCCGGAACTTGACATTGTGACGGCGCTCTTCGACCTGCTGTGCTATCAGGCGGCGCTGGTTTTCACCGGCCTGCCGCGCTGGATGTGGGTCGGCCTGTTCGTCTTGCTCACCAACGGATCGCTCATGTTCTACCTGGGGCCGCTGGAAGGCCTGGCCCTGGGACTGATGCCCAGCGCGGCCGGCGTTGTGCTGGCGGCGTATGTCGCCGTTAACGAGGAGATCGAGCGCGCTCGCGCGAGGAGTCAGGTGATGCTCGGCGAATTACAGGAGACTCACCGGCAATTGCAGGCGTATGCCGATCAGGTGGAAGAACTCGCAGCCATGGAGGAGCGCAACCGGCTCGCACGCGAGCTGCACGATTCGGTCTCGCAGACGATGTTTAGCATTGTCCTCAACACCCGGTCAACACAAATCCTTTTGGAGCGAAATCCTGCCCGTGTCAGACCCCAGTTGGAGCAATTGCAGGAACTGACCCAGAATGCTCTGGCACAAATGCGCAGCCTGATTGCCCAATTGCGCCCCAAAGTCCCTGAAGGTCTCCAAGACCTTTGAGGTCTTTCTCTAATCCATCCCCCGCCCTACGACTTGAGATGTAGAGCCGTCTAACTCCGGCAATAGAAAACGAATTCAATCTGGGGTCGCGCAGAAATGCTCTGCCGGCTCGATGCGCTTGCGCGCCAGAACCGGTATGATGCAAGCGTAAAGATTCGGCGCGAAAGCGCATGGAGCACATCATGCCGGCCCCGGTTTCCCCTTCTTCCTGCACTCCCCACCGTCCTCGTGTGCTAATCGTCGATGACATGCCTCAGGTGCGCCAGGAGCTGCGCCTGTTACTCTCGCTGACCGGTGAGGTGGAAGTTGTCGGCGAAGCCGCGAATGGCTTCGAGGCCATCGGCCAAGCCGAGGCGCTGCGTCCGGACGCAGTCGTGATCGATCTGGAGATGCCGGTCATGGATGGTTACGAAGCGTCGCGCCAGATCAAGACTCGCTGGCCTGCCTGCCGCGTGATCGCACTGACCGTTCATGATGGCGAAGCGGAGCGGCAGAGAGCGGCTCAAGCCGGCGTGGACGCTTTCATCGTGAAGGGCGCCCCCGTGGATGCTTTGGTGAAAGCGATCATAGAACAAAACGAACATCAGTACGGTCAGGCGGGGGCGTTGCCTCCACTGCAAGAGCACACAGGAGGTGCATCATGAAAACAGGATTGACGTGGAGCTCGCGATGGATACTCGGGGGAGCGCTGGCGCTGGCCGTTGTCGCGCTGCTGGCGCTCGTGCTCGTTCCCCGGCTGCGTGGGCCTGAACAGGTTTCCACACCGAGCTACTGGCCCACCCACGGCTGGCGCAGCAGCACGCCGGAGGAACAAGGGTTTGACTCGGCCAAGCTGGCGGAAGGGCTGCTCGCCATACGCGAACGGAACATCAGCATCCACAGCCTGATGCTCATTCGCAATGGCTCTGTGTTCCTCGACGCTTACTTTTACCCCTATGACGGTTCAACCTACCATGACCTCGCCTCGGTGACCAAGAGCGTGATGACGAGTCTCATCGGCATCGCGGCCACTCAAGGCAAGCTCAACCTCGACGCGCCGATGGTGTCGTTCTTTCCCAACCGCACCATCGCCAACCGCGATGCGCGCAAAGAGCGCATCACGGTCCGGCACCTGGCCAGCATGAGCTCCGGATTGGACTGCACGGAAGCGGATAGCGAAAGAACGCTCCGGCAGATGTGGGCGAGTCGTGACTGGGTGCAGTTCGCGCTCGACCGTCCGGTGGCTTGGGAACCTGGCACTCACTGGGTCTACTGCAGCCCCGGAATGCACTTGCTCTCGGCGATTCTGCAACAGGCGACAGGAATGACGACGCTGGAGTATGCGCGCGAGAACCTGTTCAAACCCTTGGGCATCCAGGATGCGGACTGGCCCGCCGACCCGCAGGGGTATGCCCGTGGGTGGGGCGATTTGGCTCTACATCCACAGGATGCGGCCAAGCTCGGCTACCTGTGGCTCAACCAGGGGAACTGGGACGGCCAGCAGATCGTTTCCCGTGAATGGGTGACCCAGTCAACGATCGGGCATTTCTCAGGGACGGGTCGCAAAGAGGATTATGGCTACGGCTGGTGGGTCGCGCCCGCGGACGAGAGCCCCAATTACTTCCTCGCCGCGGGACGCGGCGGACAGCGCATCCAGGTGTTCGCGGAAGGAAACCTTATTATTGTGACCACGGGCGGTGGCTTTGAATTCGACCAGGTTGGTCCATACCTCGAGGCCGCGATTGGCGACCCGACCAAGCCGCTGCCGACCAACCCTGCTGGTGTCGCTGAACTCAATGCGGCTCTCGCCGCCATCGTACGTGGTCCTGCACCACAACCCGTTGCACCCCTTCCCACATCGGCTCAAGCCATTTCTGGCAAGACCTTTGTTTTCGCGCCCAACCCCGGGCAACTCCGGTCTCTGCGCCTCGACTTGAATGCTTCCGCAGAGGCCACCGTTCAATTGGATCTGGCGAACGAGGCAAGCCCGCGCCTTATGGGGGTTGGCCTGGATGGCGTATATCGGCCGAGCCGCGGCGGCCGGCCGATCCTCGCGCGTGGTCAGTGGACCGATGCCTCCACATTCGTCCTGGAATGTGACGAAGGTCCAGGTCTCAACGTCTACACCTTGAGGATGCGCTTTGAGGGAAATCGAGTATCACTCGAGATTCCTGGACAGGGAAGCATCGAGGGCCGTCTGCAAAATCCATAAATCTGTTCGCAGGACTCGACAGCCTCGCAGGTGCACGAGTCCAACTCCTGTATCCAGGTTAGGTGGATAGGCGATGCATACAACAAAAAGGAGAAGCACCATGCAGAACTCAATCGTCTCACAACAAACAGGCAGTGCTACTCGGGCAGCGCCGCGCTTGCACTATCTCGACTGGCTGCGCGTGCTGGCGTTTGGGGCGGTTTTTCTCTATCACAGCAGCCGCTTCTTCGATTCATCAGATTGGCACATCAAGAACAGCCAGGCGAGCCCGCTGGTCGATACCTTTAAGGGGATCTTCGACCTGTGGGGCATGCCGCTGATCTTTCTCATCTCCGGAGCCAGCATCTTCCTCGCCCTGCGCCCTGGCGGCGCGCTTCGCTTCCTGCGCGATAGAGTCCTACGCCTGCTGGTACCGTTGGCATTCGGGATCCTGGTCCTTGCCCCGCCGCAGCACTATTTGGAACGGCTGACACACGGTCAATTCCAGGGTAGTTTCCTGGAATACCTTCCTGTTTACTTTCGAGATTGGCGCCTGTGGAACGGAGAATTCGACTGGACAGGGGTTCATTTATGGTATTTAGCATACCTGTTCCTGTTCACGCTCGTCCTGCTGCCGCTGTTTGCCGCGCTTAAGATCCCAACCGGTCAGCGCATGACCGGGTTCCTCGCCCGCCTGTCTGCCCGGCCGGGAGCTATCTTTTTGTGGGTGCTGCCGGGTGTCCTGCTGATCATCCTGGGAGACCCATACGGCCTGATGGGGCCTGCACCCACTGAGGACGTTGCCCGCCTGTTCTTGTCGGCCTTTGTGATCTATGGCTTCCTGATGTTTTCCGACCTACGCATCCAGCAAGCGATCATCCGCCAGCGCAGGATCGCCCTGGTACTGGCGTTGGTCCTAATCCTGGCCCTGCCCGTAATCACCGGTCTCTTGGAAGAGGATCCCAGCTTCCTGATGTATGCCCTGGGGATGCTGCTGGTAGGTGTGCTCATGTGGTCCTGCATCCTGGCGGTGCTGGGCTACGGGATGCGCAACTTGACCGCCAACCACCGCCTGCTCGCCTATGCCAATGAAGGAGTGCTGCCCTTCTATATCCTGCACCAGCCGGTGATCCTGATCATCGGGTACTTCATCATCCCCCTGCCGCTGACCATCCTGGCCAAGTACCTGCTCATCGCCCCGCTGGCCTTCGGGATCACCCTGGGGCTGTACGAATTTGGCATCCGGCGAGTGAACCCGGTGCGGCGGATCTTTGGGCTCAAGCCGCGCAAACCTGCCTTGCCGGTTGCGGACCTGGCGGCTCAACCTTTGTCATAACCGTGTGGTTCGAGAACCCGCTACCCGGAAGATGTGAAAAGCAGTAGTCAAGTTGAGGAGAGATCAAAATGAATGCCCAATCCGCAAATGTACCGCGCAGATACGAACTGGACTGGCTGCGTGTCCTGGCCATTTTGGCTGTCTTCATCTATCACTGCGCCCTGATATTCGCCCCGGATCCCTTCTCGATCAAGAACCTGACTACCTACCAATTTGTCGATGACTTGGGCGAATTCGCCGGTCTTTGGGGCATGCCGCTGATCTTGCTCATCTCGGGCGCCAGCGCCTTCTATGCGCTGGGAAAGGTTAGTCCAGGAAAGTACCTCAAAGGCATCGTCGCGCGCCTGCTCGTGCCGCTGGTCTTCGGCACCTTCACCCACATCGCCTTCCAGGTTTACCTTGAGAGGCTTCACAAAGGTGAATTCAACGGCTCGTTCTTCGACTTCTACCCGCACTACTTCGAAGGCATGTATGGTTTTGGCGGCAACTTCGCCTGGATGGGCCTGCACCTGTGGTATCTGGAGGCGTTGTTCATCTTCTCTCTGCTCTGCCTCCCGATCTTTCTATGGCTCAAGAACAGCTCCCGTGGGCAGCGCACGCTGAAAGGCTTGGGCGATTTTCTGGCAAAGCCGGGAGCCGCTTATCTGTTCGCCCTGCCGGCAATCGTGCTGATCAACGTGTTGGATCCGGAGACTTGGGGCACGACCGTCATGGGCGGCTGGAGCCCTTTCATCTATCCGTGGTTCTTTGTGTCAGGCTTCGTGATCATCTCCAACGAACGGTTGCAGGCGAGCATCAAGCGCTGGCGCTGGATTTCGCTGGCGGCCGGCATCCTCTTGTGGCCCACCGTCCTCATCCTGTGGACTGCCTTGGGCGATCCCGGTTTCGGCACGTTTGGGCGGGGTTTTGTAATGGTCCTGTTCTGCCTGAACGCCTGGTGCTTGCTCCTGGCGATCTTTGGGTTCGGGATGAAGCGCCTCAACGTCAACACACCGCTCTTGAAGTATGCCAACGAAGCCGTGCTACCCTTCTACATCTTGCACCAGACGGTGATCGTCACCTTGGGCTACTTCGTGGTGCAGTGGGCAGTGCCCGATGGGCTCAAGTTCGCGTTCATCCTGACCGCCTCGTTCCTGGTTTCCGTGGGCCTGTACGAATTCCTGGTACGGCGGAATAACCTCCTGCGCACCCTGTTCGGGATGAAACCGAAGCCGGGCGTCTCAACGGACGTCAGACCCGTCCTGGCCGGACGAGGAGCATGAAACATGAACGACAAGAACCTGGCCGTTCTTTGTGGTTCACCAGCCGGTGATCATCGTCATCGCGTTCTTCGTCGTGCAGTGGGATGCCGGCATCCCGGTCAAACTGCCGGTAATCGTCCTCGGTTCATTCGTGGCTTCCGTCGGGCTTTACGAACTGATCATCAGGCGGGTCGGCCCGCTGCGGATGGTCTTCGGAATGAAGTCCCGGCACCTCGAAACGATCGCGCCGGCCTGATGGCGAATATCCGCCTGCGATAGCGCTATACTCAACGTAGTCCCAAATGCGTTGTTGAGAACGCCGCGCGTAGGGCGGCTTTCATAGCCGCCGCTATCAGCACGCATGGAAACGCGCCCTGCGAAAAGCGCAATTTGTGCCCGCGCGCAGTACAGAGCCGTCTCTGGAGAACGTGCAGGATCTGAGGTATGATTGGATAGTGCAGTGCTGGAAACCGCAATTAAGGAACCTAGCCAAGGGGGATAATACCATGTCCACACCGCAAACAGCACCCTGTGGATCGTGGAAATCGCCGATCACGTCCGACCTGATTGTCGCCGAGACGATCTGGCCTGCACAGATCCAGCTCGACGGCGACGACGTGTACTGGATGGAGGTGCGCCCTGGGGAGGGCGGGCGCTACGTGATCGTGCGTCGCTCGCCAGATGGGCGGACCGTCGACGTGACGCCGCCTCCTTTTAATGCCCGCACCCGCGTCCACGAATACGGCGGCCTGGCGTATCTCGTCGTCGACGGCACGGCCTATTTCCCCAACTTCGACGATCAGCGCCTCTACCGGCAGAAGCCGAGTTCCGATCCGCAGCCGATCACGCCCGCCTCGAATTTGCGTTACGCCGACGGCGTCATCGATCGCCGCAGGAACCGCATCATCTGTGTGCGAGAGGATCACACTGTTTCCGATCGCGAAGCAGTGAATACGATTGTCGCGATCCGGCTGGACGGCGACGAGGACGCCGGCGCGGTGCTCGTCTCGGGCAACGACTTCTACTCGTCGCCGCGCCTCAGCCCGGACGGGTCGAGCCTGGCGTGGCTGACGTGGAACCATCCGAACATGCCCTGGGATGGAACCGAGCTGTGGGTCGCCGGCGTAAACGCCGATGGCTCCTTGGGTCGGGCGGAGCGTGTGGCGGGCGGGCTTGATGAGTCCATCTTTCAGCCAGAGTGGTCGCCGGACGGCGTATTGCATTTCGTCTCCGACCGTACCGGCTGGTGGAACCTCTATCGCCTGCGCGAGCGCCAGGCCGAGCCGCTGTGCCCGATGGAGGCCGATTTCGGAATGCCGCAGTGGGTGTTCGGCATGTCCATTTATGCATTCGAGTCGGCCGAGCGCATCGTGTGCAGGTACATCGAGCGCGGCGTGTCGAGGCTGGCCAGCCTCGACACGAGGACGCTCAAGCTCGAGCCGATCGACACCCTGTACACTGACATCGCGCGAGTGCAGGCGCAGCCGGGACACGCCTTGTTCATCGGCGGTTCGCCCACCGAACCGTTGTCGGTCGTCCGGCTCGATCTCGCCACACGACAGCACGAAGTGCTGCGCCGGTCGGACAAGGTCACGGTCGATGCCGGTTATCTCTCCCAGCCGCTGGCGATCGAATTCCCGACCGAGAACGACCTCACCGCGCACGCTTTTTTCTATCCTCCGCACAACCGTGATGTCGTCGCTCCGTCCGGCGAGAAGCCGCCGCTGCTGGTCATGAGCCATGGCGGGCCGACGGCCGCCGTTTCGACGACGCTCAACCTGGGGATTCAGTATTGGACGAGCCGGGGCATCGCCGTGCTGGACGTCAACTATGGCGGCAGCACGGGCTACGGGCGCGCGTATCGCGAGCGGCTCAAGGGGCAGTGGGGCGTCGTGGACGTCGACGACTGCGTGAACGCGGCGCGCTATCTCGTCGAGCGCGGCGACGTGGATGGAAATCGGGTCGCCATTCGCGGCGGCAGCGCAGGTGGCTACACAACACTGGCCGCGCTCACCTTCCGCGACTTCTTCAAGGCCGGCGCGAGCCATTTCGGCGTGAGCGATCTCGAAGCGCTGGCGAAGGACACCCACAAGTTCGAGTCGCGCTACCTGGATGGCCTGGTCGGCCCGTATCCCGAGCGGCGCGACCTGTACGTCGAGCGCTCGCCGATCCATTTCACGCATAACCTGTCATGCGCGCTGATCCTCTTTCAGGGGCTGGAAGACGCCGTCGTCCCGCCGGATCAGTCCGAGAAGATGTTCGAGGCGGTTCGAGCGAAGGAGCTGCCGGTGGCGTACCTGCCTTTCGAGGGCGAGCAGCACGGCTTCCGCCGCGCCGAAAACATCAAACGCACCCTCGACGCCGAGCTGTACTTCTATTCGAAAGTGTTCGGCTTCGAGCTGGCCGATCCGGTGGAGCCGGTGCATATCGAGAATCTGTGAAGACCTGGCAGGTTTTCACACACCGATCGGGCTGAGCCTGCCGGCGCCAGAAAACCTGCCAGGTCTAGAACGAGATCATTTTTGAGTCAACGGCTAGTTCACGTCAGTTTCCCGCTCCCGCTGGGTCTGTGATCCAGCGGCTGACACCGGGCAAGACGCGGGTCACAGACCCGCTTTGAGCCGCATTGGGGCTTGACCCCTTATGTCTAAACTGTCGGCTCATTTACGCCCGCCTATACTAGCATGTTTGAGAGGAACGCATGGCTGATCCAGCGCCTCACAACAAACCGGCGGTCATTCGCACACCCGACCAGCGCCTGCGCGTGTTCGTGAGTTCGACGCTGCAGGAACTGGCTGACGAACGCGATGCCGCGCGTGAGGCGATCGCGCGTTTGCGCCTCGCGCCGGTGATGTTTGAGCTGGGCGCGCGCCCGCATCCGCCGCGCGAGTTGTATCGTGCCTATCTCGATCAAAGCCACATTTTCATCGGCATCTACTGGCAGCGCTACGGCTGGATCGCGCCCGGCGAAACGATCTCCGGTCTGGAAGATGAGTATCGACTGTCCGGTGCAAAGCCGAAGTTGATCTATATCAAGAAGCTCCCTGAGCCTGTCGAAGGGTCGCCCGCGCCGGATCGTGAACCGCGCCTGAAAGAACTGCTCGATCGGATCCGCAACGACGATACGGCATCTTACAAGCCATTCGCTTCGGCCCATGAGCTGCGCGAATTGATCGAGAATGATCTGGCGTTGCTGTTGACCGAGCGATTCGAGACGTCTCAAGCGGATGCGGCTGAACCCGCGCCCCCGCGCAGCAATCTGCCCGCGCCGTCGACCCGCTTCATCGGCCGCGAGTCCGAGATGGCCGAGGTCAAGCGGCTTTTAAGCAACACGCGGCTGCTGACGCTCACGGGCGCAGGCGGCACGGGCAAGACGCGTCTCTCGCTCCAGGTGGCCGCCGATTTGCTGGATTCATTTGCCGACGGTGTGTGGCTCGTCGAGCTCGCGCCGTTGTCCGACCCCGTGCTGATTCCGCAGAGCGTCGCAACCACGCTCGGCGTGCGTGAAGTGCCAGGTCGCCCTCTGATGGTCGCGCTCACCGATTACCTGCGCGCCAAGCATCTACTCCTGATTCTGGACAACTGTGAGCACTTGATTGACGCGTGCGCACACCTCGCCGATCACCTGCTGCGCGCCTGCGCTCACCTGAAAATTCTCGCCAGCAGCCGTGAGGCGCTCGGAATTGCGGGCGAGATTGCTTTTCGCGTGCCATCGCTGGCTGTGCCGCCAGATGTCCTAAGCGCGGCGCGTGACCTCGAAGGTTTAACCCGATGCGAATCCGCGCAGCTCTTCGTCGAGCGCACAATGGCCGTGCAGCCGCATTTTGCGGTGACGCCACAAAACGCGCCGGCCATCGCCCAAATCTGCCAGCGGCTCGACGGCATTCCGCTCGCACTCGAACTCGCCGCCGCGCGTGTCAAGGTCCTTAGCGTCGAGCAAATTGCCGCGCGGCTCAACGATCGCTTTCGCTTGCTGACCGGCGGCAGCCGCGCCGCATTGCCTCGCCAACAGACGCTGCGTGCATCGATCGATTGGAGTTACAGCCTGCTGCCGGAGACAGAGCAAACGCTGTTCCGGCGGCTGGCTGTCTTTGTCGGTGGCTGGACCTTGGAGGCTGCCGAATCAGTATGCAGTGATCAGTTATCAGTCAGCAGTGAACCGAAACCACTGACACCGGATCACTCTCCACTGTTCACTGAAGATGTGCTCGACCTGCTCACCCATCTGGTGGACAAATCGCTGGTGATCAAAGACGAGCGGGCTGACGAAGTGCGCTTTCATCGATTGGAGACGATTCGCCAATACGCGCGCGACAAGTTGTTGGAGTCCGGCGAAGCAGCGCGAGCGCGCGATCGTCATCTGGAATTCTTCTTCAAGTTTGCGCAAGAGGCCGAGCGGGATTCGGGTGGCGCAGAAACCTTGACATGGTTCAATCGACTCGAGACCGAGCACGACAACCTGCGCGCGGCGCTGGAGTGGGCGCTGGAGAGCAACCCGGACACGGCGATCGAGTTAGCCGTGTGTTTAACAGGATTCTGGGGCAGGCGCGGTTACGCGACCGAAGGGAGCAAGTGGCTTGGCGAAGCATTGGCACGCGTCGAGGCATTGCCGCCGCCGGATAGCGTGGCGGCACATCGACGCCTGGTCGCGCGAGCGAAGGCGCTCGTCTATTGGGGAAACATGGCGCTTTATCTGGGAGACCCGATGCTTGGTCGTGCGAGATTCGAAGAGGGTGTAACTTTGTCGCGGCAGACCGGAGATGAATGGCTCATTGCGATCGCGCTGCAGCGTCTGGCGGATGCAGAACTATTCACAGGCGAGCCTCAAGACGCAAAAGCCGCCATTGAGGAAAGCGTGGCTCTCTTTCGTAAAGTTGGCGATCGTAAAGGTCTCGCGTTCGCTCTCTATCTACTCGCGCGCATAGCACATATGCGCGGCGATCGTGAGACGTCGCGCGCCTCTTTGGAGGAGAGCACGCGCCTATCGCGCGAGTCAGACCTGCCTTGGGAATCGGCGATGTCGCTGTTCGGTTTGGGACTGACGGCACGCTCTCTAGGCGATTATGCCGAGGCGCGCGCGCGGTTTCGCGAGTGCTTGGCATTGTTCCGAGAAATGGGCGACAAACACTTCACCAATGTCTTGCGGAGTGAGCTGGCAGAGACCGAGCGGCTTGAGGGCAACTATGAAGAAGCAGTGCCGCTCTACAACGAAACCATTCTGACCTGGCGCGACTTTGGTCATCGCGGCGGGATCGCGCGGTGTCTGGAGGTCTTCGCGTTTATCGCGAATGCACGCTCCCAGAAACAATCTTCAGTTGAATCGACTGGGTACTTGAAGCGGGCCGCGCGTTTGCTGGGCGCGGCGGAAGCGCTGCGCAAAATAAGCCAGTCTGCTATGCCGTCTGACGAGTTCGTCGAATACGATCGCGAGTTGTCTGCGCTGGAGGCCCGGCTTGATCGTGCGACTTTCGACGCGGCCTGGGCGGAAGGCCGCGCAATGTCGATGGAGCAGGCGATCGAGTATGCGCTGGAGACGACAGACGATTGACAAACGATGGTTGACAAGCGCGAATAATGCGTTATCATTTTATCAGAAATGTAATCATGATATGAGAGGAAGAAATGCTTAGAACCCAGATACAACTGACTGAAGAGCAATCCCGCGCATTGAAGATGCTGGCCGCCAAACAGGGCAAGTCGGTCTCAGAGTTAATCCGGCAAAGTGTTGACCGACTGATCCAGTCGGCCGGAGCCGTCGATATGGCCGACCGTCGGCGGCGCGCGCTTGCTGCCGCCGGCCAGTTCCGCTCGGGGCAGACCGATCTGGCGGTTGAGCATGATCGCTATCTGGCAGAGGACTATCAGGCGCGATGATCTTCGTGGATACCTCCGCCTTTCTAGCCGTGTTGAACGCTGACGACCAGAACCACGCAGACGCTCGGCGCGTATGGGAAAACCTCGTTACTCGCGAAGATGTGTTGGTCAGCAGCAACTACGTGCTGGTGGAAACTTTCGCAGTGGTGCAGAATCGCCTGGGAATGGCGGCCGTCAAGCTCTTTCAGGACGATATTTTGCCGGTAGTGACGGTCGAGTGGGTAGACGAGACGCTTCACCAGGCCGGTATTGCCGCGCTGCTCACGGCAAATCGGCGGCAACTCAGCCTGGTGGACTGCATCAGTTTTGAGATGATGCGGCGATTGGGGATCAAGACCGCTTTCACGCACGATCGGGACTTCGCCGAACAAGGCTTCGAGTGCATTCCGTGATCAGGCCTCCTTATCGGGCAGGAGCACCCTCAGGGTTGGCATCATATCCAAGCAGGGAGCACACAAGATGCCGGAGCAGACACACACCCTTCAATGGGATACGCGTTTACAAACCAGCCAGATAACTCCCGAACTGGTTGCTTACATTGTGGAGAAGATCGTGCGCAGCATCGCACCCCAACGGATTATCCTGTTTGGCTCGCGCGCGCGAGGAGCAGCGACAGACACGAGCGATCTCGATCTCTTCATCGTCCAAGATAGCTACACCTCCAACCGCGAGGTGCGGCGCCAAATCGAAAGCTTGCTCTGGGGACGACGTTTTGGGGTTGACCTGATTGTGCGACGGCCCGAAGAAGTCGCCCGGAACGTGGCCGATGGCAATCCGTTCTACACAAGGCACATCTTGGGCGAAGGGAAGGTGCTTTATGAGCGGTCAGCCTAGACGCCCGGTCGAGACCCCGCGCGAGTGGCTGCGCTACGCCGAACAGGATTTTGGCGTGGCCGGACGAGAGATGCTGAGCGCAGAACCCGCTTTCCATACGGTTTGCTTCCTGTGCCAGAGCGCGGCCGAAAAATTCTTGAAGGGCTTCTTGATCGCGCAGGGGTGGTCGCTGGAGAAGACGCACGACATAGTTGCATTGCTCGGGCTGTGCGCGGAATATGATGTGGGTCTCGGGGCGATGATGGCCGAGGGCGCGGTATTGAACGAGTATATCGTCGCAGGGCGGTACCCGGGCGACATCGCCTTCGAGGACATGGGGCGGGCGCAGGCGGAAGAGGCGTTAAACGCGGCTCGACACATTCGTGCGCGCGTGATGGCATTAATGGGGGCGGAGTAGATACCACTTGATCGGCGTGCTACTTCAAAATCGCTATCGTCTCGACGCGGAACTCAGTCACAGCGGGATGGGCGCTGCGCCATCCGCCCGCACCTACCTCGAAGGGCCACATTTGCGGCGGCGTGGGCCAGCGGACGGGGGATGACGCTGGAACAGGCGATTCAGTATGCACTGAAGACCGGTGTCAACGAATAGGACAACGAATCAACGAAATGAACAAAAGTGAACCTCGCGTCACTCCTTGGCCCAACGCAGAGCCGCCGACCGAATCCGCCATCCGTCAGTTGTTCGACGCCGAAGGGCTGCGACCCTACGCCTGGTCAAATGGCCCCGGCGATGTGTACGGCGCGCATCACCACGCCTATCACAAGGTCATCTACGTCGTCGAAGGCTCAATCACGTTCGGCCTGCCGGACGAGGGCCGGCAGGTGACGCTGAACATGGGCGATCGGCTGGACCTGCCGGCAGGTGTCGTTCACGATGCCGTCGTCGGACTGCAGGGTGTGGTATGCTTGGAGGCACATCACTGACAAAGGACCAATTATGTCTACATCACTGCCGAGCAGCGCCGACGACCTGATGCAGTGGACCTGGCCGCAAATCGAGCCACACTATCGAGACCTCGCCGCGCGCCCGCTGAACACTGCGAACGTCGGCGCGTGGCTGGTCGACTGGTCGCAGCTCGGAGAAGCCGTCAACGAAATGTATAACCGCTTATGGGTGGCGACGACCGTCAACACGGCGGACGAAGAGGCCGGGCGTCGCTTCGCCGCCTACCTCGACGAGATCTTTCCCGCCGCGCAGGCCGCCGAGCACAAGCTCAAGGAGAGACTGCTCGCGTCCGGCCTCGAACCGGAAGGCTTCGAGATTCCTCTGCGCAATATGCGCACCGAGGCAGAGCTGTTCCGCGAGGCGAACCTCCCCCTGCTGGCCGAGGAGAAGAAGCTGTCCACGGCGTTCGACGAAATCGTCGGCGCGCAGACGGCCACGTGGGATGGCAAAGAGGTCACTCTGCAGCAATTGCAGCCTGTCTTCCTCGATCCGGATCGCGCGAAGCGCGAGCGCGCGTGGCGCCTGTCGATGGAGCGTCGCCTGGCCGACCGCGAGAAAATCGACGAATTGTGGACTCAATTCCTGCGCGTGCGTACACACATCGCGGAGAACGCCAGCTTCGGCCACGACTACCGCGCCTATCGCTGGAGGCAGTTGCTGCGCTTCGATTACACGCCCGCCGACTGCGAGACGTTCCACCGCGCAATCGAGGAAGTCGCGATTCCCGCCGGCCTGCGCATCTATGAGAGGCGGCGCAAGCGGCTGGGCGTCAGTTCGCTGCGGCCGTGGGACCTCAACGTCGATCCGCTGAACCGCCCGCCGCTGCACCCGTTCGAGACGATCGACGAGCTTCGCGGCAAAACCTCGGCCATCTTCCACCGCGTCGACCAGCAGCTCGGCGCGCACTTCGACACGATGGCGCGCGAGGGTCTGCTCGATCTCGACAACCGCAAGAACAAAGCCGGCGGTGGCTACTGCACCGAGTTCGCGGCAGCCCGGCGCCCCTTCATCTTCATGAATGCCGTTGGCGTGCACGACGACGTGCAGACGCTGCTGCACGAAGGGGGGCACGCTTTCCACGTGTTCGAGTCGGCGCGCCTGCCGTACCTCCAGCAGAAGCAGGTCGCGCTGGAGTTCGCCGAAGTCGCGTCGATGGGCATGGAGCTGTTGGCGGCGCCGTACCTGAGCGCGAATCACGGCGGCTTCTATAGTGAAGCCGACGCCGCGCGAGCGCGCATCCAGCACTTAGAGGAGGCCATCCTGTTCTGGCCGTATATGGCCGTCGTCGATGCTTTCCAGCACTGGGTGTACCAAAACCCTGGGGCTGCGCTCGATCCGGCGCAGTGCGACGCGCAGTGGGCGGCGCTGTGGAAGCGCTTCATGCACGGCGTCGATTGGAGCGGGCTGGACGACGTCCTGATCACCGGCTGGCAGCGCAAGGGACACATCCACCAGGATCCCCTCTACTACGTCGAATATGGCCTGGCGCAGCTCGGCGCCGTGCAAGTGTGGCGCAATGCGCTGAAGGATCAAGCCGCGTCGGTCGCCCGGTACCGGCGCGCGCTGTCGCTCGGCGGAACGCAGCCACTCCGGATGCTCTACGAAGCGGCCGGCGCGAAGTTCGCCTTCGAGACCAGCACACTGCGGGAAGCGGTCGGCCTGATGGAACAGGCCATCGCCGCACTCGATCCGGAGCAGGGCTGACGCCATGGTGTTGCCCCTGAGAAATTACCACGAGCACAAATTTCTAGGACGCGGATGAACGCGGGCTACGCTGATTTTGACCTTATCCGCGTCCATCCGCGCAAATCCGCGGCTAAGCCTTGGTTACGGCGGGAGGTTGCACTATGACGCGCGTTAAGCGCTCGGCGCTCGTGATGTGTCTCGCCGCGCTCGCCGTGGGGTTTGCTTTGCTGGCGATCGTGCGCGCGCCCACGACAATTGCCGCCTCTGAGCCTGAAGTCACGCCTGCGCCTCGCCTGGTCGTGCTGCGCGTCTACGTCCGTAGCCTGGACGACGCCGCCCGGCTCACATCCGGCGGCTGGGACGTGCTGGAGGCGCGAGGCCCGGACTACTTGCTCGTCATGGGCGACGACGTCGTGATGCGCCGGCTTCGCGCGCAGGGCTTCGACGTCGCGATCGACCACGTCCTCGACGCCGCTGCGGAGATCAGCCCGTTCTCCTACTACGGCGGATACCGCAGCGTGGCCGAGCATGACCAGCACATGGACGGCATCGCTGCCGCGCACCCTGACCTGGCCGTCGTCGTCGATTACGGCGACTCGTGGCGCAAGGTCAACAGCCGGCCGGACGGCCACGATCTCAAGGCGATATGCATCACCAAGCTGCGCCCAGGGGATTGCGCGCTCGATCCGGAGGCAGACAAGCCGCGCTTCCTGCTGATCGCGGCGGTTCACGCGCGCGAGCTGAGCACGGCCGAGCTAGCCTGGCGCTGGATAGACTACCTCGTCGATAACTACGACGTCGATCCCGACGTCACCATGCTGCTCGACTACAATGAGATGTGGATCATCCCGGTCGCCAACCCCGACGGCAGGCACATCGTCGAGCAGGGCGGCAATTCGCCTTATCTGCAGCGCAAGAACGCCAACGACTCGCTCGGCAATTGCAGCGATCCACCCAC
>DASSFZ010000534.1:0-2268 GCA_035693785.1 Anaerolineae bacterium | reverse complement strand
GCCACTCGACGGCGGCTGCTGAGGGCGAATTCGAACGTTCGGATTCCATCAGGCCCTGAACAACAGAAGAAATCGCTGTGTCTCAGCTCCCAAAACCGCGCGATTATACCATGCGCAAACCGAATTTACGAGCGCCGGAATCGAGCCTCTGCGAAGCGCCCTTTAGAGTTAGGCGGATCCGGCCGAAGCCTCGACTCCGATCGGAATGTTCGACTGCGAGCAATACCTCATGCGCGAATAGCCGGTCAAGTTATGGCGCCGCCGGGACGGACGCCGGCATGGGTGTCGCAGTGGCAATGGGTACTGGCGCGCGGCGCAGGCACGGATCGAAGTTCTGGCCGAGAATGACACGATAAGGAACCGGGCTGCTCGCCTCTGGCTGGTATACCACGTCGGCGCTGGAGACCCTGAACAAGTTAATCAGTTGCGCCAAGCGCGACCCCTTCTGCGTCGTCGTGAAATCGACGATGGTCGTGCGCTCGTAAAGCCGATCGGCTATACCGTTGGGCCACGCCTGGAACCCAGCCCACGACAGGCGCTCGGCGGCGACGCGATCCCAGTCCGGGTTGCCGACGCCGTTCCACACCTCGACGGCCGCCGGCGCCTGCGAAGCCACGTTCGGCAAAAACTCGGCGAACGCTTCATCGAGAACTGGCTCAAGCTCGTCGTAGTTGAAGGCGTACACGCTCGCGCCGTTATTCGACACGAAGTAATGCAGCATTGTCCCGTCGATGAACCGGCTCCGAATGTGAGTCGGATCGAGCTGCGTCCCGAGCTGCGCCAGGTACACGACGTCGTTGAGCGTCAGGTCGGTCTGCACCGCCTGGCTGAGCTGGTCCCACAGCGCCGGCAACTGCCCGACCAGGCCCTGCTGCTGAATGGCGCTCCACAGCCCGCGCAGGACACGATGCTGGCGGCGCGAGCGGTCGAAGTCGCTGGTCGTCTTGCGCGACCGGGCGTACCACAGGGCATGTTTCCCGTCGAGATGGTAAATGCCGGCAGAGGGTATGTCGATGGTGCCGGTCACGACCGTGGCAAGCTCCGGGCCGGTGATGATGTCCGTCACGCCCTCCGGCACGTCGGGAAAGATATCGTACAGCGGGCAGTCGGCGATAACGTCGATGCCGCCGACGGCGTCGATCAGCGCCTTGAAGCCGCCGAAGTCGACGCGAGCGTAGTACTGCACCGGAATGCCGAAATTGTATTGAATCGTCTGTTTGAGCAATCCCGGGCCACCACCCGGAAAGCCGATCCGCTCGCCGCGCCCATCGGCCAGATTGATGCGCGTCCACTGCCAGTTGGGCACGTACACCCACAGATCGCGCGGAATGGACAGCATCGTCAGCGACGGCACGTCGGGATCGACGCTGACAAGTATCATCGTGTCGGTGCGCCACCCACCCTCGTTGGGGCGGCGGTCACTGCCCATCAAGATGATGTTGAGCGTGTTCGGCTTGAACTCGCGCAGCGGCGCGGGCGAGGGAGGCGTCCAAAAAGTGCCCGTTATCACTTCAACCGGCGGCAGCGGCGTGACGGTCAGTGCGAGATTGACCAGGGGCGGAGGCGGCGAAGTGGGCGGCAACGTCCGGGTCGGCGTGGGTGTTGGCGTGCGCGTGCGAGTCGGCGTGGGCGTGTTGGTCCAGGTCGGGCTGGGCGTCGGCGGCGTCGTCGGCGAAGGGGTCAGCGTGATCGTCGGCGTGGCGATCGTCAAGATCACCGGATTCGCGAAAGGCAGCAGCCGCATCGCCAGCACGCCGCAGATGACGGTGAGCAGGCCGATGATGATCGCGATCAGTATGAAGTCGATAGCGGACAGCGACGACCGCCGGGACGCCGCGCGGGTGCCCATGTGAGTCCTTTCGCGCCGTGCAAAAATCCCTACAGTGCCATTATAGGCGATGCGGGGCAGTCGTCAAATACGAGGTCTGCACGGATAGACGGCGACAAGCCTACGGAGTTAGAGTTGGGAGTTAGAGTTAGAGTTAGGAGTTAGGGTTAGAGTTAGAGGTTAGAGTTAGAGTGATTGGCACTGGCCCGGCGACAGGGGGAAGAAATGGATCACCAACCGCGCGAGGGGCGTTGGCACGGCTCGAAGTCCGCGCCGAGGATCACTTCGTAATCGACCAAGCTGTTCTCGGCGGGCCGGCTGGCGGCGCTTTCTGGGGCGACCTGCAGCGACTCGATCAGGTCGTTCAGGCGCGATCCCTTGGGGGTGAGTGTGTAGTCGACGATCGTGGTGTGCGGGGCGACGGCGTTCTCGGCGGACAT